>JAITML010000037.1 GCA_031277395.1 Methylobacillus sp. | reverse complement strand
TGCCGTTGTTGGTGATGATGGTGCGCGAGCCGCCGTGCATGACGCCAACAGCCCAGGCCAGGTCTTGGGTAGAAGTCCCACCGACTGTGATCGTCGCGCCCGCATCGATCGTCACCGTGCTGGCGTAGGACACATGGATGAACGGCAACGACCTCTCCTTGGTGAGAAAGCCGTCCGTCAGGTGCACGGCGACGTTCTGGGTCGGGCGATAGCCGGGGATTTTATTGTAGAGACCGGGCGCGCCGGATGCCGCATAAACCTGCGTCACCGGGTTCAGGGGGTTCAAGAGGGTGCCGGGTTGACCAGGAACGGGCGTTGCATCGTTGTCGCAGATGATGGTATCGCCGGAGACCGGCTGGTAGTAGCCGATATTGGCGCCCTGGTCCACCTGGGCGTTGGGTCTGATCAGGGGATTTTGATTGCCCTGCCCGTTATTGAGCGTCGTCAGGTTGTAGCAACGCGCCTGCGCGTCGTTGGGGGCGAACAGGCCGGCGGTGAGCAAACTCGCGGCAAAAAGAACAATCAATAGCGCCGGACGGCGCGCCGCCGCGCCGCAATGAGAAAAAGCGCAAGCACTGAATTGCTGGAGATTACCGTGTCCAACCATCATGGTACCCCTGATTCTGAAATTTGTTTGCAATGCATGAACAATCCAGTTTGTTTTATCCAGTATCCTTTTAGCATAAAATGCGCGGCATCGCACGTTTGAGCAGGCGGTGCCGTTGCAATAAAACAACACTCTGCGCGGACCGCGCGGACGCGCGTCCAAGCGAGCCGTGCTCGCTTAGTCGAACCCAAAGCGGACTCTCGAAGTACCCATCTCCTTCCGCCAAACAAAAAGCCACCGCAAGGGTGGCATTTTTAAAGAATTGTGATAACTGGTGAAAGGGTGGGATTGTGCCGGTCTCGCCTCAAGGCGATCCCGTCATCCGCTACGCGGACCGCGCTGACGCGCGTCCAAGCGAGCCGTGCTCGCTTAGTCGAACCCAAAGCGGGCTCTCGAAATACTCAGCGCCTTGCACCAAACAAAAAGCCACCGCGAGGGTGGCATTTTGTTTGGCGGAAGGGGTGGGATTCGAACCCACGGATGGTTGCCCACCGGCGGTTTTCAAGACCGCTGCAATCGACCACTCTGCCACCCTTCCTGCATGCGCTTTCCGGGTTGTCTGCGGAAGCGTTTGGGGAGCATTGTCGCCGCGTATTGTACCATTCGGCTGATTTCGGAGAGCGCCCTATTCCTTTCTCCATCCGAACCATATCAATGCACGGATCAAAAATTCGGGCACCACACTGAAGATATAGATGGTGACTCCGGCGTGCATCACGGCGATCAGCAGGAATAGCTCCGGGATGGTGCGGTGTCCCCAGCTCAGGACGGCGATGGCGCCCAGTGCGCCCAGAACCATGAACAGCGCATTGAGGATGTTATTGGCGGCGATCACGCGCGCGCGGCAGGATTCGTCGCTGCGTTGCTGGATCAAGGCGTAAAGCGGCACGCAGTACACACCGCCAAAACTGCCCACCATCATCAGGTCGAACAGCACGCGCCATATCCCGTCTTGTTGCAGCAGTGTGGCAAGCGGCATTCCCATTTCTGCCGGATGCACGGGTGAAGCAAAATAGAGGTCAATGCCGAAGATCAACATGCCCAGCGCGCCCATGGGTACCAGCCCCGGCTCGACGTTTTTGCCACGGCGACGCGTGAGTTTTTCGCAGAGCAAAGAACCCACGCTAATGCCCACGCAAAGCACGGCAAGCAGCAGCGTGAATGCATTTTCGTCGCCGCCGAGCACATTTTTGGCATAGAGCGGAAATTGCGCCAGCAATGTCGCGCCATAAAACCAGAACCAAGAGACTGCAAGAATGGACAGCAGCACGCTGCGCTCCCGTCGCGCGAAGCCGATACAGTGCCAGGCTTCAACCAGCGGGTTAAGGGAAATCTTGAGTTCCGGCATGGGCGCAGGCGCGGCGGGAATTTTCCAGCTCACCACGAAACCGGCCAGCGCGACCAGAAGGCAGATGCCGACAATCCATGCCTCGCCGCTTTGCAATCGCGCCAGCAAACCGCCGCTGATCGTGCCGAGCAAAATGGCGATAAAGGTTCCCGCATCCACAAGCGCGTTACCGCCCACGAGTTCCTGCGGGCGCAAATGCTGCGGCAAAATCGCGTATTTAATGGGGCCGAAAAACGAGGCGTGTGTACCGAGTAAAAACAATGCCGACAACAACCACGGCAAACTGTGCAGCCAGAAACCCACCGCCACAGCCAGAATAATCAGTATTTCCAGCGCCTTCACCCAGCGCGCCAGCCGCGCCTTGTCAAACTTGTCAGCCAGTTGCCCGGCGGTCGCCGAAAACAAAAATGCGGGCACCATGAAAATCCCGCCCGCAAGATTGGTCAGCACTTCCGGATTCATTACCGACCATGAAGCCCCGAATGTGAGCAGCATGACGAGCGAGGTTTTGTAGGCATTGTCGTTGAACGCGCCAAGAAACTGCGTGATGAACAGCGGCAGAAAACGCCGTCTGCGCAACAGCCGGAACTGGGAGTGCGTGTCGTTTTTTTCCTGCGCGGTTTGTGTGGTCTGGTTCATAAAAGCAGCAGATAAATCTCATACCCTGCCACACCCAGCAAGGCGCCAGTCGGCAGATCAATCAGATAATGTTGCTTGGTAAAGATACACGAAATCCCGATGAGCAGCGGAAAAGCAAACACCCACGGCCCAAGCGCGGCTTGCGCGAGCAATGCCGTGAGCATGGCGACGGAAACGTGCATGCTCGGAAAGCAATTGCTGGGTGCGTCGAATTTTTGCACGAACAGCAGGAATCTTTCCGAGGCGCTCTTTCCGGTATTGATGTTGCGCCAATGCGCGGGCGTTTCGACCGGATAAATATAGAAACAGGCCATCTGAATGAACAGCAGCAGAATAAAGCTGAAGGCCATCTGCGTGAAATGGCGCGCGTCGGTGACAATCAGGTTCAAATACAGAATCGCGGGGTAGTACAAAAAGCTGTAAACCCAGCCCCAGACCGGCCAAAACGGTATGCGCTCATCTATCAGCGAATGGAAGGTGCGCGCTTTCCTGATGGGATGACGCTGCGTGAAAAAATAAAACTGGTACGCGCCGACAATCAAAATGCTGCTGAGGATGATGTTTACAAAATAATCTTGAAGTCTCATTTATGGGCTTTCTGATCAAGCTTCTTTGTCATGCCGATTCCGCCATGCGTTTCAGCGTGACGTAATCAACTTTGCCGGTACCAAGCATTGGCAGTTCTTCCACGCGCACGATCTTGCGCGGCACGGCGAGTTCGGGAATACCCAGGCGACGCGCGGTCTCCTGCAACGCGGCACGATCCAGCTTGGCATCGGTGGTGAATAACACCAATGCCTCGCCCTTGCTTTCGTCGGGTTGGCTGCTGGCGGCGTGTTGCGCATCGGGCGCGGCGGTCTGCGCGAGTTTTTCCACGGATTCCAGGCTCACCATTTCGCCGGCCACTTTGGCGAAACGTTTGACGCGACCGAGGATGTGCACAAAACCGTCCGTATCCACATCGACAATGTCGCCGGTGTCATACCAGCCCGGGCCGATATCATCGACGGCCGGCGGTTGCAGTACGCCGGGCTGGTCGGCCTTGAGATAGCCGCTCATCACATTGGGGCCGCGCACGTGTAAACGTCCGCCATGCTCTATGCCCGGCACGGTTTGCAGACGATATTCGATGCCCGGCAAAAATTGCCCCACGGTGCCGCTGCGGTAGCCCATCGGTGTGTTGACCGCAATCACCGGCGCAGTTTCAGTTGCGCCGTAGCCTTCGTAAATGCGAATGCCGAATTTTTCGAACCACAGGTCGCGCACGGTGGGCGAGAGTTTTTCCGCGCCCGCGATAACGTAGCGCATTTTGTAAAAATCATACGGGTTCGCATTGTTCGCGTAGTGGCCGAGGAAGGTGCTGGTGCCGAGCAGCAGTGTGCAATTGCGATCATAAGCGAGTTCGGGAATGACGCGATAGTGCAAAGGCGTGGGATAGAGAAACAGATTCATGCCCGAAAACAGCGGCCATAGCGTGCCGCCCGTGAGGCCGAAGGAATGGAAAATCGGCAATGCGTTGAGCATGCGATCATCGGTCGTAATATCAATAATGGCGCGGATCTGCGCGATATTGGAGAGTATCGCCCGATGCGACAGCACGACGCCTTTGGGCTTGCCTTCGGAGCCGGAGGTGAACAGCACCACGGCGGGGTCGTCGGCCAGAGTTTTGACTTGCACGCAGCGCGGGAAGCGCAAGCCCCAGCATACCAGCCATAATTTATCGAACAGCGTGATCTGCTTGCGCACATCTTCCAGATAAACAATGCGCTCCAGCCCTTGCAACGCGGCAATTTTATCGGCGAGGTTGGCCTGCTCAACAAAGGCGCGCGAAGTTACCAAAAGTTTCACTTCCGCAGCACTGCATGCAGCCTGCATACCATCAATGCCCGCCGTGTAATTGAGCATCGCAGGCACGCGACGCAATGCGCTCAGCCCGAGAAACAGCCCGACTGTAGGCACCAGATTCGGCAGCAGCAATCCCACACGTTCATCGCGCTTGCTCATGCGTCCGACCACACGCCCGAGCGCCAGCGTCATCTTGAGCAAATCCTGATAGCTGTATTCGACTTCCTTCACGTCTTCGAGTACGCGACGATCGCGCCCGTAGTGCTCCATCGTGTCGCACAGCGCGCCATACAGGGTATCGGAAGCTGGTCGCGTCAGCGCCATGTTCAGCATCAAACGACGCATCGCTTCGCCCGCCTTGTGACGGCGATCCTGCGAACTCCCCGCTTCCGGCATGGACAATGTTGTAGGCGGCGATACCGTGAGCGTGATGCGTGGAAACAGTTTGCGCGGCCCCTTGCTCATGCGTGAAAAATAACTGTGCATCGCGCCATCCAATCGCACCGGCAACAGCGTCGCGCCGGTCTTGGCAGCGATGAATGCGGGGCCGTCATACACTTTCATCAAACTGCCGGTCGTCGTGATCCGCCCTTCCGGAAAAATCACCACCGGGCGACCCGACTCAACCAGTTGAATCACCTGTTTGATCGCCATCGGATTGGTCGGATCAACCGTGAGGTAATCGCACAAGATATCGAGACTCCAGCGCCGGAACGTGTGCTTGACGGCCTCCGTATGCACCACAAACACCGGATCCCTGGGTAGCGGTAAAAACAAACCAAGCAAGGTGCCATCAAGAAAGGATTCGTGATTGGCGATGATGAGCAAGCGCCCTTCCGCGGCCTTCGCGCCCGCCAGTGCATGTTCCACGCCTCGTACCTGCACGCGGAACATCAGCCGCGCGAGCGCGCGCAGCATCCAGAGAACAAAGCTGCGCCAAAGCGCCGGAGCATGGTTTTTTGCGTGTGCGATGTTTGACATAATCAAAAATTTCGTTACATCAGGTTAAAAAAATCAGCATTCCGTTTGCACGTAATGCAGCACTCTACCAAGACTTTCTTCCAGCCAGGCTCGATTGATCCAGAACCAGACCTCTTTGCCGATTTTTTCCGAGCTCAGCACACCGGCCTCGTGCAGTATCTTCAAATGGTGCGAAACCGTGGAGCGCGTCAGGGTCGAAACGGACGCGATCTGCCCTACATTGAGGCGCTCGCCTTTATCGAACAGCATCAAAATGCGCTGCCTGTGCTGATCGCCCAACGCCGTAAAGACGCGAGCCATCGGTTGCCACTCGGGCGGGATAGTACGGGTGTAGTCAGATTTCATGTCGATGATCTTAGTTATGTAGTTATTTCGTGTCAACTGTTTTTTCAGCCTTGCTGAAATTTTCCGGATTCTTGCGCGCGACCAGCCAGGCGCAAAAGACGCCGAGCAGCAATCCTGCGCCAAGATCAACGGCAAGATGCCGCCGCGTTTGTATCACCGCCCATGCAATCGCAAACGCCCACAGCAAAACAAAAACATTGAGCCACGGACGCTGCCATAGCGCGATGACGCACAGCACCGTCAACGCGCCGTGCAGCGAGGGCAGACAGTTGCGCGCGGAATCAAAGCTGATGAGCAAGTCCAATATCGTGCTGCCTGACGTTGCTGGCGAGACGACGGGATACGCAAGCGTGGTCGGGTAGGCTACAAATACGATCATGGCAAGCAATGCGGACAGTTGCATGGCACGCATCAAGGGCTTGAGACGCGCCGCGTCGGCGAACAGATAAGCGGCAGGCACCAGCAGAAAAAATGACAAGTACAACCATATCGCGGATGCGTTGAAAGGGATGAAACGATCGAGCGTGGTTTCCTGCAAAACCTGCGCTGTGCGCGGCGTGAGACTGCCAAGCGTGTAACACAGGCCGACCGTGCCCCAACCGACGATCATCATGCCGAGGCGAGTGTGCAAGGAAGCGGAGGCGGTCGCTGGCATCATGCTTCTTTCTGCCGCGTGATGCGCCGGCGCTTGGTTCCGAAATCGGCGGCGGGCAAGTGCGAATTCAATGTCCAGACGAGTTGTTCAGTCTGAACGCCTTGATTCGATAAAAAGTGTTCGAGATGCGCGCGGCAGTTCGCCAGTTCGGCATCATTGACGCCTTCGACGCAGAGCGAGAGTTGCGTTTTGCCGATTTGCGCGAGGCGGTAATCTGCGGAAATTGGCAGAACTTGCGCGAGCGAGCGCGAAATGCTGTCAGCGTAAATTTCCATAGCTACACCATCGCGACCGGGCAGGCGCAGAAAATCATCGCACCGGCCTTCGATGTGCGCTATCGCCATTTCGTGGCTGCCACAGGCGCACGGCGTGGCGTGCTTTACCAGAATATCGTCCAGACGATAACGCACGATGGGCTGCGTCGTGCGCGTGAAATCTGTCACGATGGGTACAAAGCGGCGTTCGTCCAGCCACTGCGGCTCGAAGTGGACGTGGGATTCGTTCAGATGCAATGTGCCGTGCGCGCAGGTCGAGCCGAGAAATCCTTCCGTCGCCTGATACACCTCGCCCACCGATTCGAATGCGCGCGCAAGGAATTCACGATCAAACGGCGTCAGCACTTCCGCGCCGGAGATGACGAGGCGCGGATGAATGTCGATCTGCCTGTGCAGTTTTGCTTCGGCCAGCGCGCGCAACACTTGCGCGGGGCCGACGATGATGGTCGGTGCGTAGCGAGCCAGCCGTTCGAAATGTTGCGCGAACGGTTGCATCAAATCGAAAAATTCAAACGACAAGCACGGGTTGCGCACGGCGGAATACAGATTGTTGTTTGCGCGCAAAAACAGCGCGACGCGCTCACCGGCGAACAGACCGCGCGGCAGCACGCGCGCCAGCATCACACCGGCCCAGCGCGCTTGCTCGGCTGCGCTGACCACGAATACGCCGCGCGAACCCGAAGTGCCCGACGAAAGTCCCACGCTGTAACCGTCAACCGTCTTTGTGAAATCGCGCGTGCGTTCGGCTTCCCACGCGCAGGTGAGCACGTCCGCGAGTTTGAGGCCCGCCGTGTTGATGCGATCGAAGTGTTCCATCATCGTCGCCTTCGTCATCACCGGCCAGGTGTGCAAAGGCTGATCGATATAAGGCGCGAACCAGGGGCTGCGCGTGAGTTGCGTGGAGATGAATTGCCGGAGCTGGCGTTGCTGATGATGTTCAAGCGCTGCGCGGCTGTCAAAGCGCAGGCGCTTGGCTTGCCGGTAAGCCCGGAGCACGTTGGCGAGACGCATCACAGCGCTCCTTCATGCGTGAGATAAATTTTTACGCTACCCCGCTGATCGAGTTCATGCAGCTTGCGCAGCGTGTCGTAATACCGGGCGGTGTCGTCCATGATCGAATGGGCAAGGCGCGACGGGCCGGTGAGATTTTTGTACGCAGCAGGCGACCACGCGGCATCCGATGCGAGCATGACCCAACCTTGTTCAGTGGCGATGAAAGCGCCGAGATGGCCTGCGGCGTGGCCGGGCAATTCGACGATCAATAATTCGCCGTCGCTGCCGGGCGCGGCGTAGGCGTGGATGAATGGCGCAAGTTCGGCGGGCAGCGCGACTTGCTCGAAGGTTTCGATTGCGATGATGGATGCTTCGAAATCCGGCGGAATCAGCCCCGGCATAAAACCTTTGCGCAATGCCGCGACGCTACGCAATGAGCGCGTGGCGTTCCATCCCGCGCCGCTCAGCCAGATCGGCGCGCCTTGCAGATCGCGCAATCCGGCGATATGGTCGCCGTGGAAGTGCGAAAGGATGATGGCGCTGAGATCCGCCGCTTGTAATCCGCGATCATGCAGTTGTCGCGCCAGCGCTTCTTCGGCGTTGAAATACACGGGCGTGACGCGCCGGTACCACGCGAAAACGCCATGCCGCGTGTGGTCGAGAAAATGCGAGGCATAGCCCGTATCCCACAGCCAGCGGCCATGCGCGGTTTCGATCAGCCAGGCGCGCGCGGGAAAACGGCACACGGAAAAACCTGCGCCGCGCAAGGCCATGCAGGCCAGGTGCGTGCAATATCCCGCTTCAAAAACCGTAAGCGTCGCCATGTTTTTTAATCCAGTGCACAGTTTCCGCGATGCCCGCCGCCATCGCCACGATGGGTTGGTAGCCCAACTCGCGGCGAGCTTTGCTGATATCAAGCGTCATGTCGTAATTCAACGCGCCCATGCTGTAGCGCGTGAAGGGCGGCTCTTTGCCAGTCAGCGTTGCGCGGGCTTCCATCGCGCGCGCGACAGCGTCAAGAACGGGATACGGCAAGGCCACAATCTGATAGGGAATAGCCAGCGGCAGAAGCAAAGCGTCGAGCACATCGCGCAGCGTGGCGGGTTCGTCGTTGGAAATGTTGAAGGCCGCGCCCGATGCGATGTCCGCGCGCGTTGTGGCAAGTTGCATTGCGTGAACGACATTGCCGACATAAGTGAGATCAAATTGCGCTGCGCCGCCGCGCGGTAGCGGCAAGCGCCCATTCCGCTCGCGCAGAATACGCAGTATGCGCGGCAACAACACGCGATCATGCGAGCCGAAAATGCCGCGTGGTCGCAGCATGACAAAAGTCGTTTGCGGATGACGCTCGGCAAGTGCGCGTATCGCATCCTCGGCCAAGGCTTTGGTGCGGGCGTAGTGATTGACGTAACGCGTCGGGCGAAATGTTTCGGGAATGTTGGTGCGATGCCGGTAATCAAAATAGATCGACGGCGTGGAAATGTGCACGAAGCGTTTTACGCCGCGCGCAACAGCCGCTTCGGCAAGTTGCGTAGTGGCAGTAACGTTGGCCGCGTAAAAATCATCATAACGCCCCCAGGGCGACGACAGCGCGGCGCAATGCCAGACGGTCTCCACGCCGTCGAGCATCTGGTCGAGTTCCTTGCGTTGAATGGTTGCAAGATCAGCCGTGACAAATTCAATGCCTTGCGCTTGCAGTGTTGCGCCGACGGCAGCATTGCGACCCGTGCCGCGCACAGCTTGTTGCCGGGCAGCAAGATATTTGGCGGCGTTTCTGCCCAATCCACTGGTTGCGCCGGTGACGAGCGTGGTCATAGTTTGAGTATCACCGCGCCCACGGAAACGCCGCCTGCCGTGCCGACCAACATCAAGCGCCGTCCCGGTTGGGCGCGACCCGTTACAAAAGCCTCGTGCAGCGCGGTCGGAATAGAAGCGGCGACCTGATTGCCGTGCGTGGGATAGATATTGATGAGGCGATCGGCCGCTACGCGCTCGGTGAGATAACGCATGCCGAGCGGGCTGGGCTGGTGCGGCACGACCACGTCGATATCATCAAAAGACAATCCGGTTTCCTCAAATAAATCGGCGAGCAAGCCGTCCATCGCCGTTGCGCCCAAGCGGAGTATCCGTTTGCCGTCCATGTGAAACAGAAAGTCGGAAGGTTCCGCGCCCGTGCGCGGCGTGCGGCGTGTGCCGCCTGCGCGAATTTCGCAATAGGTCGCGCCTTCCGGCCAGGTATTGAGCTTGTATCCTTCAATGCCGCGCGTACCGTCCCCGCGCTCGACGATCACGGCGGCGGCACCGTCGCCAAAGATCAACGAGGCTTCGGTGTGATCCCAGTTGATGCCGCGCGACGCGAGATCAGACGCGACGATGGCGATGCGCCGGTATGCCGTGGTGTTGAGCAAACTCGCGGCGACTTGAAACGCAGTGAGAAAACTCAAGCAAGTGGCGTTGATGTCGAAACCCGGCGCGCCTGCGCGCAATCCGGCTTGCTCAAGCACCAGCGCGGCGGTGCATGGCAGAGCTTGTTCCGGCACGCCGGAAGCCGATAGCAGCAGGTCGATGGAATCGGGATCAATATCGCCGCGCGTCAACGCATCACGCAATGCTTGAGCGGCAAGCGTGGATTGGCGCTCGTCGGCGCTCGCATGGTAGCGATGTTCGATGCCGGATTTGCTTTGTACCCAACCCGCAGGCTTGCCGAGTTGCACATCCAGTTCAGCCGATGTGAGTTTGACGCGCGGCAAGGCTTTGCCGGTGGCGATGATCGCAATCGGCAGCAGAGTGGAAGCGGTTGCGTTACGCATACATAACCTCCGGCCTCTGCCCCATGGATTTAAGGAAATGTTGCTGCGCGCGCAGAAGTTCGCGGTAGCTCAAGCAGCGGTAAGACAGCCCGTGGCGCGCGGCGGTCTGCGCGACCAGTTTTGCCAGCGCCGGATAGTGCCGGTGATGAACATGGGGAAACAGGTGGTGCGTGAGATGCAGATTCAAACCGCCCAGCAACCCGCCCATCAGCGGCGGCGCCGTCCAGTCGCAACAGGTCAGAAAAGCATGCTCTTCCCGCGTGTGTGGCAAAGGTTTGCCGTCGCTAACGTCGTAGAAATGCGCATCCGCCCAGTGAGTGCCGAGTATGAGCGTGACCAACAAAGACGAAGCCAGCAATTGTCCAGATACATAAGCGACGATCACTGCCGTGTAGCCTATGGTCGGCGCGACAAGCCAAAGCGGCAGCCCCAGACACAGAAGCAAGTGCGCCAGTTTCGAAGCGACAAATCGCAACCAGCCGCCCACTCCGCGTAATGCCCGATCTTGCGCGAGAGGCGTCATGCCGAAGCGGTCGGACCAGTCATAGATCAATCCAATGTAGGGCAGAGAAAGCCCGGCGATCAGCGGCCAGTAAAGATGCTGAAAACGGAACTGGGGAAACCACGGCTGGAATGGCGTCTGGCGCAAAAACCGGTTGGCGGCGGTGTCGAGATCGATGTGTTCGATATTCGCGTTCGGGTGGTGATAGCGCACATGGCGCACCTGCCAATACACCGGCTCAATACCCAGCGGGATGGCGCTGAAGCGCATCACTACGCCATTCATCGCGCGCGAGCGGAAGAGCGCGCCGTGAGAAGCGTCGTGCAAAGTGTTGGCCGCCAGCAGCATCGCCGCAACGGCAAAGCAGACATACAGGCCGACATAAACATAGCCGCTCACTGCGTGCAGCGCCGCAGTATAAAACAAGGCAGCGACTGCGGCGATCACCGATATCTTGAGTATTGCTGCGGTGTTGGCATGGCGATGATCGTGATGCTCATCCAGCCAAGTCTGCGCGGCTGCCCGCAATTCCGCCGCGAATGCGTTGTGATGCGACGGCTGGAAAACGGGACGCCGATGCATGGGCGCCCCCTTCTCTGGTTTAGTCGTGCAGGCGTGGTCTGTTTTCATAACGATAATCTTAAGTTTATCGTTTTATAGTGTCAACCCCTCTCCAAAACAATCAGTCAAGCACTTCAATCGTCCTGAATATCTTCGCCCGGAAACAGCGCGTCGGTGTAACCAAGGTCGCGCAAATCCTGAATACGCATGGGATAGAGAATGCCGTCGAGATGATCGCACTCGTGCTGCACGACGCGGGCGTGAAAACCTTCGACGGTACGATCAATAACGTTTCCATATGGGTCGAAACCGGCGTAATGCAATTGCGTATGGCGCGGAACTACACCGCGCAAGCCGGGGACGGAAAGGCAGCCTTCCCAGCCTTTTTCCATTTCACCGCTCAACGCCGTGAGCACGGGATTGACGAGCACAGTGAATGGAACTTCCTCCGCATCCGGATAGCGCGGATTTTCGCCCACGCCAAACATCACAACGCGCAGGCTGACGCCGATTTGCGGAGCCGCGATACCCGCGCCGCTCATTGCATCCATGGTGTCGCGCATATCCTGAATTAACTGATGCAACTCGGGCGTATCAAATTGCCTGACTTCTTCCGCGCGCTGCCATAACACCGGATCGCCCATTTTTCTGACTTTTTTGACCGCCATTTCGCCTACGTTTCCTGAAAAGAATTTCAGCGGATTGTATGGCATACTGCCCGCCTATGGAAACTGTTGATGCCACACGCGACAGCCTCAAACTCGCGCAAACTCATTATGAAAATTTTCCGGTCGCTTCGATTTTGTTGCCGCGACATCTGCGCGAACCCATCGCGTTGATCTATGCCTTCGCACGGCAAGCCGATGATTTCGCCGATGAAGGCGATTTGCCGCCGGAAGAACGCCTCGCATTGCTGGATGGTTTCCGCAAGGAACTGGATTGCATCGCGGCGCAAACCGTGCCGAAAACCGGATTTTTTCGCACGCTGGCTGCAATGATCGCCGAACGCAACCTGCCGCTTACGCCATTTTACGAACTGCTTGATGCTTTCAGTCAGGATGTGGTGAAAACGCGCTATGAAAATTTCGGTGAGGTGATGAGCTATTGCCGTCGCTCCGCGAATCCCATCGGGCGCTTGTTGCTGCATCTTTACGGCGAGGCCACACCGCGCAATCTTGGTTATGCAGATGCGATTTGCGCAGCATTGCAATTGATAAATTTTCTTCAGGATGTCGAAATCGACTACCGTAAAAATCGCATCTATTTTCCGCTCGACGAGATGAAAAAATATCGCATCGAAGAAAACCAGATCGCGACGAAAGATACCGGCGGCCTGTGGTGGACTTTCATGCAATTTGAAATTGAGCGCGCGCGTCGGCTGTTGCAATCCGGCGCGCCGCTGGGCATCGCGCTCAAAGGGCGTATCGGGCTGGAAATGCGGCTGATTATCGCAGGTGGCGAACGCATTTTGAGCAAGCTGCACAAAAGGCGCGGCGACATGTTCAACCACAGGCCGAAACTCACACCGATTGATTGGGTGTATATGCTCTACCGCGCCGTGAGAGCCAAATGACAACGCCGCACGAATACTGCCAGCAAAAAGCCGCCGCAAGCGGTTCCAGTTTTTATTACAGCTTCCTCTTTCTGCCCAAGCCCAAACGACAGGCGATTACTGCGCTGTATGCCTTCTGCCGCGAGGTGGATGATGTCGCGGATGAATGCAGTGATGTCAACATCGCGCACGCCAAGCTTGCGTGGTGGCGCAGCGAAATCGCCAATCTGCATGCCGGCCGGCCACAGCATCCCGTGACGCAGGCGCTTGCGGATGCGGTGCGCAATTACAACCTTGCCGAAGAACATTTTCTGGAAATCATCGACGGCATGGAAATGGATCTCGATCAAAACCGTTACCGTGATTTCAAGGAGCTGCAACTTTATTGCTACCGCGTTGCCAGCGTGGTCGGACTGCTTTCGGCTTCCATCTTCGGCTATCGCGATCGCCGCACGCTTAAATACGCGCACGATCTCGGCCTTGCGTTCCAGCTTACCAATATCGTGCGTGATATCGGCGAAGACGTGCGACGCGGTCGCATTTATTTGCCGCTGGATGAACTCGCGCAATTCAATGTGAGTGAGAGCGATATTCTGCAAGGCCGCGAAACGGAAAATACGCGGCGGCTGCTGGAATTCCAGATCGAGCGCGCACAAAGTTATTATCAACGCGCGCTTGAAGAACTGCCGGATGAAGACCGGCGCAACCAGCGCACCGGCCTCATAATGGCTGCGATTTACCGCACTTTGCTCAATGAAATTCAATCCGGCGGCTGTGAAAAAGTGCTCAACCAGCGCATTGTGCTGACGCCGCTGCGCAAGCTGTGGCTTGCGTGGAAAACATGGATCAAGGGCTGATATCTTGCGCGTAGCCATCATAGGCGGCGGATGCGCTGGCCTGGCGGCAGCCGCCACGCTCGCGGAGCGCAATATTTCCGCGACCGTATTTGAAGCCGCCAAACATCTCGGCGGTCGCGCGCGCAGCCTGGAATGGAACGGCACACACCTCGACAACGGCCAGCACATACTCATCGGCGCATACCGCGAAACGCTGCGCCTTATGCGTCTGGCCGGAGTGGATGAGGCACACGCCCTGCTGCGACTTCCATTGCAACTCATCCAACATAAACAATTTCATCTGCAAGCACCAAGTTGGCTGCCCGCGCCACTGCATGTGTTGTACGGGCTGCTGCGAGCGCAAGGTTTGTCGTATGGCGAGCGCCGTGCCGCGCTGTTTTTTATGCTCAAGCTGCGCCTGACTCATTTCCGTTTGCCGCACGATCAACCGCTCGCCGCCTTGCTCACTCAGCATCAGCAGTCAGAGCGCATAATCCAATACCTGTGGGAACCGCTGTGTCTTGCCGCGCTCAACACGCCGATTAGTCATGCCAGCGCGCAAGTTTTTCTCAATGTGCTGCGCGACAGTTTTGCCCAAAGCAGACACGACAGCGATTTGCTGTTGCCCCGCGTTGCGCTTTCCGAATTGTTCGCGGAGCCGCTTGCCAACTACGTCACATCAAAAGGCGGCGCGATTCATCGCGAAACAACGGTCTCGGCAATTACACGCCAGGATAATGGCTACATGCTCACCGTGCGCGATGCCGCGTCGCATTTCACGCACGTCATCCTTGCCGTGCCGCCCTTTCGCCTGGCCAAGCTCGTTGCCGATCTCACACCGCTTGCAGCAGTCGCGCAGATATGCGAGAGCTATGATTACCAACCTATCGCCACGATTTATCTCCAATATCCGCCGCACGTCCGTCTGCCTCATCCCATGCTCGGCCTCACGGGTGAATATGCGCAATGGGTGCTGGATCGCGGCATGCTGAACGGACAACAGGGTCTGCTCGCCGTTGTTATCAGCACAGAAGGCGCACACATGAAGTTAACCCAGGAAGAACTTGCAGATCGCGTCGCCAGCGAAATCGCGCAAGCTTTCCCCGATTTTCCGCCCACGCTCTGGCGCAAAGTCATCATTGAAAAACGCGCGACCTTTGCCTGCACGCCCGACATGCCGCGTCCATCGCAACAAACATCCTGCCCCAATCTTTATCTCGCGGGTGACTACACGGCTGGCGATTATCCGGCCACGATTGAAGGCGCGGTCAGAAGCGGAATCGCTTGCGCGCAGGAAATTCCGGCATCCTGACTGCACCGGTACGTTAAAATACGCGCATCAACTTTTGGAACATACCCTTCGAGATATACCATGGACTACCAACCTTCGCATCGCCATTTGCAGGATCGCGTCATTCTGGTCACCGGAGCCGGGCAAGGCATAGGAAAAACGGCGGCGTTGACGTTTGCAGCGCAGGGCGCGACGGTGATTTTGCTGGGGCGCAAGGTTAAAAAACTGGAGGCGGTGTATGACGAAATCGAGGCGGCGGGCAATCCGCAGCCGTTGATTTTTCCGTTGAATCTGGAAAATGCCAGCGAGGAAAATTTCAACGCGATGGCCGAGGGAATTTTCCAGCAACTGGGGCGGCTCGACGGAATTCTGCACAATGCGAGCCGCTTTGATAATTTGAGCCCGCTGGAAATTCAGACAGCGGAACAATTCAACGGCATGTTGCAGACCAATCTGGTCGCACCATTCGCGTTGACCAGAGCTTGTTTGCCGCTGCTCAAACGCGCGCCGGATGCTTCGGTGATTTTCACCTCCACAACAGCAGCGCATCATCCGGCGGCATTCTGGGGCGCACATGCGATTGCGAAAAGCGCGGCGGAAACGCTCGTTAAAATCTGGGCACAGGAACTGGAAACTTTTCCCAATATCCGCATCAACATCGTCATTCCCGGCGCGGTGCAATGCCCGCAGCGCAAGCGGTCACATCCAGGTGAAATCCATGAAAATCTGCCCGCCGCCGCAGCCATTATGCCGCTTTATCTTTATCTCATGGGACACGATAGCATAGGCGTGAACGGGCAAATGTTCGAGGCGCAAAAGTCACCGGAGGAATGACGATGCGCTGCCCCGCCTTCTTCAAGCCCATAATTGCGATGCTGAAAAGCATATGCCGGCTGGCGCTTTGGCTGGCTGTTTTTTTGATTCTCGGCTCCGTGACAATTACCGTCGCCGGGTTGTGGGATGATATCGAACCCAGCGACATCGGTGTGGTGCTTGGTTCGCAGGTTTTGGTGCGCGGCCACCCATCGCCACGCTTGCAAGCCCGGCTGGACAAGGCGGTGGAGCTGTATCAGCAAGGTGTGCTTCCGCGCATTCTGGTAAGCGGCGGCATCGAGAGAAACGGCATCAGTGAGGCGCAGGTCATGGCGAATTATCTGATTTCGCAAGGCATTCCGCGCGAAGCGATCCTGCTGGACGAGCACGGTAATACCACTCAGGCAACGGCGCTCAACACCGCACAGATCATGCGCGATGCAAAATTGGAAAGCGCGATGATAGTGACAGAGTATTTCCACATCCCGCGCGCGCGCCTCGCATTCGACAAAGCAGGCATCTCCGTCATCCACAATGCCCACGCCGATTTCATCAGTTGGCGCAGCGTTTTTTACTCCACCCCGCGCGAAGTTGTTGCGTTCCCGGTTTATTGGTTGCGAGAGTTTCCGGAAGATCGCTCGGAGTAAACTTCTACGCAATATTTGGTCGAACGACAGGGAGTTTTCAGCGCGTCATCTGCGCATACAGCAATGGCAGCTCACGCGGCAACTCTTCGGGATGACGGATGACCGCGTAGCCGTTTGTTCCGAACAAGTGCGGCAGGTAGTCACTGGCTTCGCGGTCTATGGTGACGCAAAAGGGGCGCAGGCCTTGTTTGCGCGCTTCCATAATCGCAACACGCGTATCTTCGATGCCATGACGACCTTCGTAGTGATCAAGATCGTTGGGCTTGCCGTCTGACAACAACAGCAACAGACGTTGCTGGTTTTTCTGTTTTGCCAATAAATTGCTCGCATGACGAATCGCGGCGCCCATGCGCGTGTAGTAGCCGGGTTTGATGATGGCGATACGGCCGCGTGTGTTTGCATCGTAATGCTCATCGAAATCCTTGATGCGATAGAAGCGGATATGGTTGCGTCGCAATGAAGAAAATCCGTGCAGCGCGAAGCGGTCGCCGGTGGCGGATAAAGCCTCGGAAAAGAGGAACAGGCTGTCGCGTATCACGTCGATCACGCGCGCGGTATTCGAAGCATAAGCATCGCTCGAAAGCGAGAGATCAGCCAGCAGCAAGCACGCAAGATCGCGTTGACGGTTGACTTGCGCACGGTACAAACCGTGCTCCACAGCGCCACCTGTGATGCGATCAGCTTCCTGCCGCACCCATTGATCGAGATCAATTTCGTCACCGTCCTGTTGCGCGCGTAGCCAGGTACGCATGGGGGCAAGCGCCTGAAACTGGTTGCGCAAGTGACGCGCAGTTTGACGCAGATGCGGTGGTAATTCTGCCGGCTCGGCATCACTTGCGATCATCTCCTGCAAACGACAATAGCCGGGAATCAACACGCGCTTTTTATAATCCCATTCCGGCAATGGTATGCCCTCGCCTACTGGTGTGTCATCCTCGCCCGCCGAAGGCAGATCAAGATCGAAACGCAGTTTCGCGACGCTGGTTTTGCCATCGCGCGCGACCGTCAATTTATCCATATCCTCGGCAGCGAGTTTGGCGCTTTCGGTGTCCTCGTCATCGTCCTGCGGGCGGTTCACCTTGACGAACTCACTCCACGAAAACAGGCTTTCGGCACGGAACATCAGCAGGAATCCATTTTTGCCGTCAGGCATATCCGTGCGTTCAGCGAGATGTTTGCGGCGGCTGTACGCTTCGTCTTTTCTTCCGTCGGATTCATGCTCGGGCACGCCGTCACCCGCATCATTTTTGGCGGCATGGCTCTGCGGCGGTTCAGGGTGCGGCCACAGCGGCACCGGCTGAAAGGGCCGCTTCGCCTTGGGCAAAATTTGCACGCTGCCGGGATTTTGCAGCGCCTTGCGGATGGCGCTTTCCTGTGCAGCTTCATCCTTGGGCAACTGCTCGGGCGCGAAGCGCAGCGGCAGCAAAGCCGCAACCAAGCGCTGATAGCGTGGCACGAATCCGGGAAAACGTTGCAGCGTGGTTATCGTCGCTTGCTGATTGCGGACGATCCATGGCTGCGGGTCATCGTCAGGGCTTACGGCGGATAAAGCAATCAGCCACAGATAAAGATCACGATTGAGATTGCGCTCAGGGAAAAGCGCGATCTGCTCCGGCAGTCGCAAAGTTTTCTGATCGCGCCACGCAAGCTCGACGCGCTCGCCACTGCCTGCGATGCGCTCCATCCAGCGACGGCGCGAGCCGTGACGCACAGCGGGTGCCGCCGCGAGGCTGAGCCCGGCATCACCACCCAAGGCGCGAAACAGGATGGCGGCGCTTTTGCGGATGTCTTCCAGTCGCACCGTGGCGTCTGCATATTGCCGGCTGGCGACGCGAGTTACCAGCTTGTCCCAAAGTCCGCCGACGAACTCTTCCATATCAGGCGCTATCTGCCAAAAGTAGCATCAATGACTTCCTGTAATGCCACCGCCGTTTCCGGATCATCGGTCAGCGCCTCCACAAGCGCCGCGCGACAGGCCACGAGCGGATCGCAACCATCACGTATCAGCGTCGCCGCATAAACCAGCAAGCGCGTGCTGGCGGCTTCTTCCAGATCATGGTCACGCAATGCACGGAAAGCTTGCACGATGGAAACCAATCGCTTCGCCACCATTGCATCCACGCCGGTTTCACCCGTGAGTATCGCCTCCTCCTGCTCCGCATCGGGAAAGTCAAATGCGAGCGAAACAAAACGCTGGCGTGTCGAAGGCTTCATGCCTTTGAGGAAATTTTGATAGCCGGGATTGTAGGACACGACCAGCATGAATCCGGGCGCGGCTTTGATCGTTTCACCGGTGCGGTCTATCGGCAGAATGCGCCTGTCATCCGCGAGCGGATGCAACACCACAGTAGTGTCTTTGCGCGCTTCAACCACTTCATCCAGATAGCAGATGCCACCTTCGCGCACCGCGCGGGTTAACGGACCATCGACCCATACGGTTTCGCCATCACCAATAAGATGGCGGCCAACGAGATCGGCCGCCGTCAAATCATCATGGCAGGCCACGGTATAGAGTGGCAGGCCCAGCCGCGCGGCCATATGCATGACAAAACGTGTTTTGCCGCAGCCGGTCGGCCCTTTGATGAGCAGTGGCAGATGATTGCGCCACGCACGCTCAAACAGATCAACCTCATTGCCCTGTTGTTTATAAAACGGAATGGTTTCCGTTTTTTCATTCATGATTTCTCTCCGCTTAATTCAGGCCATAGGCCAGCGCAATCAACCCGCCCACGATCAAAAAATAACCCAGAATCAGCAAGCGCCATCCGGGCGCGACATGCCACAATCCCATGAAATAGTTGGCCACCATCTGCCCCTTGACCAATGCGATTAAGAGCACCGTCAACATCGCGCCGCTGCCGATAATACCAGCCTCACCCATCGCGTAGGTGACCAGCGTCAATGCAACCAGCACTATCCAGATGAATGTAAAAAAGCGGTTGCGCGTCATATCAGCGTATCACGTAAATCAATGGGAACAGAATGATCCAGAGCAGATCAACCATATGCCAGAACGAGGCCGCCGTTTCGACACCGGTATGATCCCGGCTGCTGTAGCCGCCGCGTCGTGCCTTAACGATTACGACGGCAAGAATAATCATGCCCATGAGCACGTGCATGAAATGAAAAAACGTCAGCGCGAGATAGAACATGTAAAAACTGTTGGTGCTGAGCGTGATGCCCGCGGAGAATTTATCGTAAAACTCCACACATTTGATGCTTATGAACACCGCGCCAAGCAGCCAGGCCATGCCCAGCCACCATGCGCAATCGCGCGACAGATCGCACTTGATGGCATTCACGGCGCGCACGACAAAATAACTGCTGGTAATCAGCACCATGGTGTTGATCGCGCCGAAGGTACGGTTCAGCGTTTCCTGTGAAGCGTTGAACAGCGCAACATCATGGGCGCGAGCAAAAGCATAGGCCACGAACAAAACGCCGAAGGCCAGCATTTCGGCCAGAATGAAAATCCAGATTGCGAAATCGCCGGGCAATCCTTCGTATTGATTTCTTGCGTCAGTTGTCACATGGTTTCCACATGAAAAATCGGGATGGCATGGCTGCCATCCCGATTGAAAATTTCATTCACGAACGCAGTCAGGCCGCAGCCTTGGTTTCGCCCTTGATGAAAAAGCTGGCAATGTAGGTAACGAGACCGATCAGGAAGATCACCCCGGCGCCTTCACGCATCCAGTAGAAAATAGCCGCCTTGTCCTGCACCGCCATGAAAGCCATGGGCGTGTCGGAGTAGCGTTGCAGCCAGACTTGCACGATGCCTGCAGCTGTAAGGAACAGCGTGATGAACACGATGGAAACGCTCATCAGCCAGAACGACCACATTTCCACCACCTGCGCCGTGTTTGAATTGGCGGCGCGGCCACGCAATATCGGCATGGCGTAGGAGATCATGGTGATGACCACGCACACATACGCGCCGTAGAACGCGAGGTGGCCGTGCGAAGCAGTCATCTGCGTGCCGTGCGTATAGTAGTTGACCGGCGCCAGTGTGTGCAAAAAGCCCCATACACCTGCGCCGAGAAAAGCCAGCACACCAGTACCGAGCGCCCACAAGACAGCAGCCTTGTTGGGATGCTCGCGGCGGCGGCGATTCACCATGTTGAAGGCGAATATGGTCATCATGAAGAACGGAATTGGCTCCAGCGCGGAGAACACCGAACCCCACCATTGCCAATACTCCGGCGTGCCTATCCAGTAGTAATGGTGGCCGGTACCTATGATGCCGGTAATGAGCGTCATGGTGACAATGACATACAGCCATTTCTCGATCACTTCGCGATCCACGCCGGTGACCTTGATGAGAACGAAAGCCAGAATCGCACCCAGGATCAGCTCCCACACGCCTTCCACCCAGAGATGCACCACCCACCACCAGTAGTATTTGTCCAGAACCAGATTGGATGGATTGTAGAACGAGAATAAAAAGAACACCGCCAGCCCGAGCAGCCCCAATACCAGCACCAGGCTGATGGAGGTTTTACGCCCCTTGAGCAAAGTCATGCAAATGTTGAACAAAAATGACAGCGCCACAATGACAATGCCAATCTTGGTCACCAGCGGTTGCTCAAGAAATTCACGCCCCATGGTCGCCAGTATGTTATTGCCCGTAAATTCCGCGAGCCTGGCATACGGCACGAGCAGATAGCCGACTATGGTCAACGCGCCTGCGATGAGAAATATCCAGAAGGTAATGATCGCGAGCTTGGGACTGTACAGTTCGTTTTCGGTTTCCTCCGGAATCAGATAATAAGCCGCGCCCATAAAGCCGAACAGCAGCCACACGATAAGCAGATTGGTGTGCACCATGCGCGCGATGTTGAAAGGGATGGCCGGGAAGAGAAAGTCTCCCATCACATACTGCAGACCCATGATCAGCCCGAACAAAATCTGCCCGACGAAGAGTCCGATGGCGGCGATGAAATAAGGCTTCGCCACTGCCTGGGATTTATATTGCATTTGTATGATCTCCATGAATGTAGCGAATCAGCCTTCGATATTGGGTGGCCATTTTTCGGTGTTGATTTCCGAAGCGTATTTCAGGAAAGCCACCAGATCATCCAGTTCCTGGTCGGTCAGATGGAATTGAGGCATTTTGCGGCGACCCGGAATGTTGAGTGGCTGCATCTTGATCCATTCCTTGATGAACTCGGCCCCTCCTTCATCACCACCACGGCGCTTGTAAACATTGCCGAGTTCCGGTGCAAAATAAGCGCCTTCGCCCAACAGCGTGTGGCAGCCGATGCAGTTGTTGGTCTCCCAGACTTTTTTGCCGCGCTCGACCTCGGCCGTGATGTTCTGACTGTTGTCGCGCTTCGGCAAAGCCTTCGTGGTATCCACGGTCAATGCGATAAACAACAGAAAGAAAAATACCGACCCTCCGTAAAAGATATTGCGCGCCATCGATTTGGTGAATGTCGTGCCCATTACGTCCTCCCTTTGGTAATTGGGGAAAGTCTACGGTGTTGCGATTTGCTCAGCCTTGATGCACATCAAATTTCGAAAATTATCTGGCTGAACCGGACAAACCCCTCCTAGTGACTGGTGCCCGAAGAACGATTTATCTTGTTGTAAACATTGTATTTTCCCGATGGTTTGTTCATGGGAATACGCTTGATTTCCTGCAAGGTCGCAGCATCATAGACAACCAGTGCGCCATCGTTTTCCCAAACGCTCACCAGCGCGTAATGGCCGTCACGCGTGAACTCGACATGCGCAGCGGTTTTGCCGGGAATCGGCGTGAGCGTAGCCGCGATTTCCAGCGTGTTTTTGTCGATTAATTGCAAGGTATCCTTGGTTGCGCCGTTAAATGTATCCGTCCAGGCATAAGGCGTATTTTCGTGGCTGCGCAGAAAAAATCCCGGGCCGGGCGTGGTGATTTCCTTGATGACTTTCCAGTCGCTCATGTCGATCACCGTGATGACACCTTTCGCGAGATTGGGTGATGCGAGCACCTCCCGGCCCTGCCATTTCCAGGTAATACCGGAACCGAGATGTGGCATCCCGGCCAGCGGCAAATCGGCAATTTTGGCGCGCGTGTCGAGATTGATGACCTGCCCTTTTCCATCACGCGACGCCCCCATCAGATAACGGTAACCCTGATCGAAAAAGAAATCGTCGAGCGGCTTTTCCAGCGGTGTGCGGCGCGGGTTGAGAAAGCCGGGAATGGCCAAGCCTTCCGCCATTTTGTAGTCATGCACCAGGCCGGGAAAAATCGGCGCGGCGGCTTCGTCATAACTGATTTCCCACAGTTCCGGTACATCCTTGAGCGCGACGATGAAGCTCTTGCGCGGCGCGGCATCATATACCGCCGATACGCGCGAATTGTGACCCGCCTCATCGACCGCAGGCATGGTCTTGACCAGGCTGAGATCGGCAGCATTAAGCAGCACCACAGTCCGCGGCAGATAATTGGCCGCGATCACATAACGCCCATCGTCGGAAACCGCGATATTACGCGTGTTGATGCCCACGCGAACCTCGGCGGTGTATTCCAGGTTCCAGATGTCAAAGCGCGATACCCAGCCGTCGCGCGAAGCAAAATAAACATAGCGTCCGTCCGATGAAAACTTCGGCCCGCCATGCAATGCGAAGCGCGTGGGGAAACGCTTGATCGGCGTAAAGGTATCGCCATCAAGCAGTGTGGCATGATGATCGCCAGTCTCGACCACGATAAAAAGATTGAGCAAATCGGCCTTGAATTGCGGCTTGTCCGGCAGGGTTCCGGGGGCATGAATCGCTATACGTGAGGCGCGGATGTTTTCATTCGTCCAGACTGGTGGCTGCGCCAGCGGCGTATAAAGATAATCCGTGAGCGTTTTGATGTCTTCCGCCGAGATTTTCTGCTCAAATCCTGCCATCTGCGTCGCCACGCGACCATGTGTGATGACGTCCAATGCCTCATTCTTTTTGATGCGCTCCAGACTTTCCGGCAGCAACGCAGGCCCCGTGCCGCCCAGCCGATCCGTGCCGTGACAGGTCGCGCAATGCTCACTGTACAATTGTGGCGCATCCGCTAATGCAGGCAGCGTCCAGAACAGGAGCGCCGTGATCAGTAAAAATCGCATCACGCCATCTGCCGTGTATAAGGCGTAAGCTGAATGCGCTCAACAGGCGCTTCCAATCCGATCTCCGCATCGCTCAGATAACATGCCGGATCTTCCTGCCATGGATCGCCTGTAAGTTGCAGCGCGCGCACACGGGTGTTGCCACCGCAAATATCAAAATAAGCACAAGCTCCGCAGCGCCCCTTGATTTTGCGCGGTTGCGCCTTGAGGCCGGCCATGAGCGGGTCGGAAACATCCTGCCAGATTTGCGAAAACGGGCGCTGCCGCACATTGCCGAGCGGATAGTGCCACCAAAAAGTATCGGGATGCACCTCGCCGAGATTGTCGATATTGGCGACATTGACGCCGCTGCTGTTGCCACCCCACTGCGCAAGTTTGGCGCGGATATGATCTTCGAGATGCGGAAAATTTTTACGCACCCAAAGCAGCAGATAAACACCGTCCGCGTCGTTATTGCCGGTGACGAACTCGCGCCCCAGCCCTTGTGACGCTGATTTCCAGGCCGCGTCAAACAGCAGATCCATCACATGCCGCGTGGTTTCCTGCATCGCGTCGCGCGCGCGATTGGTGTTGCCGCGCCCGGCATAGTTGAGATGCGATAGATAAAACTTGTCTATACCTTCGTCTTCCGCAAGCTGCATCAACGCGGGCAAATCATGCGCATTATCCTGCGTCAAAGTGTATCGTATGCCGGCTTTGATGCCCGCCTCGCGGCACAATCGTATGCCGTTCAGCGAAGCCTGAAATGCGCCGACCTTGCGGCGGAATGTGTCATGCGTAGCCGCGATGCCGTCGAGGCTGATACCGACATAGTCATAACCCGCATCGGCAATTTGCGCGATGTTGTTTTTGGTGATCAGCGTACCATTGGAGGAAAGGCCGACATAAAATCCCATCTGTTTGGCGCGACGACTGATGTCAAAAATATCCGGCCGCAACAATGGCTCGCCGCCGGAAAGAATGAGCACCGGCACGCGAAATGCCTTGAGATCATCCATCACGGCAAACACTTCCTCGGTGCTTAATTCGCCCGCAAAATCCTTGTCTGCCGAAATCGAATAACAATGTTTGCAGGTCAGATTGCAGCGCCGTATCAGATTCCAGATCACCACCGGGCCGGGCGGCTTGCGCGCTGCTGCCAGCGGTGTCGGGTGGGCAATTTCCTGCATGAATTGGGAGATGCGAAACATGTTTTCCTCGGCTTTAAATTCGCGACTTTAAATTCGTAATCCGGTTTTTTTGAGGATGCGCGTGCTATACAAAATTGCGTACGCGCGACAATGCGATTGCAATATTTTCTCGATGCGTGCGGCCTTGATTTCGACTTCTTCACGGTTATGCCCGTGCACCATCGCGAACAGGTTGTAGCGCCATTCCGGCAGGTGGCGCGGTCGGCGATAACAATGCGTGACAAAATCCAGTGCGCCGATTTTTTCGCCGAGCACATCCACATGCTCATCCGACACATCCCACACCGTCATGCCGTTGGCTTGATAGCCCAGCGCGTAATGATTCGGCACTGCGCCGATACGCCGAATGATGCCTTCTTCCAGCATGGCTTGCATGCGTTGAATGACAATTTCGGGTGTTGCTCCGATTTTTTCTGCAATGGCATGATACGGTTGCGGAACCAGCGGCAGACCGCCTTGCGTGGCTGAAATAATGGCGCGATCTGTAGTATCCATCGTCATGCCGTGAACCTCGCGCCGACAAAATATTCGCGCTCTTTCGGCATGTTCAAGACACGGTTTCCGGTGGCGGCTTCAATCTTCGCAATCGTCGCTGCAATTCCATCCGGTGTTTCGGTTGCAAGCACAAACCACATATTGAGTGCATGCGCGCGTTGATAATTGTGCGCGACTTCCGGCAGCGCGTTGACGACTTCAGCCACGTGATCGAAATCGGCCTCCGGCACGCTCATCGCGGCAAGGCTGAATGCGCCGCCCATGCGCTCGATCTGCACCATGGGGCCAAAGCGTGTGAGAATTTTTTCGGCCAGCAGTTGCTGCAATCGCGTCAGCAGCTCATCTTCGGTGATGCCAAGCTGCTCCGCCGCCACGCGATACGGATACTCGCAAACGGGAAATCCTCCCTGCAAATGATTGACGACGGCGCGATCAGTGGCGTCCATGATTTTCCTCAAGCACATACTGTGCGCCGTGCTGTTTGAAACGACGGTTGCTGAACAAAATATGTACGGGGAAGTCTGCAAGTCCACTCGCACGAGCAATCGCCGCGACTTGCGCCTGCACCGTTGCGCGTTCGGTACCGTGCACCATGCAATAAAGGTTATACGGCCAATCCGGCAACTGGCGCGTGCGGCGATAACAGAGCGTCACACCCGGCTGTCGCGCGGCGATTTTTCCGATTGCACTCACCATCTCATCCGGCACATCCCATACCGCCATCGCATTTTCGCGATAACCCAATTCATGATGCCGCACCACCACGCCAAAACGCTTGATGACACTCTGCTCACGCCAGCGCATGATCTGCGCGAGCACCGTATCCGGTTTCATGTGCAGGCGCATCGAAATGTCGGCAAACGGCTCCGGCAGCAAGGGAATACCGGATTGCAAAGCGGCGACAATGGCGGTTTGCTCCTCATTCAGTTGCGTGCGTATGCCGATGTTTGGCGAGCAATGCCGCCGTGGCTCATTTGCAAGAAGATCAAAGCCAAGATCGATATGAAAACTCTCCAGCAACGGCAAAACCAGCATGGGGCAATCGGCATGTTGGGCAATATTCGCCAGCGTCGTATTCAACTTTCCCGCATCAGGCGCAGTTGCGACAAACCAGAGATTGTAGTGATGCTCACGCTGATAATTGTGATTGATTTCAGGCAACCGATTAAGCCATTGCGCCAGCAATTCCAGTTTTTCTTGCGGCACGGCCAGCGCGGCAAGTGTGCTCGCGCCTATACAGCCGGGGCTGAATACCGGGCCTACGCGGCTTACTGCGCCCTCTTCTTTCAGATGCGTAAAATGTTGCAGTACCTCGTCTTCGGAAATGCCCAACTGCTCACCGATCACGTGAAACGGGCGTTGCGTCAACGGAAAATCATGCTGAAAATCATTCAGCAAAGACATTTCTATGTCGTCATATTTCTGCATCAAAAACCGACCCGGTTGGCGCGTGATGTGAAGAAAATCCCACTGGGCGCGGCTGCCGGCAATTCGGCGAGCTTTTCCAAACTCGCGGTATCGTAGATCGTCACTTTGTTGTCATCACGCGAAGAAATCCATACGGCTTCGCCGCGCGGCGTAAATTCGAGATGCAACACGGCGCGCCCTGGCTCCAGTGTCTGCGTGATTTTTCCGCTTTCCGTATCCACGATCTGCACATGCTGATTGTCGGGATAGGCGAAGCTGACCCACACTTTTTTCCCGTCAGGCTGCGCCATCGCAAATACCGGCTGACCCAGCAGTGGAACGCGCCCAACCTCTTGCCAGCTTTGCGTATCGACCACGAGCAATTCATGGTGGCCGATCGCGGGCAGATACGCACGCGTTCCGGCAATTGCCCATCCGCGCAGATGCGGCATTTTATAAACCGGCAATTTCTGCTCGCCCTGCCCATAACCTTCAAGAATGTGACGCACGCCTTGTTCGGGATGCCACAAATCAAGCAGCGCCAATCCGTCTTCGCCAAACAGTCCGGCGATGTAATAGCGACCATTTGGCGTAATCAGCGCGTCATAAGGTTGTTTGCCCGCAGGGAAACGGCTGACAACGGGATGTGCGGGGTCACTCATGTCCGCTACCCAAATTTCGCCCGCATCGAACAAGCTGAATACGAAGCGGCTGCCCGCTGCATCGGCCAGACCAACAACTTTGGAGAGTTTTCCGTCGCCATAAACTGCAGGAATGTCGGCCACTAATGCGAGCGTCTCGGC
>JAITML010000067.1 GCA_031277395.1 Methylobacillus sp. | reverse complement strand
GATGGTTTTCACCAACAATGTGGTTTTGCCGGAGCCGGGACTGGAGACGAGATTGAGCGCGAAGATACCGTGCGCAGCCAAATAGCCCCGGTTTTGTTGCGCGTAGTCGTCGTTTTTGGACAGAATGTCGCGCTCGATCTGCACCATGCGCGCCTGGCTCAATCCCGGCGCGTGCGCGCCTGCGGGGCCGGCGCCGAAATCCATACCGCCGTGATTCATGTCGCCATGACTGTGCGTGTGCAGATGAGCATGTTCATGGCTGTTCGCATAGTGATCGCTTGCATGACCGGAAACAGGTGTGCGATAACGCACAGGCGCGCCATTTTTGCTTGGCGGCTTGAGCGCGCGTCCGGCGATTAAAGTTTGACCCGATCCACATCCGCATGCCGTACACATAATCAACGCCTCCTATTCGACTTCCAGTTCCTTGACGCGCAGTTCATCGCCGCCCGTCACCTGCAATTGATAGCTGCCGCACAAGGGGCACTCATCTGACAATGCCTGCAATTGCACGGCCTGACTGCACTTCATGCACCAGGCTTGTCCCGGCGTCTCGACGATCTCCAGTTCCGCGCCATCTGCGACGCTGTCGCGCATCACCGCATCGAAACAGAATCGCATCGCCTCCGTCTCGACGTTGGCAAGCCGACCAATTTCCAGCCACACTTTTTTCACGCGGTGGAAATCCTGATCATGCGCCGCATCTTCGATCAACTGCAACACACCCTCGGCCAGCGACATTTCATGCATGATGCACCTCCAGCGTATATTCCACGCACGGATCCAGCGATAAAACCAGACACTGCGCCGCTTCCCGCACATGCGCCGCATCGCGCGCGCGCAGATTCATCAAACCGGCGCGCCATGCGCCGCGCGGATGGAAATTCCACTCCGTCGGCGCCACGATGCAGTATTCCGCAACATACCCGCGCTCGACACGCGCATGATGCATTAACACACCACGCGCGGTATGCACCAGCGCCAATCCTGAATTCGTTTCCGTGGCGAACCACTGTATGCGTTGTGCAGTTTCTTCGCGCGCCAGTTTTTCCACGCTATCCAGCAAATCGTGCAATCGGGCAACCAGCCGCGCCAGCAACCGGCTTTTGCGTTGTTGCAGTATGTCTCGCAGCAGCGGTTCATGTTGCCAGCGCGCGAGCGCGCCTGTTTCCATCGGCTTGCCATCGTAGTGCGGTTGCGCGGCAAATGCAGCGTCAAACTGTCCGATGCGCCATGTTTCCGCCGCCGATTTTTCCGCAAGCAGTTCGCACAGATCTCCACCGTCTTGCTCTCGCGCGCTTTCCTGCGCGTCGAGCGCCGCAATCATGGGCGCGCACAATCCGTGTCCTGCCTTGCTCCATTCGAGCAGCGCAGCATGGGAATCCAGTTGCGCCCATGCCGTGTGCGTCATGCCCGTCAGTGTTTGGTGCAAATCTTCCGATAATGCTTTTGCATCACCGGCACCGGCTGCGAGGGTGTTCAGCGCGGTATGCCAACGCGCGAAAATCGCCTGTTGCTGCGGCAATCCCAGCAGCGCCGTCCAATCCAGCAACAGTCGCCACAAATGCTCCTGCATTGCCTCACACGATACTGCGCGATCCGGCAATTGCGTCGGCTCTCCGCCCTGCGCGACGGTCATAGCCGCTGTCGCCGCTTCACCTTGCGCTTTGCCGCACAGACTGAACAGCATGGGAACCAGCTTCGCTGCTTCCTCGGGCGTTCGCCCTTTCAATATACGATCAGCGCGCGGTCGCGTGGATTTTATCGTGGCGTCGCGCACGGTTTCGCCGTTCCACACGACGCTCAATTCCAGTTTGCCGGGGTCGGTCATCTTTACCCCACTCCACCTTGACCCTCTCCTTGCGAAGAAGCATACCGCGCCGGGAAACTCAAAAACGCGCGACGAGACATCTGCGGGGCGGCCTTGGCTTCGCTACCATCCGCCGCGAACACGGCGCGCGCAATCTCCTGCGCCAACTCCGAAGCCGATGCGTGATCGGCAAATTCTGTTACCGGCGAAATCAATGGACAAATCTGGCAGGTGCCGAGCAGCGGCTCGACCAGCCCCATGAATTCATAGCTACCTGACGGAAATTCCCAAGTCGCGCGCTTATCCGGCGCCAGTTGTTCGAGCGTTGCATCCTGCCCCGGCAGCAGCACCAGGCTGATACTCCACGGCGTTACCAGCACGCCCGCGTAACGCTCCTGCCACTCGCGGAAACCCACCGCCTCGACACGCAATGCCGGATTGACTATGGGCAAACCGGCCATGCGACTGCGCGCGATTTCGTCGAACACCGCCTCCAGTGTAGCGATGGCCTGATTCATTCCCGCAACACCATGAATTTATGTTTGGGCGCATCGCAATTCGGGCAATGCCACTGCTCCGGCAACGCTGAAAACGGCGTACCCGCCGGGATATGCGCGGACGGATCACCTTCCGCCGGATCGTACACCCACCAGCAGATGCCGCACTCAAGCCGGTCAAGCGCGCCCAAGCGCGCATCGTCACCGAGATAGGAGCCCTCGAACATTATTGCTCACGCATCATGGTCAGCCATTCATCCAGACGCTCGGCGCTGTGGCGGATATCATCGGCGGCGGCGAGCGCGACTTCCGGAACATCCGTCACTTCCAGCGTGTTGAGGATAAGCTGATCCATGCTGTTGAAATACTGTACCCACCACACGTGCGCCAAACCCGTGCTGGTGATGCGACAATTGCCGTAGCCGCGCGACAATATGCTCACCGGGCCGGGTTGCATCGCGTCGTACAGATACGCGAGATCTTCCGGCGACATCGGCAACAGTGAGAAATTGATTACATGCGCGAGTTGTCCGCTGGCATACTGGCTTGAACGCTCCAACAACTCATTGAGCACGGCGGGCGCATTCATCATGCCGGGGCGCGGCGGCGGCGCGACGACTTCCACAGCGGCATCCAGCGCGGCCTGGCACACCTCATGCGGAATGGTGCAGGCGCGCAACGTGTCACGCAACACCGCGCCCTGATCCGACATCTGCTGCACACGCCACACGCCGGCGAATACGGTTTCCTGTATATGCAGCGCGTTGGGTGCGCTCACCAGCGCACTGACTTCGCCATGCCCGAGCGACTGGTTCAGCAACTCACCCACCGGTGCCGGCAAGTCGCGCAGCTCGATGGTCACCTCGCCTTGCGCGCTCATCTTCGTCCGCAACTCATCAAGCACCGCGCAGGTCGCCGCGAGCGTTGCCGGATCAGCTTCCAGATTCCAGCCTGGCATGGAATAAGTATCCATCTCATGCGGCATTGGCAAATAAGCCAGATCTTCTTCTTCCGGCTGCGAACCCGCGCCGAACGCGACGACAGGAATGGGAAACTCTTTCATCTTGCACCTCCATGACCGCAACTGGTAGATGATGCCACCGCAATGCCGATGGGCGCGCGGCCAACCGGCTTGTTCATCATCGCCTTGGCTTCGTCCTCCAGTTCCGCCCAGTCGCGCAACCCTTCAATCACGCCAACATAACTACCATCGCACAGAAACAGCAGTGATGGCAGACGTCCGATGCCGCAAGCGCTTTGCAGCGCCTGCGCCTGCGATGTCAGCGCTACGGCAGCGCGCGGACGCACATCCAGCGCCACAAGCAGTTCGGGAAAGATTACCGCCATATCCCAGCTCTCCGGTGCAGTGTCGGGATCATCCAGCAGCAGCACGATACCGTCACCGCTACCGCTGAAGAATGAGTCGTCGAAATAGCTCAGATCATGTTCGCGGACGAGCTTGTCCAGCTGGTCGTTGAAATTCGCGCTGAGCGTGGAGCGCGGCGGGGTCCATACAGAAGGTTCCATATCCATTAATCAACTCCTCGTGTTATTTTCTTGAAATCGGCTTGCCATCGCCTGTAAAAATTCACTGCCGCAAAAATTCCGGCAACTGCGGTTCACCGTTCGTCAAATCCGCAAAGCAGTCGTCGAAATCATTTTGTCCAGCGGCGATACGATCCAGCGCATCCAGCGCCGCGTTTACCTGTGCCGCGCGCTCGGCATCGATGATTTCCCGCGCGCTGCCGAAATACACCAGCAGCCAGTCTCCCGGACTGACTGCACCGACTAGCAAGGTGTCAACGCGCGCGCGTCCATTGCGCCCCTCGCACCAGACCGTTGTGCCTTCCAGTTCAACCACTCGCATGGGAATACTGATGCACATGGTGTCATTGCTCCGTCGAGGCCGCGAAGAATCGTTCATCGCCATAACGGCAAGCCTGTTCCTCCGAAGGCCGCCCCGCTTCGTAGCTGCTCATGCCAAGCGCGCCACTATCAACGCCCTGGGGCGAAACGCGCGGCGCAAAAGCAATGCCCCAGCGCGCCGCATGCGCCAACGCAATTTCCAGCGCATCGGGAATGCGCGCCTTGACGACATCGCGCAGACTGCCGCCGTAGTCTTCAAGTTGCTCCGGCTGCACGCCGATCAGTGTCATCGATTCCGGCAGCTTGCCAGCCAGCGCCGCGCAGGCAAGCACTTCCTGAAAGCCGGTCTGGTGCAGACTCATTTTTTTGGCTCCCATGAAACGCGGAACATCATCGTCATGCGCGACCACCATCTCGCCGGGCTGCTTGTCGTAATCCACCGCGTCGAACACGATCAGGCGACGCGCATCCTCAATATAGGGCAGCAGATACAAGCCCTGCGTGCCGCCATCCATCAGCTTCACGTCATCGCCGAATTGCCAGCCTGCGTCCAGCGCCTCCACACAACGGACACCGAAGCCCTCGTCGGCCCAGAGAATGTTGCCTATGCCAAGAATCAATAGTTGTATGTGTTTCATCGTTTGCATGTTTGGAACGAATGTCTTGAAGCTATAGCACGGCTCGTGCCAAACAGAAAAAAGCGGGTTTGTGGAAAGAATTCAGCCGGTTAGAGTAATCGCACAAAACCTTACCGGAATATAATATTACTATTTATACAATAAGTGGAAAGTTTATTTCCAATATAAACGAGAAAAAAATGTGCGCCCGGCTCCTTCTTTGGAAAGGAAACCGGGCGCAAAACTGCTCACGTTGACTTACTACTACTCGCTACGTGAGCCACCACTACACCACCACTACTACTACAACTCCCCCTCACTAAATCCAAACTATTGTTTTTTCACTCCCGGAACGTCCGCGTTCCGCTAATGATTGCGCTAAGCATGGTTTGCCGCGACATGATTTCTTCGTGGATCGCCGCGTAAACATGGAGAATTATGAAACAGACGATGCCCCAGGCGACCAGATGGTGCCAAGTGTGTACATCCTGGCTTTGCCCAAAGAGCGGAATCACCCAACTGGTAAACAGAGTGTGTGACCAGCTTCCCGCCTGCGCCCCTTCACCGTACAGCGCGAAGCCGGTAATAAGCATGAACACGCCGCCGAGAGTAATGGCCAGGAACATCGTGAGTTGCGCCAGCGGGTTGTGCCCGACATATTTCCGCGGTTGCTTGTCGATAAAAGTGTACCAACGGAACTGGTGGAACAGATCGCTCCACCAAGCGCCACTGAAGATAGGCAAACAGAACAGTTGCCGCGCATGATGGTTGCCCATCAGCGCCCAATAGATGCGCACGAGAAAACCCACCGCAAATATGTAGGCCGCAGCAAAATGGGCAAAGCGAATGTAACCCATAAGAAAGTTCGCGCTCGCCTCGCCGGGCTGGGTTGGCAATGGTGAGGCGATGAAATAGCCGGTTACCGCCAGCACGGTGATGCACAAGGCATTTACCCAGTGCCACAACCGTACCGGCGCCTCATAAACATACACGGTATTGCCGGCGGCGGTTTCAGCAGACGTAGTTTCTACAGACATGGCGTTCTCCTTTCCGCGCGCCTTAGCGCACCTTGACCTTGCTCAACTCCTGCCCATCCGGCGACATGACGTGCGTGGAACAGGCGAGACATGGGTCGAAGCTGTGGATAGTGCGCAGGATTTCCAGCGGCTGCTCCGGGTTGACCATCGGAGTGTTCATCAGCGAGGCCTCGAAGGCGCCGATCTGGCCCTTCGGGTCGCGCGGCGAGCCATTCCAGGTGGTCGGCACCACGCATTGGTAGTTCTCGATGCGGCCGTCCTTGATCTTGATCCAGTGACCCAACATGCCGCGCGGCGCTGCAACCGTGCCGACGCCCTTGGCTTCCTTCGGCCAAGTGGAAGGATCCCACTTCTCGACGTTGGCGGTTGATGTGTCGCCGGCCTTGATGTTGCCCATCAGCTGATTGAAGTCGTCCATCATCATCTCGGCGGCGTACTGACTTTCCAGTGCGCGCGCCAGCGTGCGACCGATGGTGGTTGGCAATAATTGCTTGGCAGAGTAGTTGGTTTCCGGCAAGCCCAGCGCCCTGGGAATTGCGCTGTTGATGGCCTCAGCGGAACTCTCCACCTGCTCCTTCACGCGCTGGCACCACTTGTTGCCTTGCAACGCGTGGGCATAAGCCAGGATGTAGCGCGACAGCGGGCCGACTTCGACCGCATTTCCGCGCCAGCGCGGCGACTTGATCCAGGAATACTTGGCCGATTCGTCGAGTTGCTCGATCTTGGTACGCGTACCCTTGAAGCCGGGACCTTCGGGCGCGTAGTGCGCTTCCGTAATGCCATCCCAAGGGTGCAATCCTACCGATTCGTCGGCGTACTTGTACCAGGAGTGGGTCACGAATTCCTGCACTTGCTCGGGGTCACGCGGATCAATCGGGTTGATCTCGTCCCAATTGCCGTTGAGGATCACGCCACCGGGCAACTGATGGGTACTGAAGTCGTAAGGTACTTTTTCGTACGTGCCGTAATCGGCCACGTTGAGAGCCGACAAACCGCCGCCGTACAACCAGCCGGCCTGTTTGTAGATTGTGCCGATAGCCAGCACGTCCGGAATATAGACGTTGTTGTTGAAATCGATCATCTCCTGAATGCGAGCCTGAACGAAATTCAGGCGCTCCATGTTGATCGCACCGACTGCGCCGACATCGTTCACATTGATCGCGCAAGGCACACCACCGACCATGTAGTTCGGGTGCGGGTTCTTGCCACCGAAAATGGTATGTACCTTCACCCATTCCTTCTGCAGATCCAGCGCTTCCAGATAGTGCGTCACCGCCATCAGGTTGGCTTCTGCCGGCAGCACATAGGCTTTGGAGCCCCAGTAGCCATTGGTGAACGGTCCCAACTGACCGGATTCGACGAATTTTTGCAAACGGGTTTGCACATCACGGAAATAACCGGGTGAAGACAACGGATGCGAAGGCGATACGAGTTGCTGCAATTCGCTTGTTTTCTTCGGGTCGGCGCTGAGTGCCGACACCACATCCACCCAGTCCAGCGCATGCAGGTGATAGAAGTGTACGGCGTGGTCATGTACCTGCAGTGTCTTGGCCATCATCTCGCGGATCAGATGCGCGTTGAGCGGGACGTGAATACCCAGCGCGTCTTCCACTGCGCGTACGCTGGTCAACGCATGGCAGCCGGTACACACGCCGCAGATGCGCTCAGTGAATGCCCAGGCGTCACGCGGATCGCGCCCCTTGAGTATCACTTCCAGACCGCGCCACATCGTGCCGGTGGACACTGCATTGCGAATAACATTTTCGCTGTCGAGATTCACTTCGACGCGCAAATGGCCTTCAATACGGCAGACCGGGTCAACCACCACGCGCTTGCCACTGTTGTCGAGCTTGAAGCCCTGAGTTTCATACGTGCCCATGGTTAGTTGCCTCCCTTGCCTTGATCATTGTGACTACGCGCGCGTTTCAATGCGCTGACTGCCGCGTGCGCCGCTACTGCCGCACCGGCAACGACTGCTGCCGTACCGCCAACCTTGTCGGCATTGGATTCGATGCCAAATGTATTGATGCCGGTGACGCGGTTGTAAAACCCGCCCTTGTCCCAGAAACCGTCTTCGGAACAACCGATACAACCGTGACCGGACTGAATCGGGAAGGATACGCCGCCGTTCCAGCGAACCGTGGAGCAGGCGTTATATGTGGTCGGCCCCTTGCAGCCCATCTTGTAGAGGCAGTAGCCTCGACGCGCGGCCTCATCATCCCACTCCTCGACGAACTGACCCGCATCAAAGTGCGGACGGCGATAGCATTTGTCGTGGATGCGCTGGCCGTAGAACATCTTGGGACGCCCTTGACGATCCAGCTCAGGAATGCGGTCAAAGGTCAGCATGTAAGTGACGACTGCCGTCATCACCTCGGCAATCGGCGGACAGCCCGGCACCTTGATGATGGGTTTGTCGGTGATAACTTTGTGCACCGGAGTAGCGCGTGTTGGATTCGGTTTGGCCGCCTGCACACAACCCCAGGAAGCGCATGAGCCCCAAGAGATGATCGCCTTGGCATCGGCAGCGGTTTCTTTCAATACCTCGACGAACGGGCGTCCGCCGTGTATGCAATACATGCCATCCTCATTGAGCGGCGGATTGCCTTCCACTGCCAAAATGAAATTGTTTTTGTATTTCTGCCGGATGTTGGCGATGATTTCTTCGGCCTGATATCCGGCTGCCGCCATCAACGTATCGTCATAATCGAGCGAGAGCATGGATAGCACCACATCTTTCGCCAGCGGATGCGCAGAGCGGATGAATGATTCGGAACAACAAGTACATTCCAGCCCGTGCAGCCAGATCACCGGCGTGCGCGGCTTGGTTTCCATCGCATTCACGATTCGCGGCACAAGAGCCGGTGCGAGTCCCAGTGAAGCTGCTGTCAGACTGCAAAATTTCAGGAAACTGCGGCGCGTGATACCCTGCCGCTCCATCACCTCATAAAATGTTTCTGTTTTCATCGTCACGTCCCTTATTAAGCTTGTTGCATGCATTATTCCGGATACGGAAAGCCCGGTGCCCACCTTCAAGCCAGAATGAATCAATTTCCGTGCCACATTGGAACAATAAAAAATATTCAATCAAAATCAACGAGATAGATATCCTCCTGCGCTGCGAGGGTAAATACTCGGCATGGAAACTCCGCGACGCGCAAACGGGAGAGAGTGGTAAGTGAGTTGCCGCCTCAACCTCGAATCTTCACCCTTCCAACCCCAAGCTCTCCGGCTTAAGCACAGACCATCATTTAAACGTCTTTAATTTGCAATTAAACGCATTTTTTAATATTATATTGTTTTAAACGCAAATTACGGGGTATGTGATGCCGCTGGGAAAAGCACTACGCAAGCGCCGCAAGGCTCTGGGGCTCACCTTGCAGGAGTTGGCAAGTCGCGTGTCTGCCGACAGCGGCAATCTTTCGCGCATTGAGCGCAGTGAGCAGGGACTTTCTGAGTCCATGCTGCATCGGCTGTGTTCGGCGCTGGACTGCACACCGGCCTTTCTCTACGCGCAGGCAGAAGCAGCGGCAGGCTCCTCGACACAGACCGGCCCGCGTCTCACGCTTGCCCAGCCGCAGGAATTCGTGCGCTGGTTCCGTTCGGTTGCCCCTTATATCCACGCTTTCGGCGGGCGCACCTTTGTTATCGCGTTCGGTGGCGAGGTGGTGGATGACGGGCAGTTCGTCTCGCTCGCGCACGATCTCAACCTGCTCGCCAGTCTGGAAGTTCGCATCGTGCTGGTACATGGCGCACGCCCGCAGATTGAATCGCGGCTCCAGCGCGCCAACATCGCTTCGCGTTACGCCAGCGGCCTGCGCGTCACGGACAAGGCAACGTTGGAAGCGGTCAAGGAAGCCAACGGCGCGGTACGTGTCGAGATTGAATCACTGCTTTCGATGGGGCTTGTCAATTCGCCGATGGCGGGGGCGGATATTCGTGTCGCAAGCGGCAATTTTGTCACCGCGCGACCGCTCGGCGTGCGCGAAGGCGTGGATTTGCAACACACCGGCGAGGTGCGCAAAATTGATGCGGAAGGCATACGCAAACGTCTCGACGACGGTGAGATGGTGTTGCTGTCGCCGCTCGGCTATTCGCCCACGGGAGAAACGTTCAACCTCTCGCTGGAAGATGTTGCGGCGAGCACCGCCATCGCGCTTGACGCGGATAAGCTGATTTTTCTCATGGATTCGGTCGGTGTGCACAACCTGCGCGGCGAATTATTACGCGAAATGACCACGGCCAAAGCCAAAAACTTGCTGCGTCATACGCAGAAAGAGGATGCCATCAACTTCACCGAAGACGAGCGCTTTTATCTGCCCTACGCCATCCGTGCCTGCGACGAAGGCGTGGCGCGCGCGCACCTGATCTGCCGCCATACCGACGGAGCGATCTTGCAGGAACTGTTCACGCGCGACGGCATAGGCACCATGATTACCGAGGAACCGCTGGAACTGCTGCGTCCGGCGGACATCGGCGACGTGGGTGGTCTGTTGCAGATCATAGAACCACTGGAAGCAGAAGGCATACTCGTGCGGCGTGGGCGCGAGCGGCTGGAAATGGAAATCGATCATTTTTTCGTGATGGAACACGACGGCTTTATCATCGGTTGCGCCGCACTCTACCCTTTCCCGGATGAAAGCAAGGCCGAACTCGCCTGTCTCGCGGTCAGCCCCGCCTTTCGCCGTGGCGGACGCGGCGACCGCATGCTCAAATACAGCGAAGAACAAGCCAAACAGCGCGGCATCAAAACCTTGTTCGTGCTCACCACGCGCACCGAACACTGGTTCATCGAACGTGGTTTCATCGAAACGGGTATAGATGCCCTGCCCCAGACGCGGCAGGTGCTTTACAACTATCAGCGGCGATCCAAGGTATTTATCAAGGATATTTAAAGCCTTTGCAGGTTGGGGTGTGCATCACCCCAACCTGCTCATCTTCTCCAAGCGCATAGGCTGGTGGACTTGCAATTCTCCCCACCGCCCCCATCTGCTTTACTCACTCATCGGGAAATCATCATGGAACAATATCACGGTACCACCATACTCTCCGTCCGGCGCGGCGCGCGCGTGGCCATGGGCGGTGATGGGCAAGTTACTCTGGGCAATATCGTCGTCAAGGCCAGCGCGCGCAAAGTGCGACGCTTGTACAACGGACAGATACTCGCGGGGTTCGCGGGCGGAACGGCGGATGCGTTTACCCTGTTTGAGCGTTTTGAGGCCAAGCTGGAAAAGCATCAGGGGCATCTCTTGAAAAGCGCGGTGGAACTGGCCAAGGATTGGCGCACCGACCGTATGCTGCGGCGGCTGGAAGCAATGCTGACAGTGGCGGATCGTGAGTGTTCGCTCATCATCACGGGTAACGGCGACGTATTGGAGCCGGAACAGGGGCTGCTCGCAATCGGCAGTGGCGGCGCGTATGCTCAGGCAGCGGCGCTCGCGCTTTTGAACAATACCGAATTACCGCCGGAAAACATCGTAAAGCAGGCGCTCACTATTGCGGGCGATCTTTGCATTTACACCAACCAGAATCACCTCATCGAAACTTTGGAGTAGCGCGCATCATCATGAGCCAAATGACCCCACAGGAAATCGTTCACGAACTCGATAAACACGTCGTTGGTCAGACCGCCGCCAAACGCGCCGTCGCCATCGCCTTGCGCAACCGCTGGCGGCGCGCGCAGGTACAGGAGCCGATGCGGCAGGAAATCAAACCCAAGAATATCCTCATGATCGGCCCGACCGGTGTCGGCAAAACCGAAATCGCGCGACGCCTCGCACGGCTTGCCAATGCGCCTTTCATCAAGGTTGAGGCAACCAAATTTACTGAGGTCGGCTATGTTGGCAAGGATGTGGATTCCATCATCCGCGATCTCGCCGAAGCCGCAGTCAAGCAAACACGCGAGCAGGAAATGGAAAAAGTCCGCGTGCGCGCGCAGGATGCGGCAGAAGATCGCGTACTTGATATTCTTCTGCCCGCGCCGCGCAGTTTTAATGAGGCTGCGGCACCCGCGCCCGATAACGACACGCGCCAGAAATTTCGCAAAATGCTGCGCGAGAACAAGCTGGATGACAAGGAAATCGAAGTCGATATTGCTTTGCCGTCCACGCAAATGGAAATCTTCGCGCCGCCCGGTATGGAAGAACTCACCAACCAGATTCAGAGTGCCTTTCACGGCCTGTCCGGTAGCAAATCCAGAACCCGCAAACTCAAAATTGCCGAGGCCCTAAAACTCCTGACCGAGGAAGAGGCCGCCAAGCTGGTCAACGACGACGACATCAAGCAACGCGCCGTGTTCAATGTCGAACAGAACGGCATCGTGTTCATCGACGAAATCGACAAAATCACTGCGCGCTCCGAAGGCAGCGGCACGGACGTTTCGCGTCATGGCGTGCAGCGCGATCTGCTGCCATTGGTCGAAGGCACCACGGTCTCCACCAAATACGGCATGATCAAAACCGACCATATTCTGTTTATCGCAAGCGGCGCGTTCCACCTCGCCAAGCCGTCCGATCTGATCCCGGAATTGCAAGGGCGTTTGCCGATTCGTGTCGAGCTTGGCTCGCTCACCGTGGAAGATTTCGAGAATATCCTCACCGGCACCGACGCCTGCCTCACGCGGCAATACGAGGCGCTGCTCGCAACCGAAAACGTCACGCTGGATTTTCGCCAGGACGCGGTGCGCCGCCTTGCCGAAATCGCATGGCAGGTCAACGAACGCACCGAAAACATAGGCGCGCGGCGCTTGCATACGGTGATGGAAAAATTGCTGGAGGAAATTTCCTTCGACGCGGACAAGCATGAAGGCAACACCAAAGTCATAGACGCGGCTTATGTTGATGAAAAGCTGAATACCCTGTCACAGGACGAAGATCTGGCCAGATATGTGCTGTAGGAGCGGGTTTCAGACCCTTTCGCGTACTCATCCCGAAACTATATTGTTTATAAACAACAGGTTGACGAAAAAAGAAAGGAAATCAAGATTTCTATATCTTATTTAAAAAATTTCTGTTAGAATGGGTTCCGTGAAAGCTTGGTTTCACATTGTATCTCCTCCTTCAAGCGGCTCTTTGAGCCGCTTTTTTTATGCTCAAAATGGTAGCATTCCCGATAAATGCAATCCAAACAGAGGGAAACTATGGGAGTTTTTCGAAAAATCATAAGCGTCACCTTGGCGTGCTTATTCATATTGTCAGCTTCAGGATGTGATCCAGTGAAATCGCCGTTGACGGACGATGAGGCACTGGTGCTTTACGCGAAAGCCAGACTGGGCGATGAAGCCGCGCGAAAATTGCTGACAGATGAGGCGGAGCGCGGAGACAAGATCGCGCAACGCTATTTGGGGCGCATTTATGATTTCGAGGCTCGCTTCTACAGCACATATGATGATAGCGTTGAGCAAGCTTCCAAACAGGCGGCATACTGGTATCGCAAGGCAGCGGAACAGGGCGATGCCTGGGCGCAGAATGATCTGGGTACACTTTATGTTAACGGGCTGGGTGTTCCGCAGGATTACGCACAAGCAGTGCAGTGGTTCCGCAAAGCAGCCGAGCAAGGAGAGCCCCGGGCAATGCTCAATCTGGGTTGGAACTATGGCGGTCTGGGTGTCCCGGAGGATTACGCACAGGCGGCTCAGTGGTTTCGCAAGGCGGTGGAACAAAACGATTATGATGACAGCATCACACGCGATGCGCTGAGCGAATTGTGCGGTCTCTACGAGAAGGGTCACGGCGTTCCGCAGAGCAAGGTCGCAGCTTATGCGCTATGTACTTTGTCCGATGATCTTGCGCGACAATTGCCTGAAGAGGCCAGAATTGAAGATATCGAAGAAGCAAATCGCGCGCACCGGATACGGCTGGACACCGAAATGACGCCGCAGGAAATCGAAACCGCGAAAAAACTGGTTCCCAAGATTGATGATGCTCATCTTGTATTTCAAAGCCTGGACGAATACCTGAAAACGCAGAACAAGCGATAATACGCGCAGAACAACCCAAGGAAGAGACTGTGAATATTTTTCGAAAAATCGCAATTGCTATCTTGATAGGCAGCATCATGGCGCTGTTTGGCGGGTGCGGGCAAACAGAATTGACGGAGCAGCAGGCCGACGAACTGCAGGCGAAAGTCACAGCGGGCGATAAATCCGCGCTGGAGACGCTCACCTCCAAAGCGCAAGACGGCGACAGACTCGCGCAGTACAACCTTGGCTTGGCTTATGATTTCGGCCAAGGTGTGCCGCAGGATTACACTCAGGCCGCGCAATGGTATCGCAAGGCGGCAGAACAAAATTATGCAGACGCGCAATACAGCCTCGGCATGCTGCACGATCTCGGGCAAGGCGTTCCGCAAAATTACGGTCAGGCCTTGCGCTGGTATCGCAAGGCAGCGGAACAAGGCCATTCCTACGCGCAATACAGCATGGGCATGCTTTACGCATTCGGCCAGGGCGTTCCCAGGGATTACGAGCAGGCGGAACAATGGTTCCGCAAATCCTCCGCCCAAGGTAACGCCGACGGGCTGCGCGAACTGGGCTTTATGTATCGCTACGGCCACGGTGTTCCCCGCAATCTGGTCGCGGCGCATGCCTTGTGCAGCCTCTCTGTCGCGCTGGATTCCTCTGCCAATAACGAAGCACTGGCGTGCCGCACGAAACTCGGCGAGGATTTGAACACGCAGGAAAGCGATGACAGCCACAAACTGGTTCTTCAGATCAGAAGTTCAGATTGGTCGCTGCAATCGCTGGATCAATATATTGCAACAAACGCGCCGGAACTGAAAAAGTGATAACCGACTGCAAAAAAGGAGGAATTATGAAATCCTTTCAAAGATCATTAAAGGCCTTGCTGATATATGCAGTCATAGCACTATCAAGTGGAAATGCGTGGGCGGAGTTGACAGAACAGGAAGCTGATATGCTTCAAGCAACAGTGCAGTCTTCCAAAAAAGGTAGTGCTACTGCCCTAAAAAGATTGCAGTCTGAAGCGCGTAATGGAAATAAAAACGCGCAAAGAGTATTAGGCGAGTTATATCACACCGGTCAAGGTGTGCCTCGGAACTACAGCCAAGCAGCACAGTGGTATCGTAAGGCGGCCGAGCAAGGTGAACCACGCGCACAATTTTTTTTAGGTCTACTCCATTACCATGGACAAGGCGTTACTAAAGATTGGGAGCAAGCAGCGCAATGGTACCGCCAAGCAGCAGAACAGGGAGATATTTATGCACAACGTAACTTAGGGATGCTTTATACCACTGGAGAAGGCATTCCCATAGATTACGATCAGGCGGCATCATGGTATCGCAAAGCAGCAGAGCAAGGAGATGCCGTTGCGCAGAGCGCTTTGGGCAAGCTTTATGAAAAGGGGCAAGGAGTTCTTCAAGATTATGCACAGGCGGCACAGTGGTATCACAAGGCAGCAGAGCAAGGGAATGCTGCGGGTCAGTCTGGTTTAGGCCGACTTTACTTTTTCGGCATGGGAGTCACCAAGGATCACTCGCAAGCAGCACAATGGTTTCGCAAAGCAGCGGCACAAGGAGATGCAGGTGGGCAAGCAGGTATGGGGATGCTACATTGGACAGGCTGGGGAGCCCCTCGAAACTATGCACAAGCAGCAGCATGGTACCGCAAAGCAGCGATACAAGGCAATGCTGACGCACAGACCCAATTAGGCTTGATGTATATCTACGGCAAAGGTGTTCCTCAAAATTATGCCTATGCAGCACAATGGTATCGCAAAGCAGCAGAGCAAGGAGATGCCATTGCGCAAAGTTGGCTGGGATCACTTTACGATGAGGGAAAAGGTGTTTCCAAAAATTACCGTCAAGCGGCGCAGTGGTATCTCGCAGCGGCAAAGCAAGGAAATACAGTTAGCCAAGCTCGCTTGGGTGAGCTTTACTATCTAGGGCAAGGGGTCCCCCAAGATTACATGCAAGCGGCGTTGTGGCTTCGCAAAGCTGCAGATCACTATGTACTAGCGAGTGAAGATGTATTAGTTAACTTAGGCATTCTTTATCACTACGGTCAAGGTGTTCCTCAAAACAAAGTGGTCGCTTATGCCCTATTCAACCTAGCGACTACGTTGGATTATTCAAACAATAATAACGCCTCACACCTTCGCTCCAACCTTAGCAAAAATATGTCCAGTCAAGAAATCGAAGCTGGTCAAGAGCTGACACGTCAATTGGAGCTCCCCGGAAACCTCCTACACGCTTTAGATCAATACCTCTTGACAACTCAGAAGAAATAGCAGCGCTCGTGAAAGGTAAACCCCGAAATCCCGCGTCCAGCGCGGGATTTTTCATGCGGCTTTTTCCTGCTCCCCATGCCGCATCTGTATCACTCCCATCGCCAACCCGATTTCATGCAAAAAACAAAGCAGCCCGCCTATCATCGCCAACATGGCGACGACGAAGAGCAGCACGATCACACCGGACGGATCCCAGCCAAGTTCCACGCCGATGAAAAGCGCGGCGGTGACGAGGCAGATAAGCAACGCGGCAAAGGCGCACAGGCTGATAGCCCAGTGCACCAGCCGCGCGCGGCGCGCCATGAGTTTTCGCTCTTTCTCGTATGACACGCCATCTGCTTCCTCCATTTTCTCCAGCACACGCGTGCGGTCGGTGATGCGCCCCAGCCGGTTGGTGAGCACAACCAGCAAGCTGCTCATGCCGGTCAGCAGGAATACCGGCGCAACAGCCTGCTGTATGGCGTAGGTGACAGCGAACACGGTTTCAGGTGCGGCGAATACGGTCGCCATGGCAGATATTCCTTTTTACAAGCATCGCGCCATTATTCGGCAACTGTGAATACTTATGCAAGCGGGAACAGTACGCTCCCCAACCCATGAAACTGGTAGAATGCGGAGCATTTAACCTTACTCGCGCAGGAAGTCACATGTCTCTTACCCCGTCTGCCGCCGAAAAGAAAGCTCGCACGCTGTCCGAAGCGATGCCCTATATCCAGCGGTTTTTTGACAAAACCATCGTCGTCAAATATGGCGGCAATGCGATGACAGACCCGCAATTGCAGGAGAGCTTCGCGAGCGACGTGGTGCTGCTCAAGCTGGTCGGCATGAATCCGGTGGTAGTGCACGGCGGCGGGCCGCAGATCAATGACTTGCTGCAAAAAGTCGGCAAAAAGGGCGAGTTCGTGCAGGGTATGCGCGTCACCGACGAGGAGACCATGGACGTGGTCGAGATGGTGCTGGGCAAGGTCAACAAGGACATCGTCAACCTCATCAACAAACACGGCGGCAAGGCGGTAGGATTGACCGGGCAGGACGGCGCATTCATCCACGCCAAGAAGATGATGCTGGAAAGCACGAGTGAGCCGGGCAAGATGCTGGATATCGGCCTGGTCGGCGAGATCAGCCGCATTGATCCGACGATTATTTCCTTTCTGGAATCCGGCAATTTCATCCCTGTGATCGCGCCCATTGGTGTCGCGCCGGACGGTGAAACGTTGAACATCAACGCCGACGTGGTCGCAGGCAAACTGGCCGAAGTGTTGAACGCCGAAAAACTCGTGTTGCTGACCAATACACCCGGCGTGCTCGACAAGGATGGCAATCTCTTGACCGGACTTACGCCCAAGGAAGTAGATGCCATGGTTGCCGATGGCACACTGTCTGGCGGCATGTTGCCCAAGATCAGCTCCGCGCTTGACGCGGCGCGTGGCGATGTGAAATCGGTGCACATCATCGATGGCCGTGTGGAGCATGCGCTGCTGCTGGAAATTCTCACGGATGAAGGCGTGGGCACGCTCATCAAGAGCAAATAATGAGCGGTACCGTCTGGATCTTTGATCTCGACAACACGCTGCACGACGCAACACCGCATATTTTTCCGCACATCAACCGCAGCATGACGGAATACATGATGCAACATCTTGATCTCAACGAGACCGATGCGAGCGCCCTGCGGCGCGACTATTGGCAACGCTACGGAGCGACATTGCACGGGCTTATGCGTCATCACGGGACTGATCCGCGTCATTTTCTGCATCACACACACCAGTTCCCCGATCTGCCTGCGATGGTCATCAAGTCGCAAGGGCTGCGCCATGCCTTGCGGCGCGTGCGCGGGCACAAGGTCGTATTCACCAATGCGCCCATGGCGTATGCGGAACAAGTGTTGCGTTTGCTCGGCATACGCGATCTGTTTCAAGCCGTGTTCAGCATTGAGTCCGCGCGCTTTCGCCCAAAACCCGCGCGTGAAGGATTTTTGCATATCCTGCGCACGCTGCGCGTTCCCGCTCACCGTTGCGCGATGGTGGAAGACAGCCTGCCCGCGCTGCGCATGGCCAAACGACTGGGCATGAAAACCATCTACGTCAACCCGGATACACGCCGCCCGAGTTTCGTTGATGTACGCATAGGCTCGATACATGCGCTGCCCGGTGCTATATTCTGAACTTCCACATTCCGAGAACCATCATGCCAACCAAACCCGGTGAGAGAAAACAGCAGATTCTGGAAACTTTGGCCAAGATGCTGGAATCGCCCAAGCGCGAAAAAATCACAACGGCGGCGCTCGCGGCGCGGCTGGACGTGTCCGAGGCCGCGCTTTACCGCCATTTCGCAGGCAAGGCGCAGATGTTTGAAGGGCTGATCGAATTCATCGAGCAAAGCCTGTTCGGGCTCATCAACAAAATCACTGCCGAAGAACAGGAAGGCTTGCGCCAGGTTGGGCGTATCGTCACGATGTTGCTGATGTTCGCAGAGAAAAATCACGGTATGACGCGCGTGCTAATCGGCGATGCGCTGGTTAATGAGGATGAACGTCTGCAAACACGCATCAACCAGTTGTTCGACCGTGTGGAATCCACGCTCAAGCAATCGCTGCGCATCGCCGAAACGCAAACCGGCCGCAAGCTCAATCCCGAGGCGCACGCCAATCTGCTGATTTGTTTCGTGATCGGTCGCTGGCAGCAGTTCGCCATGAGCGGTTTCAAACGCAAGCCCATGCAGTACGCGCAGGAACAACTGGCACTGCTGTACGAGTAATTGAGTAATTCCCCGAACGGAGGAAAGCATCATGCCGGCACGCTTTTTTCTTTTGTTCACAGCCTTGCTGTTTTGTTCTGCCGCGCGCGCCGAGCCGATACCACAGGAGGTTGATTCGGAATTCCTCGATATTCCCCTCAGTGTCGCCACCTCCAAACCACCGCTCGGCATTCTGCTTACCCCGGAATCCCTGGCCGGCGATCCGCCCAAACTGTATGTTTGCAATGCCGACAAAACCGAACGCGCGACGCTGGTTTATTATGACGAAGAACCGGCCAACAACATTATCGAAATCAATGTGGAGCCGGTGTCCGCCCGCTACACGAGCTGCATCCAGCCGCGCTCTTCCATAAAGCACTTTATTTCAGGCAAGGGTATCCAGCTCGGCCTGCGCCGCGAGCAGGTGGAAAAAATACTGGGCAAGCCGCAAAAAACGCATCTGCAACTCGATGAGGTCGTGCTTGTTTATCGCCTCGACAGCAAAACCGCCGCGCATTTTCTTCAACGCCACGATGCGCACGCCTACTTCGGGCAATACCATTTCCGGCAGGGAAAACTGGTGCGTTTTAATTACGGATTCGAGCTACATTAATCCGCGTTCCGCAAACGAAAGCACGGTATTGCCCGCGATCACAAAGTGATCGAGCACGCGCACTTCCACAATATCCAACGCTTTTTTGAGTGCCTGCGTAAGCCGTTCGTCCGCCTGACTCGGCTCTGCCTCACCGGAAGGATGATTGTGCGCGAATATCACGGCGGCCGCGTTGTAATGCAGTGCGCGTTTCACCACTTCACGCGGATAAACGCTTGTCTGTGACAGAGTCCCGGCGAACAATTCCTCCTGCGCGATTACGCGATTTTTTGCATCGAGAAACAACACCATAAAAACTTCGCGGGTCAGCCCGCCGAGTTTGAGGCGCAAAAAATCGCGCACCTGCTGCGGTGAAGTCAGTGCGTCACGCGTTTTCATCTGCTCGTTCAACGCACGGCGCGCCATTTCAAACACCGCCTGAAGCTGCGCGTATTTGCTGTCGCCCATGCCATTCACGCTCGTCAGCGCCGCACGGCTCGCATTGAAAATGCCATTGAGACTGCCAAATTCGCGCAACAAATCCCGCGCCAGATCGACAGCACTCTTGCCCGTCACGCCGACGCGCAAAAAAATCGCGAGCAACTCCGCATCCGACAACGCCTGCGTTCCCTGTCCAAGCAACTTCTCACGCGGACGCTCCCCCTCCGGCCAATCGGTAATCGCCATGATTTGTTCCTCTTTGTTTTGAGTTCGTTGTTATTCGCTCGCCATCATACCCTCTGAACAACTTCAGAAGTTGAACAGGTATTCAAAAACAAAGTTAAATTTTTGGAAGGAGTTTAGAAAGAGCGTTCAAGGTGGGACAAAAACTTGGGCAGATGCTTGAGGTTTTATGAAGCGCCCTGCAATTCAGTGGCAGCACCAAAACGCCCCAGCCCCATTTCCACCAGACCTTGCCCGCGCCGCAGCAGAAACAGGGCTTCCAACCCCATGCGCTGCGCGAGCGCCAAACCTTCTTCCGCGCCGGTTACCAGCAGCGCGGTGGCCCAGGCGTCGGCGCTCATGCAGTCGGTCGCGAGCACTGTGACGGAAGCGATCATGTTGTTCACCGGCGCGTTGCGGCGGCCATCCATGGTGTGCGACAGATGCGCTTCGCCCACCTGCACCCAGCGGCGATAGTCGCCCGAGGTGGCCACTGCCAGATCGCTTAATTCAATCACGCCATGCACGGCGCGACGGCCTTGTTGCGGGCTTTCAAGCGCGACTGACCAAGGCTGCCCGTCGGCCTGATTGCCGAGCGCGCGCAACTCGCCATCGAGTGACGCGAGGGCGTGTTTTACACCGTGGCGGCGCAGCACGTCCGTCATGCGATCCACCGCATAGCCCTTGGCGATGCCGCACAGATCGAGTTGCATGGGCGCGTGTTTGCGCGCGCGACCGGCGGCGGCATCGAGTTCCAGACTTTCGTGGACAGGGCGCACGCCGGTTTCACGCGCAGCGCGGATGGCGGCGGGGTCGGGCGTGTCGCGTGGCGCGCCGAAACCCCAAGCATCGACGAGCGCACCCACTGCCGGATTGAAAGCGCCCGCGCTCAAGCGGCAAATTTCCTGTGCACGCGCGAGCACTTGCAATATCTCCGGCGGCAATGTCACCCATTCATCAGCAGGCGCGCGGTTGAGGCGCGAGAGATCGCTGTCGGATTTCCACGGCGACATTTGCTGATCGACCTGATCGGCTGCCGCCGCCAATGCTATTTGCAGCGCGTGCCTGTCGAGCGACGAATCGGCGTCGAAACTGGCC
>JAITML010000052.1 GCA_031277395.1 Methylobacillus sp. | reverse complement strand
TACAAAATGAAGTTCGGTCATCACGGCGCGAATCATCCGGTCAAGGATCTGGAATCGGGACAGGCGCTCATCACCAGTCAGAACCACGGCTTCGCGGTCGATGCCGCGACGGTGCCCGGTAACGTGCGCGTCACCCACGCCTCGCTGTTCGACGGCAGCTTGCAGGGGCTGGCATGGAACGACAGCCCCGCGCTTTCGTTTCAGGGTCACCCCGAAGCCTCGCCCGGCCCGTGCGACATCGCCTATCTGTTCGACCGCTTTATACATATGATGGAGCAGAAGTAAGTGCGCGCTTCCATGTTGAAATTCCGCCGGATTGCGAGCATGGTCATGTTCGGCCTCGCGGTTTGTTTTATGGGCAGTGCTTATGCGGAAAGCAAGCCTGCCGTGACCGAGCCGCAAATACAGCAGAGCGATGCCGAACGGCTGACGGATTTGGTGCTGCGTTCTACTCCCTTCGATAAAATTTTTCAGATGTTTCTGAACCAGAATCCGAATTTCCCGATGACGGAAGAGGCGGTAACAAAGATAGATGCCGCGCAGTTGCAATGCCTGCGTGAGCGGATGTCTCCCGCAGGGTTTCGCGAGAATCGCCGTCAGGCTGTGGAGCAATTCATCCAGCAACATCCCGATCAGGTGCAGGATGCCATCCAGATACTGGAACAAGTCGGCGTTGTCATAGGCGCATATTTTGAAATGGTTACGGGTTTTGGCGATGGCGGAGACGCTGCCGCCGAGGCTGTTGCAGCCTTATCTGAAAACATGACGCCGGAGAAGGAAAAGCAATTCGCCGATTTTTTTACCAGCGATAAATATCAGCCGATATATGTACTGTTGCTGTTCGATGATGATGATGCTTCGGGCGGCGGGTTTGACAAGGTGGCTGTGAAAATGCTGAGCGAGGCCATGAACAATTGCAACGTATCAGTGTCGGTTCTTGAGGAATGAGGTCTGTGTAAAAAATGTCCAAACGTACCGACATAAAATCCATACTCATCATAGGCGCAGGCCCGATTGTCATCGGACAGGCGTGCGAGTTCGACTACTCCGGCGCGCAAGCCTGCAAAGCGCTGCGTGAGGAAGGTTATCGTGTCATTCTCGTGAACAGCAATCCGGCGACCATCATGACCGATCCCGAGATGGCCGACGCGACGTATATCGAACCCATTACCTGGCAGGTGGTGGAGAACATCATCGCCAAGGAGCGCCCCGACGCGCTGCTGCCGACCATGGGCGGCCAGACCGCGCTCAATTGCGCGCTCGATCTCGCGCGTGAGGGCGTGCTGGAAAAATACGGAGTCGAGCTTATAGGCGCGAGCCGCGAGGCCATAGACAAGGCCGAAGACCGCGAGAAGTTCAAGCAGGCGATGACGCGGATCGGCCTCGCTTCGGCGCGTTCGGCTATGGCGCACAGTCTGGAAGAAGCGCAGCAGGTGCAAGCTGCGCTCGGTTTCCCCGCGATCATCCGGCCTTCATTCACGATGGGCGGCAGCGGCGGCGGCATCGCCTACAATCAGGAAGAGTTCATCGAAATCTGCAAGCGCGGACTGGATGCGAGTCCGACCAAGGAGTTGTTGATCGAGGAATCATTGCTCGGCTGGAAAGAATTCGAGATGGAGGTGGTGCGCGACAAGCGCGACAACTGCATCATCATCTGCTCAATTGAAAATCTTGACGCGATGGGCGTACACACCGGTGATTCGATTACGGTTGCACCCGCGCAGACGCTGACCGACAAGGAATACCAGATCATGCGCGACGCGAGTATCGCGATATTGCGCGAGATCGGCGTCGATACCGGCGGCTCCAATGTGCAGTTCGCGGTCAATCCCAAGGATGGCCGCATGATCGTGATCGAGATGAATCCGCGCGTGTCGCGTTCGTCGGCGCTTGCGTCCAAGGCCACGGGTTTCCCGATTGCCAAGGTCGCGGCCAAGCTTGCGGTAGGCTACACGCTCGATGAATTGAAGAACGAGATCACCGGCGGTGCGACGCCCGCGAGTTTCGAGCCTGCGATTGATTATGTGGTAACCAAGGTGCCGCGCTTCGCATTCGAGAAATTTCCCGCAGCCGACAATCGCCTGACCACGCAGATGAAATCGGTGGGTGAAGTGATGGCGATAGGCCGCACTTTTCAGGAGTCGTTCCAGAAGGCGCTGCGCGGATTGGAAGTCGGCGTGGATGGTCTTGATGAAAGAACGGCCGACATGGATCGCATCGTGACCGAGCTCGGCGAGCCCGGTCCCGAGCGCATCTGGTATGTGGGCGATGCGTTCCGCGCGGGCATGAGCATAGACGAAGTGTACGGCCACTCCGCGATTGATCCGTGGTTTCTCGTGCAGATCGAGGATATCGTCAAGCGCGAGCAGGCGCTCAAGGGCAAGTCGCTGGCCGATCTCGACCGCGATGCCTTGTTCCAGCTCAAGCGCCGCGGTTTTTCGGATCGCCGTCTCGCGCGTCTGCTCGGCACCGACCAGCATGCGGTGCGCGCCTACCGTCACGCGCTCAACGTGCGTCCGGTGTACAAGCGCGTTGATACCTGTGCCGCCGAATTTGCGACCAACACTGCTTACATGTATTCCGCATACGAAGAGGAATGCGAAGCAAGGCCGACCGGCAAGCGCAAGATCATGGTGCTCGGCGGCGGGCCGAACCGCATCGGTCAGGGTATAGAGTTTGATTATTGCTGCGTGCATGCCGCTTTCGCGATGCGCGAGGACGGTTTCGAGACCATCATGGTCAATTGCAATCCGGAGACGGTTTCCACCGATTACGATACTTCTGATCGTCTCTATTTCGAGCCGCTCACACTTGAGGACGTGCTGGAAATCGTCACGCTGGAAAAACCCGAAGGTGTGATCGTGCAATACGGCGGTCAGACGCCGCTCAAGCTCGCGCGTGATCTGGAAAAAGCCGGTGTGCCCATCATAGGCACCAGTCCGGATGCGATCGACCGTGCCGAAGATCGCGAGCGTTTCCAGCAGATGCTGCACGAGCTTGACCTCAAGCAGCCACCCAACCGCACCGCGCGCACCGAGGAAGAAGCGCTGCGTTGCGCCGCCGAAATTGGTTATCCGCTCGTGGTGCGCCCGTCCTACGTGCTCGGCGGCCGCGCGATGGAGATCGTGCAGGAACAGGCTCAACTCGAACGCTACATGCGCGAGGCGGTCAAGGTTTCCAACGACAGCCCGGTGCTGCTCGACCGCTTTCTCAACGACGCTAAGGAAGTGGACGTGGACGCACTCTCCGACGGCACGGAAGTGGTCATAGGCGGCATCATGGAACACGTGGAGCAGGCGGGCGTGCACTCGGGCGATTCAGCGTGCTCGCTGCCGCCGTACAGTTTGTCTCCGGCCTTGCAGGACGAGTTGCGTCGTCAGACCGTGATGATGGCCAAGGCGCTCGGCGTGGTGGGTCTTATGAATGTGCAGTTCGCGATTCAGAAAAAAGAAGGTCAGGGCGAAACGGTGTATGTGCTGGAAGTAAATCCGCGCGCGTCGCGCACCGTGCCCTTCGTTTCCAAGGCATGCGGTTTGCAGCTTGCCAAGGCCGCCGCGCGTTGTATGGCGGGTCGCAGCCTGGCTGATCAAGATGTCACCCGCGAGGTGGTGCCGCCGTATTACTCGGTCAAGGAAGCGGTGTTTCCGTTCATCAAGTTCCCAGGCGTGGACACCATACTCGGGCCGGAAATGAAATCCACCGGCGAAGTCATGGGCGTGGGTCGCACCTTTGCCGAGGCTTTCGTGAAATCGCAACTCGGCGCAGGTACCAAGCTTCCGTCCGGCGGCAAAGCCTTTATCAGCGTACCGCGCGAAGATCGCGAAAAAGTCGTGGACATTGCCAGAGACTTGGCGAAACTCGGTTTCCAGCTTGTCGCCACGCGCGGCACGGCGGCCACCTTGCAGGCTGCCGGTCTCGACGTGACGCCGGTCAACAAAGTGGCGGAAGGTCGCCCGCATATTGTTGACATGATCAAAAACGGCGACATCAGTTTTATCGTCAACGTGATCGAGGACAAGCGCGCGATGCAGGATTCCTACGCGATACGCCGCAATGCGCTGCAACAGAAAATCACCTACTACACCACGATCGCGGGTGCGAAAGCGGCCTGCATCGGCATGGCGCACATGCAAGGGCTGGAAGTGGAATCATTGCAGGACTTGCATCGGCAATTAAGCTCGTAATACCATACACATGACTTTTAAAAACCACCCCGGTTCGGGCCGGCGTGGTTTTTCACTTTTACAAGGACAAGAAAATGCAACAAACCATACCATTGACGATACGCGGGGCCGAGCTGTTGAAGGCCGAGCTGCAGCATCTGCGCAGTGTGGAGCGTCCGAATGTGATCGCCGCCATCGCAGAGGCGCGTTCGCACGGCGATCTGTCGGAAAACGCCGAATACGATGCCGCCAAGGAACGCCAGAGTTTCATCGAAGGCCGTATCGCGGAAGTGGAAGCCAAACTCGCCAATGCCCGGATCATTGATCCCGCCGCGCTGGATGCGGATGGACGCTGCGTGTTCGGCGCGACCGTGGAGCTGGAAGATCAGGAAAACGGAGACAGCGTGACCTATCAAATCGTGGGTGACGACGAAGCCGATATCAAGGTCGGAAAAATTTCCGTCAGTTCGCCGATTGCGCGCGCGCTCATCGGCAAATACGCGGGTGATGTGGCCGAAGTGATGGCACCGGGTGGAGTGCGCGCCTACGAAGTGCTGGAAGTGCGCTACCAGTAAACATGAAAAATTTTTTCGACGGCCTGGCGCTCGTTGTCGTCGCCGCGTGGGTCGGCGGTTTGTGGGCGATCGGATATCTGGCCGCGCCGGTGTTGTTTCATGTGCTGAATGACAACCGCCAGCTGGCCGGAAATCTGGCCGGAGAGATGTTTACCTGGGTCGCATGGTTGAGCATGGTCAGCGGCGTTTTTTTGCTCGTGCATCGTGTTGGAAAATTTGGCACGGGCGTGGTCAAACAATCTTTTTTCTGGGCGGTTCTGGTGATGCTGTTGCTTGCCTTGATCGGTCAATTCGGCATTCAGCCCATCATTGCCTCACTCAAGGCGCAAGCGCTGCCTGCCGATGTCATGCACAGCGTATTTCGTGACCGCTTCGCCGCCTGGCACGGCGTGGCGAGCATTGCGTATCTCGTGGAGAGTTTGCTGGGGCTGGTGCTGATTTTGAAAGTGCGGAGTTAGAAGCTTCTGCTTTGCATCCCGCCTTTGCGAAGGCCAAGGTCGCTTACTTCGGCAACATTATCCTCGGCACATCAGCAGGCCGATAGACTACCAACTGTTTTCCGATATGATGCACGGGCGCGGCGGCCAGTTGCTCGCAGATGGTTTCCAGCATGTGTTTGCGTTGTTCGCGGTCGTCGCTGAACACCTTGATCTTGATGACCTCGTGCGCCTTGAGGCTGGTGTCGATTTCGCGCAGAACCTGATCGGAGAGTCCATTGTTGCCTATCATCACGACCGGGTTGAGATTGTGGCCGAGCGCGCGCAAATGGCTGGTTTGTTTGGAGTTCAATTTAAGCATGGCGAATTTTAACAGATGAAGCGCACCCGAACCAGCAAGGCGTGGATGCAGGAACACGTGAGCGATGCGTTTGTGAAGCGCGCGCAGAAGGAGGGCTATCGCGCCCGCGCGGCTTACAAACTCATGGAGATTGACGACCGCGACAAACTCATCAAGCCGGGCATGACGGTGGTTGATCTCGGCTCCGCGCCGGGCAGTTGGTCGCAGGTGGTGGCGCAGCGACTCAAAGGCAGCGGCAAGGTGTTCGCGCTGGATATTCTCGAAATGGCGCCAATTTCCGGCGTGGATTTTTTACAGGGTGATTTTCGTGAAGAGAGCGTGCTGAAACAGCTTGAGGAAAAACTTTCAGGACAGCAGGTTGATCTTGTAATTTCCGATATGGCCCCCAATATCAGTGGCATTAACGTGACTGATCAGGCGCGCGTGGCGCATCTGGTTGAGCTCGCGCTGGAGTTTTCGCGCGATTGGTTGAAACCCGGCGGCTGTTTGCTGGTCAAGGCATTTGCGGGCAGCGGCTACGAGGATAATCTCAAGGCCATGCGCGCGTTATTTGAACAGGTGACGACGCGCAAACCCAAGGCGTCGCGTGACCGCAGCAGTGAAACTTTTTTGCTGGGGTTGAATAAGCACTAAGACTTACGGCAAGAGTAATTATGCCAACCGGCCAAATACGTTTAGAATAAACACCATATCCCCATATTTTCAAGGAACGGGACATTGAACAATCTCGGTAAAAACATTGCTATCTGGCTGATACTGATTCTGGTGTCGCTGGCTATTTTCAACCAGTTCGCCAATATCAAAAGGCCGGACGATCCGCAGCCGCTTTCCTATTCGGCATTCATGCAGGAAGTGAAGAGCGGCAATATCGCCAAAGCCACTATAGAGGACACGCGCGAAGGCACCACCGTGCGCAGCGAAACCAAGGACGGCAAGCATTTCATCACCATTGCGCCGCCTGATTTGTGGATGGTGTCCGATCTGATGAAAAATAATGTAACCATTGAAGCCAAGGAAGATGAGCGGCCGTCGCTGCTCATCAATGTCCTCATCAATGTGTTCCCGATTCTGTTGCTGGTTTCGGTATTCGTGTACTTCATGCGCCAGATGCAGGGCGGCGGACGCGGCGGCGCGTTCTCCTTCGGCAAGAGTCGTGCGCGCATGCTGGATGGAAACAACAACCAGATTACCTTTGTCGATGTCGCCGGTTGCGACGAGGCCAAGGAAGAAGTCAGCGAGTTGGTCGAGTTTTTGCGCGACCCGTCCAAATTCCAGAAACTGGGCGGACGCATTCCGCGCGGCGTGCTCATGGTGGGCAGCCCCGGCACCGGTAAAACACTGCTGGCCAAAGCCATTGCGGGCGAAGCCAAGGTACCGTTCTTCACGATCTCCGGTTCCGATTTTGTGGAAATGTTCGTCGGCGTGGGTGCGGCGCGTGTGCGTGACATGTTTGAAAACGCCAAGAAAAACGCGCCTTGCATCATCTTCATCGACGAAATTGACGCGGTCGGTCGCCATCGTGGCGCGGGTCTCGGTGGCGGCAATGACGAGCGCGAACAAACGCTCAACCAGTTGCTGGTCGAAATGGACGGCTTTGAAGGCACGTCGGGCGTCATCGTGATTGCCGCGACCAACCGCCCTGACGTACTCGATCCGGCGCTGCTGCGCCCGGGTCGCTTTGACCGTCAGGTGGTCGTGCCATTGCCGGATATACGCGGCCGCGAGCAAATTCTCATGGTGCACATGCGCAAGGTGCCGATCGGGCAGGATGTTGATGCGAGCATCATCGCGCGCGGTACGCCCGGCATGTCGGGCGCCGATCTCGCCAATCTCGTGAACGAAGCCGCATTGTTCGCCGCACGGCGCAACAAACAGTTCGTCGATATGGCGGATTTCGAGGAAGCCAAGGACAAGGTGTTCATGGGTGCGGAACGCAAATCCATGGTCATCACGCCCGAAGACAAAAAGAAGACCGCGTATCACGAATCCGGTCACGCGATCATAGGCATGATTTTGCCGGGCTGCGACCCGGTACATAAAGTCACCGTGATTCCGCGTGGTCGTGCGCTCGGCTTGACGTGGGCGCTGCCGGAGCAGGACAGATACAGCCTCTACAAGGATCAGATGCTCGCGCAAATTGCCATGTTGTTCGGCGGTCGCGTGGCGGAGGAAATTTTCGTGGGCAATGTTTCCACGGGCGCATCCAATGACTTTGAGCGCGCCACCAACATCGCCCGTGACATGGTCACGCGCTACGGCATGTCCGAAACATTGGGTCCCATGGTCTATGGCGAGGATGACGGCGAAGTCTTTATCGGGCGCGCAATCACCACGCACAAAAATTTGTCGGATGCGACCATGCAAAAAGTCGATGCGGAAATCCGTCGCATCATCGACGAGCAATACGCGCTCGCGAAAAAGATACTCGAAGACAATCGCAGCAAGGTCGAAGCCATGACTGCCGCGCTGCTGGAATGGGAAACCATAGACGCCGAGCAAATCGCCGACATCATGGCGGATCGTCCTCCGCGTCCGCCCAAGCCAAGTCAAAACGCGAAAAACATGCCGCCCCGCAACAGCGGCGGCGATTCCTCCGCTGCGACACCTACAACACAACCTGCGCCGGAGGCGTGATTTCCATGAGCCTCTCTCCTTTTGAGGGAGAGAGGCGAGATGAGATCTCCGCCGCCTTGATCAGAAAAATTACGACCGATGCTGTTCCGTTGCGGCACATATACGCTTGATTGTTCCCGTCCGCTGGTCATGGGCATCGTCAATACCACGCCGGATTCATTTTCCGATGGCGGGCAATTCGCGCATGCCGAAATCGCCGTGCAGCATGGCTTGGAGCTGGCCGAACAGGGTGCGGATATTCTTGATGTCGGCGGCGAATCCACGCGTCCCGACGCCGTGCCGGTTTCACTGGAAGAAGAATTGCGGCGCGTCATTCCGGTGGTCGAGGCGCTGGCGACCAAAACGCAGATACCGGTTTCCGTTGATACCTACAAGCCTGAAGTGATGCAAGCCGCCATTGCAGCGGGCGCATCCATGATTAATGACGTATTCGCATTGACGCAACCGGGCGCGCTCGAAGCCGTCGCGGCAGGCAATGCGGGTGTGTGCCTCATGCACTGTCAAGGCGCGCCGCAGACGATGCAGCTTGATCCGCACTACGACGATGTGGTGCGCGAAGTGCGCGAATTTTTGCGGATGCGCGTGCAAGCGTGCGAGGCGGGCGGCATCGCACGTGATCGCATTTTGATTGATCCCGGGTTCGGTTTCGGCAAAAATCGCGCGCACAATTTGGCCTTGCTGCATGATCTGGGCGCGCTCACCGAACTCGGCCAGCCCGTGCTGGTCGGGCTTTCGCGCAAGTCGGTGCTGGGGCGTCTGACCGGCAACGGAGTGAACGAACGGCTCCATGCGAGTCTCGCTGCGGCTGTCATTTCGGTTATGAAAGGCGCTAGAATCGTGCGTGTCCATGATGTGCAGGCCACCGTGGACGCACTTAAAATAATCACGGCAGTGGAAGATTTATGAGCAGAAAATATTTCGGCACGGATGGCATCCGTGGTCGTGTGGGCGAGCAACCCATTATTCCGGAGTTCGTCATGCGGCTTGGCTACGCGGCTGGGCGCGTGCTGGTGAATTCGGATACACACCCTGCTGTATTGATCGGCAAGGATACGCGCATCTCCGGTTATATGCTGGAATCCGCCTTGCAAGCGGGTTTATCTGCCGCGGGCGTGGATGTGCTGCTGACCGGGCCGTTGCCGACGCCGGGTGTGGCCTATCTCACCCGTGCCTTGCGCGCGCAGGCCGGCATCGTCATTTCCGCCTCGCACAATCCGTTCGAGGATAACGGCATCAAATTCTTTTCCGCCGACGGCAGCAAATTGCCGGATGCAATCGAACAGGCCATCGAAGCCGAATTGGAAAAACCGATGCGCGTCATGCCGTCCGCGCAATTGGGTAAAGCACGCCGCATCAACGACGCAACGGGGCGCTATGTCGAGTTTTGCAAAAGCACCTTTCCCAACTCGATGGATTTGCGCGGCCTCAAAATCGTGCTCGACTGCGCGCATGGCGCGACCTATCACGTCGCGCCGGATGTGTTTCACGAGCTCGGCGCGGAAGTGATCGTCATCGGCAATGCGCCCGACGGTCTCAACATCAATCACGAATGCGGCTCCACCCACCCGCAAGCGGTATGCGATGCAGTGCGACAGCATCAGGCCGATCTTGGTATTGCATTCGATGGCGACGGCGACCGCGTGGTCATGGTTGATGCCGACGGCAATCTGCTCGACGGCGACCAGTTGCTCTACATTATCGCGACGCATCGCCAGCAAGCCGGCAATCTCGGCGGCGGCGTAGTCGGCACGCTGATGACCAATCTTGCATTCGAGCACGCGCTCACGAAACGCGGCATTCTTTTCGCGCGCGCCAAGGTCGGTGACCGCTATGTGCTGGAACTGCTCAATGAGAAGGGCTGGCGCGTTGGCGGCGAAAATTCCGGGCACATTCTCTGTCTTGACAAGCACAGCAGCGGCGACGGCATCATCTCCGCGCTGCAAGTGCTGCACGCCGCGCGCGCAAGCGGAAAAACATTGCGCGAACTCGCTGCCGAGTTGATTCTGTATCCGCAAGTGCTCATCAATGTACCCGTGCGCTCAACTGTTGATCTGAACGCCAACGTCGCCATTCGTGCGGCAGTCAAGACAGCGGAAGCCGAACTTGCAGACAGTGGCCGCGTGCTGTTGCGCGCCTCCGGTACCGAGCCGAAGGTACGCGTCATGGTTGAGGGTCAACAGCGCGCGCAAGTGGAAACGCTCGCGCAACGTATCGCAGATGCGGTACGCGCGGCAGCGGTGTAATTTGTTCAGAGTTGCTGTAACGCTTTTTTCATCAAACTGAAATCACGTTTTAACACGCACATGGGATGCTCGCGCCCATGGGCAGAATGAGTTTGTATCTTCACTGCATGCGCGCATTCGATATCTCGCTGTGCGTGGGTTTCAATCGCGCCAGCCGCCATCGCTGGATACGGCTGTTTTTCAAGCTCGTGAGTCGCTTGGGCGACGGCACGTTCTGGTATGCGATCATGCTCGGCATGGTGTTGTTTTCCCCCGCAACCGGTTGGGTTCCGGCGCTGCACATGGCGCTCGCAGGATTCACGGGGACGCTGATCTACAAATGGCTGAAAGGCAGGACGTTGCGCCCGCGCCCGTATCAGGTGCATCAGGCGATCCGGCTTGCCGGCATTCCGATTGATCAGTTCAGCTTTCCGTCCGGACACACATTGCATGCCGTTTTGTTTTCCAGCATCGCGCTGGTTTATTTCCCGCTGCTGGCATGGCTGCTGGTACCGTTCACCGTGCTGGTGGCAATGTCGCGCCTTGTGCTTGGCCTGCACTATCCGAGCGATGTGCTCGCAGGTGCGGCGCTGGGCGCGATGATCGCGGCGCTCTCATTTTTCGTGATTTGAGTGCTGTGGAACAAGGTAATGGGCACAGGATGGCGTATTTTCAGTTGCATCAGCGTGCTTTCCCGAAGATCACGCAGCAAGTCGTGAGGGTGTTGCGGATCGGGTTCCCAAATCAGGCAGCCGCCGTCGAGTACGGTTTCAATTTTTTCCAGCATGGCTTGCGTCTGCGAGACGTAATAAACAAAGTGATGGAATACGCGTCGGTCGATTGTGCGGAACGCGTGGTAAAGCATTTGCGGCGCACGTGAGGAACGCAGCAGTCGGTCGCCGCACGCGAGTTGCCACAATGCGCGTTCGGCGCGTTGGAGCGAGCAGCGGAAACGGCGCGCCATCACGGGTGCGAGTATGGGTAGATGCGCAGTGAGCAGCGCGTGCGGCGTGCATGATGTCATTGTCGCAACGTGCGCATCGAGCGCCCATTCGCCCGCCATGTGCGTGAACAGCGTTTTTTTGAACCACAGCGCCTCGTGCGCCGGAACAAAATGATTGTGCGCCATCACGTCTGCGAGTAGATGGCTTGCGTAGCCGAGCGCCACTGCCGTTTCCTCGTCATTGCGCGCGCCGTTCAGCAGCGCCCGGATATGCTCCCAGCGATGCGTATCACGAAATGCGGGCGACATCAGCGCCAGATCCGGCAGACAGGCGCCGGCCAGAATCAACTCGGGGAAACGTTGCGCGGCGCGGCGCAGATCGGGATCAGCCAGAGGCAAAGTCCACAGCAACCATTGCGCGAAATAAACGTGGGTCAACAGCCCCCATGCATGGGCATCCGCGCTTTGCAGCAGGAGCGGCGGCAGCCATAGCAACCACAACAAATGACGGCGTTGCAATTTCATGGCGCGCACTTTGCCGTTCCGGAGTGAACGCATGATGACGGGCTGGTGATATTATCGTGACGTACCAGACCGAGGAATAAACATATGGAAAGCCCGTTCAAGGGAAAAACCGGCCTGCGCCGTCTTATCAACGCCTGCGGCTATTCGCTGGCCGGATTCAAGGCCGCGTGGAAAAACGAGGATGCGTTTCGTCAGGAAGTGCTGCTCGCGCTGATCCTGATTCCACTTGCGCTTTATCTCAAACCCGATGCGATTTCCCGCGCGTTGATGATAGGCAGCGTGCTCCTGGTGATGGTGATAGAACTCATCAACTCGGCGATTGAAGCCACAGTGGATCGCATCTCGCTGGAACGGCACGACCTCGCCAAACGCGCCAAAGACATCGGCAGCGCGGCGGTTTTCATCGGCCTGCTTAATTTCGCGGTGGTGTGGGGATTGGTGTTGCTGGGGTGATGCAAGCCGTTAATTCCCCTTCCATGAAGGGGTGGACGCGCAGC
>JAITML010000070.1 GCA_031277395.1 Methylobacillus sp. | reverse complement strand
CGATTGACCAGTACCTTGTCCATCACCACCTGAAACATCAGCGGCGTGACGAGGCCAAAGAGTTGCAACACCAGCGAGATCGCAAGTACTTCCATCAACAGTTTGCGGTAACGGATAATCGCGGGGATAAACCACGAGAAATCAAAACGCGCGAGATCGCCCAGAATGGAAGCACGCGAAGTAAACAAAATCAGGGAACCGGTGCTGCGCGCGACAACCTCACTCAACGGCTTCACGGCGGGAGCGGGAGAATCCGGTTCCATGATGAGCGCAGTATCGCCATCCAGCTTGGCAAGGATGAAATGCTGACCCTCGCGGTCGAGCACCAGTGCAGGTAACGGCGTACGGTCAACGCGTTCCGGGCGGAAGGGAACAATACGCGCCTTCATCCCGATCCGGCGCGCCGCCAGTACCACCTCCTTCGCGCCAAACATCCCTTCAATCGCGGATTCATGCCGTATCTGCGCAGCATCGGCGGCAATACTGTGGAATCGGGCAATGATGACGAGCGCCGCGAGCGCGGGATCTTTTTTGAGTGAGTTTTCAGTTTGCATGATAGCGCTGGTTTTAATAATTTTTACATCCGCATTGGGAACGTTAATTCTTTTTAAATGAGATCTGTCCCGGATTTGATGCGCGAGAATGGCGATAGCTCATGTGGTCATCCCTCCTTTTATGTTATATCTTTTAAAAACGTATCATACAAGAAAAATTCATTTTCCATCAAGATGGTCAGCAAAAGTGGGAGCATCTTAATTTGAAAAATTCTTCTGCCCCGTCTTTATCTTCACAGTGTCTCAGTTTGAAACATACGCCCTGATTCGCCATTCCCGCGCAAGCAGCAGGAATGGCGAAGTTCCTTGCCTCACTGCCAATTTGCCGCGATCACCGTCTCCAGACTATTCTGATGGTTGGTTGGCAATGTGGTCTGCCCCGCCGCCGGAGGTGCGAAGGCGGCCATGGCCTGCACGAGATTTCGCACCTGACTGTCGGACAGAGTATTGCCGCGACCGATTGGAGCGGGTTCGGTATGATACAAGCTGGCGGCATACCGGTTGTTGACGGTCTTGATATTGATCATGCCGATGGCACAGGTTTCGAGGATGTTCCCGCCGATACCCCGGTTGATTGGATGGATATCTAGCAAATAAATGGCACTGCCTTTCCCCTTGTTGCCCGGTTGTCCGGGTGCAGTACCCTCACCATCGTTCTGATTGGTATCGTGTCCGGGTGGAGGAGCATCCGCGCCGTTGCCAACCCCTTCGTTGCCCTTTTGCTTGGGCTGGTTGCTGATGCTGATTTTGAAGGTATCCGAAACCGTACCGCCATGACCGTCACTGACCATAACACTCACTTGGGTGGTGCTGGTAAGGTTATCAGGCAGATCGCCACTGAAGGTCTGCGTTGCAGCATCGAAATGGAGCCAGTCGGGCAAAGGATTGCCATTTTGCAGCGTGGCAGTGTAAGTCAGTTGGTCGTTGCGATCCGGGTCGGTGAAGCTGTCGCCGGGGAGTTTCCAGGAGAATTCCTGACCTTTAACGAGTTCAATGTCGGCGAGACTGTGCGTCAGTGTGGGAGCATCGTTGGCGCCATGGATGGCGATGAGGAGTTCGCCGGTGCTCTGCTCGCCGTTGTTGGCAAGATAGGTAAAGCGTTCGATCGCGGTTTCGCCCGCGCTCAAACCTTGTACCTTGGACAAAGTGTTGTTGAGTATGTAAACGTAGTTGCCGTCAGGCAACATACTGAGGGCACCGTATTCTCCGGTTCGAGCGCCGGGGTCAGTGATCTTGAGCGTGCCGCCGTTCGGGTCGCGATCATTTGCAAGCACATTGCCAGTAGCGGTGGCTTGACCATCTTCAAAGACTTCAGCGGTGTCCTGAACTGTGATGGGCGCTTGGAAGTTTTCTTCTTCATCAGCAAGAACATTGAGCGAGAATGCCTGACTGGCAGAGGCGCCTGCCAAGTCAGTCGCGGTTACGATGATCTGGATGCTGCCTGCGCTGCCATCCGGCGGCGTGCCGTTGAAGATTCTCATGGTGGCATCAAAAGTGAGCCAACTCGGCAACGCGCTACCGTCAGCGAGAGTGGCGCTGTAGGTGAGTATGTCGTTCGCGTCAATGTCCATGAAGGCATCGGTTGGCAGGGCGTAGCTGAAGGCCAAATCTTCGGTGACATTTTGATCAGTCAGCAGCGTGGCTGCTTCGGGAGCGTCATTGATATTGACAACGTTGAGCGTGAAGGACTGGCTGGCAGTACCGCCGTTTCCATCGTTGGCAGTGACTACAACATCCAGACTGCCGACATCGACGTTATCAGGAGTGCCACTGAAAGTGCGCGTCGTTGCGTCAAATGTCAGCCATGCAGGTAGCGCCGCTCCACCTGCCAGTGTGGCGATGTAGGTGAGCGTATCGCCATCGGCATCGGTGAAGGCATCATCCGGCACTGTATAGCTGAACGCGCTGTCTTCGTCCGCATTCTGGTCAGCGATGGAAACGCCCGCTTCGGGGGCGTTGTTGGTGGACTGAACCGGTTGAATTGCCAGACTGAATGTTTGTTGCGCCGATGCTCCGGCTTGGTCGGTGGCCGTGACGGTAATCTGGATATTGCCTGCACTGCCATTCGGCGGCGTGCCGGAGAAGGTATTGGTGACCGGGTCGAAGGTGAGCCAGCTCGGCAAGGCATCGCCGTTTTGCAGTGTGGCGGTATAACTTAGAGTATCGCCCGTATCCACATCAATAAAGACATCAGCGGGCAGAATATAGCTGAAGGATAGTCCGACTTGGGCATCTTGCCCGGCCAACAAGGCGCTGACCTCGGGCGCGTCATTGACGTTCTGCACGGTAATATGGAAAGAGGTACTGACCTCAAGATCAAAGTGATCCTTGGCGTGGATGACGATATCCAGTTCGCCCACATCGCCGTTGCCCGGCGTTCCGTTCAAAGTCATGGAGGCCGCATCAAACGCGAGCCATGACGGCAAGGCTGCGCCGCTGGCAAGCCGCGCTTCAATCCGCAAATCATCCAGCGCGTCCGGGTCGCTGAACAGATCGGCGGGAAGAGCGAGATGGAAATGCTCATCCTCAATCACCAGCGCATCTTCCACAGAGCCGGACACGATAGGCGTCCGGTTTGTCTGTGCAGTCAAAGAAACGGCGCTGCCATCGTCAAACGCAAGCGCGAGAATAACCGGATTGCTGTCCGATGAACGATAGTTTTCTATCCGTACCGCATCGCCATCGCCATAATGCAATATCAGGGTCGTGCCATCCCATTCCTGAGTGATGTCCTCGGGGCGGATATCCGCTCCGAAGCGGATGAAGTTGTAGTCCTCTGCACCGCTGTCGATGATGGTATCGATGCCGTCGCCCTTGTTGAAGACATAGGCGTCATCGCCAGTGCCGCCATCGAGCACATCGTTCCCTGTGCCGCCATGCAGTTCATCGCTGCCGCTGCCACCGTGAACAATATCGTCACCGGCACCACCATAGAGCCGATCCACGATATTGGTGCCGGTCAGTTCGTTCGCCTGTGTGTCGCCTTCAACCACGAAACCTTCTGATACCAAGGTAAAGTAGTCCCATACCGTGCCATCAGCGAATTCGTAGTATTCAATGGCGTGAGCGCCGAGCGCGTCATCGGGATTGAAGCCCGTCAGCCGTACCACGTCATCGTCGCCGCCATAGGCCAGCAGCAGCACATGGCCGCCGTTGCCGTCTTCTTCGAAGCGAAGGTTGCCGCGTATCGCTTCCGGATCAATGTCGATGCCGAAGCGCAGCACGTTACCGGCGTTTTCCGCAGCGACATCGTCTATCGTGATAGTTCCGTCACCAATGTTGATGACATCGGCATCTTCCGTTGGGTCCGTCGGGTCTGTCGAATCACCATAGTCCACGCCACGCGCAAGCAATTCATCAAAAGAGAGGGTAACACCTTGCCAATCCAGAGAGACTTCATCCACCGGCGCGGGCATGTTGGGGTCGCGTGGGTCGAAACCGACAAAGCGGATCACATCGCCATCTTCGGTCAGGCGCAGCAACAAATCATGTCCGTCAAATTCCAGATGCAAGTCGTCGGGGTTGAAATCACCGGAGATATAAATACGATTCGTATCTTGTTCACGCCAGGTTTCGGCGATCAGGGTTTCGGTAGGACGACTACCCGGCTCTTTGTAGATGTAATAGGTATCCGAACCTGCGCCACCTACGAGTTTGTCGGCGCCGCCTCGCCCATCGAACACGTCATCGCCATCCCCGCCGATCAGCGTGTCGCCATACGGCGTGCCATAGAACCCGTTGTCTTCACTCCTGTCGCCGACTTCGGTTTTGCCTGCGGGCTCAATGAAGTCCACCGCGATTTCGGTGCCATCGGCAAAACGGAAGATATCCACTGAGCGCGTTTGGGTTGCTCTTCCCGGTTCATAGCCGCGCAGGATAATCCGGTCACCGGATTGGTTGGCGAACTCAATCACCAAGTCGCCGTTTTGCTCTGAGTAACGCAGGTCTTCGGGACGAATACCGGGGCCGAAGTTGAGAATGTTGGGGGCGTCGTCAACCATGATGCTCTCATCGAAGTTACCTTCAAGAGCTTCTGCGCCCATGGTGTAGTGATCGTCATCAATAATGACCACGCCCTCGCCGGAATGATACAGATAGGTGTCACCACCCCATTCGCCATAGAGCTCGTCTTTGCCTGTTCCGCCCGTGAGCTGATCTGCACCCCAGCCGCCATGGATCACATCGTCTCCGGTGCCACCATCCAGCATATCGTCTCCGTCACCGCCGTGGATCAGGTCGTTGCCGTCATCGCCGGAAATAATATCATTGCCAGCCAGACCCAGAATGATGTCATCTCCCGCGCCTGCATTCAATGTGTCATCATCGGGTGTCCCATAAAACACGTCATCGCCATCAGTCAGGGTGTTGTTGGAAAGATTGGGCGTGGCAAATAAATTACCGGTTTGGGCATAAGCAATCGCTTCCAGCCCACCTGCCGGAATCACGGTGCCGGTAATCTCAAAGCCCGTGCCGTCAAAAGCAAGTGGTACCGATGCGGAAATCAAGGTCGCTGCATGGACTTGCAGCCAACCGGCCAGATCAAAGGTGCGTGTCCTGCCTTCGGCGTCAATAAACTGAATGTGTTCAAGCTCACCCGGAAGATTGCCCACGATTGCGCTATTGAGCGTGACAGCACCGCCCGCACCGCCATTAATCAGCAATACTACAGACCCGTTGCTGTCCATCGTTACCGAGAGCATGTCGGGCGTTATCATGACGCCAAAGGAAAGAGTATCCACTCCTTTGCCGGCAGCCAAACCGTCATTACCATCACCGTAGTTGAAGACGATCACATCATCGTTCCCGCCTGTATTGATCCAATCGTCTCCCGCCTCACCGGCAATCAGGTCTTCACCTTCATTACTATCCACCGAGTCGTCGCCAGTGCCGGCGGATACAATGTCATTGCCATATCCAAGCCAGACCCTGTCATTATTGCCGCGCGCATAAACAGTGACAGATTCGTTGGTAAATGCGCTGAAGTTATCGTCAGCTTCGCTGCCAACCAGTGTTGTGGAACCGCTGGGCTGGGGATCCTGCCAGCCGTACTTGCCACCATCAGCGCGGGCAATCACATCAGCCAGCGTCCATTCGGTGCCGTCGTCAAAGCGGAAATGCTGGATTGCGGCACGGCCAAGGTCGGGATTTGACCAGTTATCATTCTGCACGACGAGAGCATCATTTCCACCAATACCGATGACCAAACTGGCATACCCCACATCTCCCGGCTCACTCGTTCCGCTGATGTCACCCAGTTGCACCGTGATGTCTTCCGGCCGGATACCCAGTGCGAAGATTACGGTATCTTCGGCTACTTCAAGGCTGGCGCCCGTAGTGATGTCCAACCCCATGCCGGCAGTGACAAGATAGCTGTTGTTGCCTGCGTTGCCATAAAGCATGTCACGGCCTGCTCCACCATTGAGTACATCATCACCGGAATCGCCATACAACACATCGTCACCTGCACTGCCATTCAGTGTGTCGTTGCCGTCGCCACCATAGAGCACATCATTGCCATCACCGCCATCAAGTATGTCGTTGCCAGCCTCACCATAAAGTCCGTCATTATCTGCGTTACCGTCGAGGGTATCATCACCGGCTTCACCATGAATCTGGTCACTACCTGCGCCACCCGTAAGTACATCGTTACCTTCGCGACCATAAATCAAGCTGTCTTTCTCGGTGCCGACCAGGGTATCGTCACCGGGCGAGCCATAGAGAACTTCCGCTTCATCGCTCAAATTGAGTTTGAACAGGACATCACTCCGGCCAAAATGCGCGCCATTGTCAAAATCAAGACTATCGATGCTGAGCCAGGTATTCAGCCAATCCTTGATACGTATTGTGTCACCCGAAGTGGTGACAGTAACGATCAAATCGTTGCCGTCACGGCTAAAGTCAATATCGTTTTGACCAATGCCCGGCTTGAACAGGATGCGGCCATAATTATCCGTAATTGTGTCTTGCCCATCACCGATGCCGAAGGTGTAGGTATCGTAACCGCCCAAGTCATTGAAACTATCATCACCTGCGCCACCATCAAGTGTGTCATCCTGATCACTGCTGATAATTGTATCGTCTCCGTCCGTCGCTTTCAGCGCCTGAGATGCCAGTTCCGTCAGATCCCATACCGTGCCATCGGCAAAACGCAGTTGCTCGACACCTTTCAAACTGTTAGTTAGATTATGTTTGAGTATGGTAAGAGAGCTGCCATCCGGAAGCGCGATAACCATGTCGCGTTGCATTGTCCAGTACACCTTCACATCGGCAGGTATGATACCGTTGGCAAGCACCACGACATCTTCGCCTGCAGCGAAGCCTTCACCGATTACATCCTGGCCATCACCCAAGCCAAAACGATAGATATCAGAGCCGGAACCGCCTGTCAGAATGTCATCACCAGCACCGCCAATCAAAGTATCGTCGCCGACAGCCCCCCTTAGCGTATCATTACCCGCACCGCCATCAATCAGATTATCCCGGCCATCGAAACCGAGCAATTCGTCATTGCCACCTTCGCCAAGAAGGCTGTGCGCCTTGATTGCCTCTGCATCCCATACCGTGCCATCCGCAAAGATAATTTCTTCGATTGCGTAGTAATTGCTTGTGATGAAATGGTGTTTGACAGTGATGGTCTCGCTGGTATCACGTATCGTGATCTTGAGGTCGCTGGTTATCTGCCAACTATCGGCGCTATATATCCGCTCCAGCCGCACATCATCCGCAGTGATTCCCGGTTTGAATTCGATGCGATCAATTTCACCCTGAATGTATGAATACTCATTAATCGTATCGTGACCATCACCTCGGCCAAAACGGTAGGTATCCGAGCCAAGGCCACCATTCAACTGATCGTCACCAGCGCCACCATCCAGTATGTCGTCACCGGCATCACCGACCAGAAAGTCATTGTTTGCACCACCATCCAGTGTGTCGTTGCCAGAGTCACCGGTCAGAGAGTCGCTACCCGCACCGCCACTAATCGAATCATCACGGCCATTGTAACCACTCAGTTTGTCATTGCCATCTCCACCCAGCAGTGTCTGGGAGATGATCGCATCAGCGTCCCACACGGTACCGTTGGCAAAGACTATTTCCTCCATTGCATACGGGTATCCTTCAAAATGTCCGTTGACGATAAGTGTCTCACCCGTGTCGCGTATCGTAATCTTGAGGCTGTTGCCGACACGTTCCAGCTGCACATCATCCGGGGTAACTCCTGTTTTGAGTTCGATACGGTCAGTTTCGCCTTGATATCCATAATCAGTGATCACATCATAACCATCGCCTCGGCCAAAGCGATAGGTATCCGAGCCATAGCCGCCTATCAACCGATCATTACCTGCACCTCCATCCAATGTGTCATTGCCGGAATTTCCAGCCAGCCAATCATCACCCACGCCACCGCTGATGAAATCATCACGATCAACGTAACCGGCTAATGCATCATTGCCATCACCACCCAGTAGCATCACGATTGCAATCGTTTCGGCATCCCATACAGTGCCATCGGCAAAGACAATTTCTTCAATGGTGGAATAGGTATCTCCGGCTTTGGAGAGGAGATAATTTGTGATGGTAATCGTTTCACCGGTATCACGGATCACGAGTCGGAGATCGGCGCCGACACATTCCACCCCTATGTCGTCAGGAATGATATCTGCCTTGAATACAATGCGATCAATCTCAACGGCATACAATATGCTCTCGTTGATTCTGTCGTGGCCGTCTCCGCGTCCAAAACGGTAGATATCTGAACCTGTACCGCCTTGCAGCACATCATCGCCAGCGCCGCCATCAAGCATGTCATTTCCGTTACCGCCGTTGAGTGTGTCATTGCCATCAAGGCCGATGAGCCAGCCATTCGCGCCTCCACCATTAATAACATCATCCGATTCCGTGCCATTCAGGATGCTGTTACTGGAGGAATTCCAGCCAGTCAGCGCGAGGTCAATGATTTGCGCGACATCATTCCCGAGTGGCAACAGGACTGCCGTCAATGATTCGATATTCATGGAGCGAAGCAAACCTGCACCTCTGAATGAGTAGAGAAACTCACTGAGCGTTTCCAACCCCGCAGCGCGGTCGGTTTCGATTTGCGTTGCCATCGTGGCGGCGATGTGGGATAGGTCACCACGTATTCCGGTATCGTCCACATAGTAACTAACCTGACTCATCCATTCCGCAAAATGGCTATTTATCATTAACTGCCCATAGACTAGCGCTTTGAGCATGTCCCAGGCTTCAAGCAACAGGGGCGCGGCACGTCCATGCGGGTTGGGGTCGGTCATTCCTCCGCACCAGATGCCGAACCATTCTGCGCCCATGAACTCTTCGAGGGCTTCGAGTATGCGCGCATCACCGATGGCATTGCCATAGGTCGTAGGCGAGGCGCGGCTATAAATATCCACATCCTGCACCCCTGTCCAGCGGTAGATGATCTGTGTGACAAGCGCGTCGCGTTCTGCGTGTGTGGTCGCTTGAGTAAACGCAGTAACAAGGGCTTGGAGTTCCCCACTTTCGCCCATCGCCATGGCTTGGTGCAGATCGCGGACGAGGCCGTAGCCTTGGGCATTGGGTAGCGCGGCGATGGCGTCGGGTATATCGACCGATTCCGTGGGTACGCTGTAAATCGGGTTGGTGCTGAACCAGACATCGGTGGCGGCGCGGGTTTGGCCGCTTGTGGTGGTGTAGCTGCCGATTTGTTTGTGGTCGTTACCTTGGGCGTCAACGGCGTTGGAGTTGGTGTAGGCTACATTGATGCTTTTCACACTGGCATCATTCAATGTGCGAAGTTCACCTTGGTCGGCCTGTCCGTTGCTGTTGGCATCTTGCCAGATACGGAGTTCAGAGAAAGCGGTATCATTCGCATCAATCACGCCGTCGCCGTTGCCATCGAGTTGTTTGAGCGCCTCAAAGCCATTGGCGGCTTTGCTGCCGTTGGCGAGCAGGGTTTCGGAGCCGAAGAGTTCGCGGCCGGAGTCAATGGTGCCGTTCCCGTTAAGGTCGCGCGCCAGGAGACCATCCTCTTTGCCGACCCAACCCGAGGTTTCGGCAAAGCCGTCATTGGCGTGGTCGAAATGAACTCCGCTGTTACTGACCGAGGTAGTCTCTACGCCGTCGCCATCAAGATCAAGAATGATGGGCGAGGGGACGGTGGAGGCGGAGTCCATTTGTTTTTTGATTTCTTCCGGGATCAGAGCCAGGGTGTTTTGATCGTCGTTTTCATCAATGAGCTTGATGCTCAGATTGCGTTGTTCCGTCCAGCCTTCAATGTACAGGCCGCCAATGACGTTGATGCCGTTGATAACGGTATTCTTTTTCTCGGCAGCCTCATCCGTGACGGCGCGGTCAACGATTTTGTCTCCTTCAACTTCACCATCGACAATGACCAGAAGTTCGTTAAAGCTGTCGTAGAAATAGAGATAGCCGTATTTGTCTTCGTAGTAGCTCTTGTCGTCCACACGATAGGCGTTTCGCAGCTCCCTTTCAATGTAGCCCGTGACGCTGCCGTCAGCCGCTACTTCAGGAATCGCCATTGTGACTTGGCCTTGCCCGTCTTCGTCATCGGGGCCGGCTATTTCCACGCCTTCAACAACTAACTTAACAAAGATAGTATCCAGGGTATCAACATAGTATTTATCGTCACCTTGCATACCATAGAGCGTATCGTTTCCGCCATTACCGTACAGAAAATCATCTCCATCGCCGGATTTCAGCTTATTGTTCCCTGCGCCACCGATCAGCAGGTCTTTTGAATCGCCTGTACCCGAGGAATCCCAATCCAATTGAGGTTTTACTGTAGTTTCAAGTACGACAGAGTGGTCAATTGTGGCTCCGTCTGTGTAGTTGAAACCAGGGATCAAAATACCTTTATCTCGACCAACATCCGGGTCCTGTCCGATGTATGCGTTCTGCTCTTTAAGCCCAAGCTCACTATAGATTTTATTCGATTCAATTACGGTTGGGCCTCTATAGTCGGTTAAAGTTAAATCATCATGTATTCCCATAATGAGATGCACTAGCTCGTGCATGATCGCCGTAACGTCCGTGTGTTGCACGGCTGTGCCGTTATTGTCGATATAAAACATGTTGTTTAGAACATTTAAATCAATCCACAACTCTTGATTGCTTGGGGCGTATCTAAACTGCCCTTCAAAATAATCAATAACGATTATGTGAAAGGTAGAAATCCAATTATCGAGCATCTTCTGAGCGGTAGTAGATCCGTTATAGGCAGTTCTTATCGCTGCAAGTATTCTTTCTTTCTGGCCGGAGCCTTCCGGAAATCCAGTGATCTGTATCTTGAGTTCTATATCATCGAAAGTCATGGGAATTCTCCTTGGATAGTTTTAGTTTCAAGTTAATCGGCTAGTGTGTCGATCTTGTATTCTTCAAGCGGGATCAGGTCTTTGACATCAAGTATGCTGTCGTAATGCAGGGTTTCACCGTTGGAATCAAAACAACGATTAATTAACGCAAGAACCAGTTCTCTATGCCCCTCTGCGCCCATCTTCGGCATTTTTCGTAGCCCATGAACTGCACCAGCAAAAGATTCAAATATCATAGTCTGGGGGGAATGGCGGAACAGCCACAAAAGGTCTGGAGGTATACGCTCTTCGACCGGTTTTGCTGCAGGTTCACCGTCAATTTCCGACTTTACATAGTCCCGTGAAAACCCCTCGAAATCGCCGTCCATCAACGGCATCGCTACGCCCGAGGGTACATTTTTTGCTCCGGAGAGCACTGCTTGATCGACTAGAAGTTGACGCACATTCCAGCGCACAATGGCGCGTATCTGTGGTACGGGCTTGCGCCCAAAGGCCATGTCCAGCCATGGGCTGGTGATCTGACAGCCGCCAGAGGAAGGTGTATCAGGTGGCAATACTGGAACAGTGAGTTTTTTTTGTGATGTAGAAAAAGGCCATTCCACGAATTGAATCAGGGAGCGTTCCTTATTTTCGGTAATACCTTGGCAAAGCTTTTCATTGGCAAGTCGAGTTGCAATGAGCTCCCTGACATCTGCCATGAGGGCACTAAAATATGAAGGGGGAGTGGGGGTTTTCCAGGCTCTGAAGGTAGAGGCGGCTGTCACAGGCCCCTGCCTTGTGAGGCCTATAACTTGAAGTGGCACCGTATCAGGAGAGCATGACGTAATATCTCCAGCAATGCTTATCCCCGCAGCAATTAAACCAGTTACGAAAAGTAAAGAACGCAGCATTTGCAAATTCCTTGTGACTGTTTCAAATTAGTGTGTCGATCTTGTATTCTTCAAGCGGGATCAGGTCTTTGGCATCAAGTATGCTGTCATAATGCAGAGTTTCACCGTTGGAATCAAAACAGCGGTCAATAAGTGCAAGAATCAGCTTGGTGTAACCACTTTTACCTTTTTTTTGTACTTTTTCCAGTCCATCGCTCGCGCCACCAAAGGAATTCATCGCCAATTTCTGTGGGGAACGGCGGAATAACCACAAAAGATCAGGTGATATGCGCTCTGTAACCGGGGTTTCCATCTGCTCTCCACGAATTTCCGACTTTGCATAGTCGTTTGCAAAGTAGCTAAATGCGCCGTCGATCAGTGGCATTGCGATACCTGGAGGTACATTTTTCGCTCCGACCAGCATCGCCTGATCAGTCAGTAGTTGGCGAGCGCTCCAACGCACAATGGCATGTATCCGAGGTACTGGTTCACGCTCAAAGGCCAAATCTAACCACGGACTGGTGATCTGACAGCCATTAGTCGAGTGCGCATTAGTTGCCAATACTGGGGCAGGTGGGCTACTTTTTGAAACAGTAATAGGCCAGTCCACGAATTGAACCAAGGAGTGTTCCTTGTTTTTGGCAATATCTTGGCAGAGGTTCTCCTCAGCCAAACGAGTTGCAATATGTTCCATAATGCCTCCCACAGGAGAGTTAAACTCCAAGGAACGCTTAGAACCCATTCCGACTTTGAATGAAGGGAGTGTGATTACAGAACTTTGCTGTACTCTATCTATAATCTGAATCGGCACTATGTCAGGAGAGCACGGCGTAGCATCTTCAGCGGCACTTATCCCCGCAGCAATGATACCGGTAATGAAAAGGAGTAAACGCAGCATTTGCAAATTCCTTGTGACTGTTTCAAATTAGTGTGTCGATCTTGTATTCTTCAAGCGGGACAAGGTCTTTGGCATCAAGTATACTGTCGTAATGCAGGGTTTCACCGTTGGAATCAAAGCAACGGTCAATGAGCGCAAAAACAAGTCTTTTATGACCCTCTGCGCCTTTTTCTTTTGCTTTTTTCATTCCATCAAGCGAGCCAAGGAAAAATTCCATTGTCACCTGCTGCGGGGAGTGACGAAACAGCCACAAAAGATCTGGAGGGATACGTTCCTCAACAGACGCCACCCTCCGCCCACTAGCGATTTCTGACTCTGCATAGTCAGTTGCATAGCGATCAATCGACTCGTCGCCCATCAACGGCATCATCACGCCTGACGGTACATTTTTTGCTCCGTCAAGTATTGCCTGATCAGCCCAAAGTTGGCGCTCATTCCAGAACACAATGGCGCGTATCTGTGGTACCGGCTTGCGCTCAAAGGCCACGTCCAGCCATGGGCTGGTGATACGGCAGCCGCCGGAGGAAGGTGTATCGGGCGGCAGTGCTGGAACGGTGAGCTTTTTTTGCAAAGTAGAAAAAGGCCAGTCTACAAATTGAATCAGGGAACGCTCCTTGTTTTTGGCGATGTCTTGGCAGAGATTTTTTTCAGCAAGCCGAACTGCAACACGCTCTCTGACAGATGCCATAAGGGCATATCGGTATGAGTTGGGGTCGGAGGCTTGCTTGGAGCCGAAGCCAGAGGTTGTGATCACGCGGCTTTTCCCCGTTTGGGATATAACTTGAAACGATACCGTATCAGCAGAGCACGGCGTAATATCTCCAGCGATGCTAGCGCTCGTGGCGATTACACTGGTCATAAAAAATAAAAGGCGCAGCATTTACAGCAACCTCCATTGTGTAATGGATGATTTCCCGATGCCCGATATATCCAAGCATCACCGTTTCAATACTTAAAATCGGAATTGCTTACTACAAATTTATTGCTCAGAAGTAATTCTTAGGTTTCTTTTGCAAAACAGGACTTCATCATCCTTTAAAATCATTCGGCTGACAACTACTCTTGAAGTGGTATGGATACTCCTGGTTTATGCCGCGATTTTCCATGTGGCATCGAGAACAGGCACAGCCAGCCTTTGTCCTATTCGCGTTATGGCGTTGCGGCTATCTGTAGAGCGGTTGGGGCAGCATTGCTGCCCTTCCTTTTCGCTACCACCACCATTACTGCAACAAAGGTGGTGATGGGGATTTTAGCGGGAATGACGACAAGAGAGTGAATTTACAAACGCCAAACCGACAGCCCGCTTGCTCGCAATGGCTCCGCTTCAAACTGTGCTTTCACATCGACGAACACGCCGCCGGGTTTGACTTTGGATTGCAGGTCGGCGAGCGGAATTTCGCGGTAGTATTGATGCGCGACGGCGACGATGATGGCATCGGCGGCATTCAGCGCAGCCCAGCTTGTCAGCTCGACTGCGTATTCGCGATACGCTTCAGCGGGGTCGGCAACAGGATCATGCACGCGGACTTCGATGCCGTAGCTTTTCAGTTCCTCGATCACGTCGATCACGCGCGAATTGCGCAGGTCGGAGCAGTTTTCCTTGAAGGTCAAACCAAGTACGTTGACTTTGGCGCCTTTGATCGGGCTGCCGCAATCAATCAGGCGTTTTACGGTTTGTTCGGCCACGAATTTCCCCATGCCGTCGTTGATGCGCCGACCGGCCAGAATGACTTGCGGGTGATAGCCCAGCATGTCGGCTTTGTACGTCAGATAGTACGGATCAACGCCGATACAATGGCCGCCCACAAGGCCGGGGCGGAATGGCAGAAAATTCCATTTCGTTCCGGCGGCGCGCAGCACTTCCAATGTGTCGATGCCGATTTTGTGGAAGATGATGGAAAGCTCATTCATAAGCGCGATATTGAGATCGCGCTGAGTATTTTCGATGACTTTGGCGGCTTCGGCCACCTTAATGCCGGACGCGCGATGCACGCCCGCCTTTACCACCGTTTCATACAAACGCGCCACGCGCTCCAGAGTTTCCGGTGTATCCCCCGCCACCACCTTGACCGTGTTATGCAGGCCGTGTTCCTTGTCGCCGGGATTGATGCGCTCGGGCGAATAGCCCACGTTGAAATCCTTGAGCCACTTCAAACCGGAAGTTTGTTCGAGCACGGGAACGCAAATTTCTTCGGTCGCGCCCGGATAAACCGTGGATTCGTAAATCACCAGACTGCTGGGCTGGAAAAATTCCCGCCATCAATAGCCTTCGTTAAACCTCTTGATCAACCGCCTGTTCCGCTTGGTTGGCCGCCCCATACCGCGATCACGGATGCCGTGTTCGGCTTCGCGCATAAGCTGCATTTGCTCACGGCGCGCGCGACTGGCTTCGGTTTCTTCATACAACATCGCTGCTTCCGGCGCGCCACGGCGTTGTGCAGACAGGCCGCGCACGACCACTTCCCATTCGCCGTCAGAACGCGTGATGCGCAGCACCGCGCCGAGTTTGACTTCCTTGGCGGCCTTGGGGCGCTCGCCGTCGTAGCGAATTTTGCCGCCGTCTATGGCTTCCGCCGCAAGCCCGCGCGTTTTGAAAAATCGCGCCGCCCACAACCATTTGTCGATGCGGACTTTGGTATTGTCGTTGTCGTCTTTCAATCCGGTTTTGCCCAGCGTTGTTTGGCCGCATCGTCGCTCGTGCGGGCATCCACCCAGCGCTCGCCACGCTCGGTCTGTTCTTTTTTCCAGAACGGCGCTTCGGTTTTGAGAAAATCCATGATGAATTCGCAGGCTGCGAAAGCTTCGCCGCGATGCGCGCCGGACACCACCACGAGCACAATCTGATCGAACGGCTTGAGTTGGCCGATGCGATGTATCACCAGCGCGTCAAAAATATTCCAGCGATTTTTAGCTTGCGCCACAATATTTTCCAGCGCCTTTTCGGTCATGCCGGGATAGTGTTCCAGCGCAAGGCCGGAGACCGCATCGCCTTCGTTGAGATCGCGCACCTGGCCGACGAAGGCGGCTACAGCACCGATGTCCGGCCGCGCGCGTCGCATGCGATTGATCTCTGCACCCACATCAAAATCCTCATGTTGAACACGGATCACGTCAGCCTCCGGTTACGGGCGGGAAAAAAGCGATTTCGTCGCCATCCTTGAATGTGGCATCGTTGGCGACCAGTTCCTGATTCACTGCGGCGCGCAGCGGGCGACAACCGGAAAATTCCTCCTGCCAAACTCCGCCGCGTTGCGCGAGCCAAGCCATGAGCGATTGGATATCACGCGCTTCTGCCGGAAGCGTCGCCTCCTCCCGGCTCGCGCCCAGCGCTTCGCGCAAACGGGCAAAATAGAGCAGCGCAACTTTCACGATTCAAAATCCTTCACAGTCCCAAATCTTCATTTGTAATTGCGCCGCGTTTGCCCGCGAGCGCCTCCGACATCAGTTGCACGGCGCGCTGTTTGGTAGCTTCGTCCTCCATCGCTTTGGAGCTGAAGGTGATGCCGAAGCGGGCGGCGTATTGCTGCACCAGCATGATGACGATGCTTTCGTTATCGCTTTCCATAAATTACTCCGTTGTTTCGTCGGGCGGCAATGCCGCGTATGCGGTTGCGCCGTCTAGTTCCACCTTTTCAATCTCGGCGAAACGCTTGCTGATTTTCTGGCTGGTAGTGTGAACTTCCTGCACATCATCGTGCGCCTGCCGAATGTGGTCGGCGAGTTTTTTCATGCGCGTGTCAAAGCGCCCGAATTCCTTGCCGAGTTTGCCGAGTTCGTCCTTGATGATATGCACCTGCTTGCGCGTTTCGACATCTTTCAATACCGCACGCGCGGTGTTGAGCACAGCCATGAGCGTAGTCGGCGACACCACCCACACGCGACGGCTCATCGCATAATCCACAAGATCGGGATGATAGGCGTGAATTTCCGCGAACACCGCTTCGGCAGGGACAAACATTACCGCGCCATCCGAGGTATGGTTGGCGATAATGTATTTGGTTGCGATATCGTCTATGTGTTTTTTCACATCGTTCTTGAATTGTTTTTGCGCCGCAAGACGCTCTGTTTCCGCGAGGCCGGGTTCAAACATGCGGTGATAATTTTCCAGCGGAAATTTGGAATCCACTGCCACGGTGCCCGTCGGCTCCGGCAGAAACAACGCGCAATCAACGCGCGTGCCATTCGGCAGCGTGTGCTGCATTTCATATGCGCTGGACGGCAGAATGTTGCGTACCAGCGCCTCCAGCTGTACCTCGCCGAATGCGCCGCGCGAGCGCTTGTCGCCGAGCAGTTCCTGCAAGCTGACAACATTGGTGGTGAGGCCGTCTATCTTTTTTTGCGCCTCGTCTATGGTTGCGAGCCGCGCCATCACGCTCACAAAAGTTTCGTTGGTTTTCTTGAAACCTTCGTCCAGCCGTTCATTCACCTTGCCGCCGATTTGTTCGAGACGCGCATCGACTGTTTTGGTCAAACTTTCAATGCTCGCGGTAAGCTGTAGCGTGGCATTGCGCATCGTGGACTGGATAAGTTCCTGCTCGGTCTTGCTCTGCTCCGCGAGTGTTTGATGCAGTTTTTCGAGCACGCTTTCGCGGGTCTGCGAGAGATTTTGCTCTTGTGAAAGTTGCAAGCTCTGCATCGCATCGCGCGTCTGCTGCAATTCCCGATGCAGATCAAGCAGCATCGCGCGGTGTTTTTCCTCAAGCTGCATGCGCAACTCGGGCAAAATATCGCGCTGGCGTTTCGCCTGCCACAGCAGCCACAGGAAAATCGCCAGAACAAGCGCAATCAGCAGGAAAATCAGGGTGTCCGTCATGCGAATGATTATAGCGTATGCGCCATTCCCGGTAGCGGGCTGTTAAACTGTCGCCATCATGGAAACCACCATTTTGCTCTGGACGCTCGCCGTCACTCTCAGCCTGACCGGATTGATCGGCATGATTTTCCCCATGCTGCCCGGCGCGCCCCTGCTTTTGCTCGGTCTGATTTGCGGCGCGTGGGCGGAAGATTTCACTCACGTCGGGAAATGGACCATTGCCGCGCTCATCGCATTGACGCTGCTTACCTACGTCGTTGATTTTCTTTCCGGCGCGCTCGGCGCGAAACGCATGGGCGCAAGCACCCTCGCGATGATAGGCGCCACCGTCGGCGCGCTGGTCTGCACCATACTCATGGGTCCCATCGGCCTCATCGTCGGCACCTTTGCCGGCGCGCTCATCGGCGACCTCGCTTCAAAACGCACCGTAACCGAAGCGAGCTACGCCGGTATCGGTGCGACCATAGGCATGGTCGTTGGCATCGCGCTGAAAGTATCGATAGGCGTGTTGATGATTGTCATCTTTGTGATGGTGCGGTTGCTGGGGTCGTGAAAAAGAGCGATTTTTGTTGAGAACAGGGATAAAGTAACGATACCTCGACACTGGGATCGGAAATCAGCAAGGCGTTACCCCCTCTCCCCCACCCCTCTCCCACAAGGGGAGAGGGGCTTCAAGTTGCTGGCGTACTCCCCTCACCCCTCGTGGGAGAGGGGTATGGGGAGAGGGAGGCGTTCCACTCTCAACACGCCACAAAAAACCCGGCAATGCCGGGTTTTTGTTTACACCGTTTCCTTCGCTGCCTTCTTGCGTTCGTGTTCCTGCAAATGGCGTTTGCGAATGCGGATACAGTGGGGAGTAATTTCCACCAGTTCATCATCGTCGATAAACTCGACCGCGTATTCCAGCGTGAGTTTGATCGGCGGCGTGAGGCGCACCGCTTCGTCGGTGCCGGAGGCGCGCACGTTGGTAAGTTTTTTGCCCTTGATCGGGTTGACCACAAGATCGTTCTCGCGGCTGTGGATGCCGATAATCATGCCTTCGTACAGCTTGTCGCCGGGACTTACGAACATGCGACCGCGATCTTCCAGATTCCATAGCGCATAGGCCACCGCTTCGCCGTGTTCCTGCGAAACCAGCACGCCGTTGCGACGTCCGGGCATGTCAGCCTTGAGTGGCGCATAGTCGTCAAAGATGTGCGCCATGAGACCGGTGCCGCGTGTGAGCGTGAGGAACTCACTCTGAAAACCGATCAAGCCGCGTGCGGGAATGCGGTATTCAAGGCGCGTGCGGCCATTGCCGTCGGATGCCATATTGGTGAGTTCGCCACGACGCCGTCCCAATTCTTCCATGACCGCGCCCTGATGTCCGTCTTCCAGATCCACGGTCAGAATTTCATACGGTTCGCACTTCTCGCCGTTGATCTCCTTGACCACCACGCGCGGTTTGCCCACGGCGACTTCATAGCCTTCGCGGCGCATGTTTTCTAGCAGTATGGTGAGATGCAATTCGCCGCGACCGGAGACGCGGAACACGTCCGCGTCCTTGGTATCTTCGACACGCAGCGCCACGTTGATAAGCAGTTCGCGCGTGAGGCGGTCGCGTATCTGGCGGCTCGTGACGAACTTGCCTTCGGTGCCCGCGAGCGGCGAGGAATTAACCATGAAATCCATGGTCAGCGTCGGCTCATCCACTTGCAACAGCGGCAGCCCGACCGGATTTTCCCTGTCGGCAATCGTGACGCCTATGCCGATGTCTTCAAGGCCGGAAATAATTACAATGTCGCCCGCTTCGGCTTCTTCCACCGGCACACGCTCCAAACCCTGAAAGCCGAGTACTTGATTGATGCGACCCTGTGCAAGCTGATCGTGGCCGTTCATCACCGCGACCACCTGCCCCGGTTTGACACGGCCGTTTTGAATGCGACCCACGCCAAGACGGCCTGTATAACTCGAATAATCGAGCGCGGAAATTTGCAGTTGCAAGGGCAGATCAGAATTGCCTTGTGGCGGCGGCACATGCTTGAGTATGGTATCGAACAGTGGGCGCATGGAGTCGGAGGAAGCATTCAATTCCAGCTTGGCGTAGCCGTTGAGCGCGGAAGCATAAACCACGGGAAAATCCAGTTGCTCGTCGGTCGCGCCGAGATTGGCGAAGAGATCAAATGTCTGGTTAATCACCCAATCCGTACGTGCGCCGGGTCTGTCCACCTTGTTGATCACCACGATGGGACGCAGTCCCAATGCGAGCGCCTTTTTGGTGACAAAGCGTGTCTGCGGCATAGGCCCTTCCACCGCATCCACCAGCAGTACCACACCATCCACCATGCCCAGCACGCGCTCAACCTCGCCGCCGAAATCAGCGTGACCCGGCGTATCGACAATATTGATGTGCGTGCCTTCGTAATTAACGGCGGTGTTCTTCGCGAGAATCGTAATGCCGCGTTCCCGCTCAATATCACCAGAATCCATCACCCGCTCGGAAACCTGCTGGTGCGCGGCAAACGTGCCCGCCTGTTGCAGCAGTTTATCCACCATGGTGGTTTTGCCGTGATCGACGTGGGCGATGATAGCGATGTTACGAAGGGCGCGCGACATTGATTGATGTACTCTTGCGTGAAAAAGGCGCGCATTTTAACATAAAAAAGTTTGACACTTTGGCAATAGTGCGTATACTGCGCGCTTCGTTTGACCACAGCGTCAACGATTCATCGCCCTGACCTCCCGGAAGCCGCATCATTCGCTTCACTTCAGATTTACCGGTTAGCGGCTATGCCCGAGCGCCGGTATTTAAAGAATCTCCAAAAGAATTCTGCGCACTGCATCCCAAGCGGGATGCGTTGCTGCTTGCGTATTTTTTGTTCCGTCCTTTAAGGAAATTTTGTGTCTTTTGAAAATCTGGATTTGCATCCCGCCATATTGCACGCGCTGCAGGAAGCGGGCTATACCGAGCCTACGCCCATACAAGCGCAGGCCATTCCCGAAATCATGGCAGGCCACGATCTCATGGCCTCCGCCCAAACCGGCACCGGCAAGACCGCGGCCTTCACGCTGCCCGCGATCAATCTTCTGGTAACGCCGCATCCTGCCCGCAGCCGCGGCCCGCGTATTCTGGTGCTGGTGCCCACGCGCGAACTCGCGCAACAAGTAAACGAGGCCGCGCGCAAATACGGCAAATTCATGCGCTCGCGCGCCGTGAGCATCGTCGGCGGTATGCCGTATCCGGTGCAGAACAAATTACTGTCGCAACCGCTGGATATTCTGGTTGCTACGCCGGGGCGTTTGCTCGATCACATGGAACGCGGCCGCATTGATTTTTCGCGCCTGCAAATGCTGGTGCTGGACGAAGCCGACCGCATGCTGGACATGGGTTTCATGCCGGATGTCGAGCGCATCTGCGCGGCGCTGCCAAGCGAGCGCCAGACGCTGATGTTCTCCGCGACCTTCGACGGCGTCATCGGCAAGATTGCGCTGCAACTGCTCAAAAAACCGAAGTCCATCCACGTCGCAGCACCGCAAACCAAACACGAAAACATTGAGCAGCGTCTGCACTTCGTGGATGACCTGAACCACAAAAACAAACTGCTGGAACACCTGCTCATCGCGCCGGAAGTGAAGCAAACCATAGTATTTACCTCCACCAAACGTCACGCCGAATTGCTGTCAGAAGATCTCATCGCCGCCGGTCATCGTGCTGCGGCGCTGCACGGCGACATGACGCAGGGCGCGCGCAACCGCACGCTGACCAAGCTGCGCCACGGCAACGTGAACGTGCTGGTCGCGACCGACGTCGCCGCGCGCGGCATTGACGTCGCAGGCATCAGCCACGTCATCAACTACGATCTGCCGAAATTTGCCGAAGACTATGTGCATCGCATCGGACGCACGGGCCGCGCGGGACGCAAGGGCACCGCGATTTCCTTCGCCGCGCACAATGAGCGTTTCGCGCTGCGCAAGATAGAGCAGTTCACCGGCCATCGCATCGAAGCCGCCGTGATCCCCGGTCTGGAGCCGCAACGCAAGCCGCAAGCGGCAAAGCCCGGCGCCAAACACGGCCACAAGCACGGCAGCGGAAAATTCACCGGCAACAAATTCGGCGGAAACAAGTTCGATGACAACAAGAAGAGCGGTTTCAAGCCGCGCCAAAATCAAAGCTACGGCGGACAGAAGCGGCGCGATGACGGGAAACCTTCTTTCAAGCCACGTGGCAACCGCAACTTCGCCTGAATTTCAGCGCAAGTTATTGCATAATTCGCACCTGTGACGACTGAAACCACATTTGCCGCGCTCAATCTCGCTCCGGAAATCCTGCGGGCGGTGGAGGAACAAGGCTATACCCGGCCCACGCCGATACAGGCACAGGCGATCCCGCTGGTGCTGGAAAACCGCGACCTCATGGCCGGCGCCCAGACCGGTACCGGCAAGACCGCCGCGTTCACGCTGCCCCTGCTGCAAAAACTGCTGCCGCACGCGAACACCAGCGCCTCGCCGGCGCGCCATCCGGTGCGCGCCCTGATACTCACGCCCACGCGTGAGCTTGCGATTCAGGTGGAAGAAAGCGTCAAGACCTACGGCAAGCATGTGCCGTTGCGCTCGCTGGTGGTATTCGGCGGTGTGGATATCAAGACGCAGATGCCTACGCTCATGCGTGGCGTGGAAATTCTCGTCGCCACGCCGGGCCGTTTGCTTGATCACGTCGAGCAGCGCACGGTGCAACTCAATCAGGTGCAGATGCTGGTGCTGGACGAGGCCGATCGTATGCTGGACATGGGTTTTCTGCCTGATCTCAAGCGCATCCTCAATCTGCTGCCCAAGCAGCGTCAGAGCCTGATGTTTTCGGCGACCTTCTCCAACGACATCAAAAAGCTCGCGGAAGATTTTCTCACCCAGCCCACGCTGGTCGAGGTCGCGCGCAGCAATGCCGCTTCGGATAATGTCACGCAAAAGATATACAAGGTCGCGCAGGACGAAAAACATCCGGTACTGGCCGAACTGTTGCGTCAGGAAAATGTGCAGACCCTCGTGTTCACCAAGACCAAGCTGACCGCGGGTCGCCTTGCCCGCATGTTGCAGCGCGACGGCATTGCCGCCGACGCGATTCACGGCGACAAATCACAACAGGAACGTTTGCAGGCGCTGGATGCCTTCAAGCAGGGAAAAATCACCACACTGGTTGCGACCGATGTCGCCGCGCGCGGCCTCGATATCGACCAGTTGCCCATGGTTATCAACTACGAAATCCCGCACGTCCCCGAGGACTATGTGCACCGCATCGGCCGCACCGGGCGCGCGGGCGCCACAGGCATCGCGATCTCGCTGGTCTCGCCTGAGGAAACCAGACTGCTGCGGGAGATCGAAAAACTCATCAAGCGCGAGATTCCACAAGAGGAACCGCCACGTCCGCAACGCCACGTCCGCAACGAACGACGCACCAGCGAAAACGCACACAAACCACCCACCGCAGCACCCGCCACGTCACGAAAATCGCACGACCCGTGGTTCGACAAACCATACGAGCCCGACCTGAATACCCCGCCCATAACACGCCGCACGCCACGCCCGTCAAACAAATCCCGACGCGAAGTACCTGCCCTGCTGGGTGGTTTGATGCGGAAAGAATAGTCACGTTTTATTTGATGGAAGCACGGTCATGAATGCCCTCCTGATTCCCGTGATGATACTGCTGCTTTGCGCAGCTCTGCTTTGTTTTTCTGTGGCATGCTTTTCCACTTGGATTGTATCGGTAGGTATCGCTCGTGATGAGGGTCGGGAAGGGACTGCAATTTTTATGGCCATCACCGGCGCTCTTGTCGGCCTCATTTTTCTCCTTCGCAAACAGCGCTACCGTCAAGCATTCTGGATTATGAAATTTTGGCTTGGCGGTCTGGTTTCATTCGCCGTGCTTGTTATTGTTATGCTATTCACTCAATCACTTGGATTTGGATAATAGCGTAGATACTATTTCCATTCACATTTGTCGTATTGCTCTGCGTCGTAGTCTCTGGAGAAATTAACTACTTTTCCATTGCTGTAGTTCTTGTAGGTGAGTGCATAAACAGCAGCCACGATGGCAATTCGTATTTTTCATGTTTCTGCTGCGTTCAAATAATTACAGACAACCTTCAATATAATTTACCGATGGCACAAGACCGCCACGAATGACCATGATTTTTCCTTCATTTTCTTCCATGAGCAAAGCAGATTTTTCGTCCTTGCTCGTGAGGATGACGTAATGCCCGTCAGTGTAGGCGTGAGGCTTGAGAACGGCTTGCGGGTACTTCTTCTGAACCTCGGCCAGTGATGATCCCACGGTGAAGCCGATGGCTGTAGCTATGGGCTTGACCGATTCTGCGCGGGTGATCGTGCCTTGCTCGACCATAAAATACACATCAGGATAAGCTTTGAACACGATCTGGCGACACTGCTGTTCATCCAGGTCGGTCGCGGGAGGTACGGGCTCGCCCAGCAGCTTTTTCGCCACCTCCAGTTTTTCGCCGAATCGGATCTTGCCATAGGCGGAATCGCTCAAAACCGCCTCCTCCGCGTGGCTGACGGTACATACCGCCCATAGCGCGAGACCGGATATCAAGCTCACCGCCCAACTCCAACGATTTTCTGATAATGCAATTTGCATGAAACACTCCTGTGCGATCAACGTTTGACAACCGGTGCGCTTACGGCCCGCCATGAATCCAGATGTACTTTGTGCCATCCCAGTAGATAACTCCGGGAATGGATATATTCTCGTTGCCAAATTCCATAGTGATTCCGGGATGACTGAGCTTTATGTACTTTTTCCCCAGTATATCGCCGTTTTCGCCGAACTGAGTTTCCGGTGCCGTGCTCCTGATGTAAGACGACCACTTCAACGGTTTTTCGTACTCGCCATCGAGCTTGAAATCGTCAAATTGAGCAAAGCGGGTTCCGGCAGCGAGGATGAACGTCTTTTTCGTCTTTGCATGAATGATGAGCAGCCCGCCTTTTGCAGATTTTTCGGTATCTGCCTCTTGAATCAGCGCGGCGATATCTTGCTCCCCATCCCCATCAAGATCAACTTGCAGTATCTGTGGCTGAAGATAATCTGCAAGCTCGTATTTGGAAGCGAGTTCGTTTTTCAAAACCTGCTCCACGATCGCTAATGATGAGTCCGCGAAAGCAGTCAATGGAAAGAAAAGAAAGAGAAAGAAACTGGACTTCATTCCATGTATTCCGGTCATCACTACTCAGCCTTGTTCCGCATGAAATCAGCGACGCCCCAGAGTGCATTGCCGATTTGCACCATGACTTTTTCCTCGACGCCGATGCCATGCATCGCGCGTATCATGCAATACATCCACTGGTCGCGCTCGGAATCGCCTATCGCGAACGGCAGATGCCGCGCGCGCAGAAAAGGATGTCCGTAGCGTTCGATATAGAGTTGCGGCCCGCCCGTCCAGCCGGTGAGAAACATGAACAGTTTTTCGCGCGCTTCGGTCAGATCGGGTTTGTGCATGGCGCGGATACCGGCGGCTTTGGGGTCGCTGTCCATGATGTCATAGAAGCGTTCAACCAGTTCACGCACGCGCTCCACGCCGCCCAGCAGTTCGAAAAAAGTTGCCGTGCTGCTGTCCGGCTCATCTATCTGATTCATGACTTCAAGCCGCTCTCGGCTTGACATAGCTCGCGGCGAGTCGGGCGCGTTCACGCGCTTCATCCGTATTTTTTCCGGTCGCAAGCGCCACGCCCATGCGGCGGCGCTCGAAAGATTCCGGTTTTCCGAACAAACGGATATCGGATTCGGGTACGGCGAGCGCGGCTTCCACGCCGTCGAATATCAGATTTTTGCTTTCCGCGCCGCCGTAAATCACGGCACTCGCACCCGGCGCGCGCAAGCTCACATCAATCGGCAACCCGAGTATCGCACGCGCGTGAATTTCAAATTCGGAAAAACGCTGGCTCGCCATCGTCACCATGCCGGTGTCGTGCGGGCGTGGGCTGACTTCGGAGAACCAGACCTGATCGTCATTAATGAACAGCTCCACACCGAACAGGCCGAGGCCGCCCAAATTGTCCGTCACCGCACGGGCAATTTCCCGCGAGCGTTCCAGCGCCTGCGGATTCATCGCTTGCGGCTGCCAGCTTTCAACATAATCACCCTTGACCTGCTTATGCCCAATGGGTTCGCAGAATCGCGTTACCACCTCACCGGTAGCATCAAGCGAGCGCACGGTCAGCAACGTGATTTCATAATCGAATTCAATCTGCCCTTCGACAATGACGCGCCCCTGATCCACGCGCCCGCCCTTGGCGGCGTATTCCCACGCGGACGCGACTTGTTCCGGCCCGGTAACATGCGACTGCCCCTTGCCCGAAGATGACATCACCGGCTTGACGAAACACGGGTAGCCGATGCCGCCATCTATCGCTGCCTGCAATTCCGCGAGGCTGGAGGCAAAGGCGTAGGGCGAAGTTGGCAGATGCAGTTCTTCCGCAGCGAGACAGCGTATGCCTTCGCGGTTCATGGTCAGTTGCACCGCGCGCGCGGTCGGGATTACACGCGCCATGCCGGCAGCCTCGATCTCGGCGAGCGCGTCAATGGCAATCGCCTCGATTTCGGGCACGATGAGATGCGGTTTTTCGGACTCCACGAGCGCGTGCAAGGCATTTGCATCAGTCATGTCGAGCACGTGCGCGCGATGCGCGACCTGATGGCCGGGCGCGTTTGCATAGCGATCCGCCGCGATCACTTCAACCCCGAGACGTTGCAGGGCAATGATGATTTCCTTGCCCAATTCTCCGCTGCCGAGCAGCAACACGCGCGTGGCGGAAGGGCTGAGGGGAGTGCCGATGGACATGAGAAGCTCCGCGAAAGTTGGATGCGGGATTTTAACATGCGGGTGTCAGGGATCAGGAATCAGTACTGCGTTGTAGTACACTGCGATTTCCTGTATTTGGCACCTCTTTATGCCCCGGTGCAAGGGCATTTTTCGCGAAGCAGAAGGAGAAACTCCATGAAAATCCGAACCACCGCCGCTGTTGTCTGCGCGGCTCTCGCCTTCTCGATAACCGGTTTCGTTTCCGCGCATGATGGCCACGCGGAAACCGTCAAAAAGAATTTCGAGGCGGCCATTCCCAATATCCCCGGAAAATCGCTGATTGCCGTGGAGGTTGAGTATGCGCCGGGCGCGGCATCCGTGCCGCATACCCACGCGAAGTCAGCTTTTATCTACGCCTATGTAATTTCCGGCGTGATTGAATCACAGGTGAATGACGGTGAGGTGCGTGTCTATCGCGCAGGCGAGAGCTGGTCCGAGCCGCCAAATGCCAAACATTCAATCAGCCGCAATGCAAGCAAGACCGAGCCGGCGAAACTGCTTGCCATCTTTGTGCTCGACACCAATGACAAGGCGCTGGTCACACCCATTAAATAACCCCAGCCTGCGGAACCAGCTTTTGCTTTTTACTGATCCCGAACGCCGTGCTTTTCCATGCGGTAGCGTATCGTCATTCGAGTAATGCCGAGCAGTCTGGCGGCTTCGGAGACATTGCCGCCGGATTGTTTAAGCGCGTTGATGATGAGTGTTTTTTCAGCGTCTTCAAGCCGCATCGCGGAGAGTGACGGCGTGTCAGCGAGCGCGCCGGGAAGCGCGAGATCGGCAAGCTCTATCATCGCGCCCTGACTTAGCAATGCACCACGGCTGACGAGGTGTTTGAGTTCGCGCACATTGCCGGGCCAGGAATAGGCGAGCATGGCGGTTTGCGCGATGGAGGAAAACGGGCGATGGGGCAGGCCGTAACGTCGCGCGGTTTGTTGGGCGAAATGGTTGGCAAGCAACAAGATATCGTCGCCGCGTTGACGCAATGGCGGCATCTCGATGTTGAGCACATTGAGACGATAATAGAGATCGGCGCGGAAGCGGCCTTCGATCACCATTTGTTGCAGGTCGCGATTGGTCGCAGCGATGAAGCGGGCGGCGACAGAACGTTCCCTGGTCGAGCCCAGGCGACGCACCACACGACGCTCCAGCACATTGAGCAGCTTGACTTGCAAGGCCAATGGCAATTCGCCGATTTCGTCCATGAACAGCGTGCCATCTTCGGCGGCTTCGATGAGGCCGCAGCGAGCATCCTGCGCGCTGGTAAACGCGCCTTTTTCATGGCCGAATAATTCACTTTCAACAAGCTCCGCGGGCAGCGAGGCGCAATCGACATGCACGAACGGGCGGTTGCTGCGATCGCAAAATTGATGCAGCAATCGCGCGGCGACATCCTTGCCGGTTCCGGTTTCGCCGGTGATGAGCACGGTGGGCGGCGTGTCACCGCCGACGGAAACCAGTTGCGCGATGCGTTCGATCTGCATGCGCGCGGTCTGCATTGCGGAGCTGTCGCCGATAAACTCGATATTCTCCGCGCTGTGGCTGTCGCGCTGACGTGAATAATCAAGGCGATGTTTGATCTGCTCGGAGCGCCGCGCCTTGTCCACCACAAGCAGCAGCTCTTCAAGATCAACCGGTTTTTTCAGATAATCTGCCGCGCCCTGCTTTATCGCGCTCACGGCATCGCTGATTTCGCCATAGGCGGTCATCACGATGACCGGGATGTTGCGCGCGATCAGTTCCGCGAGCAAATCCATGCCATTGCCGTCGGGCAGCCGCATGTCGAGCAACACGATATCGGGCGCAAATCGACGCATGATCGTCTGACCTTCCGCCAGGGTTTCCGCCGCTTCGCATTCATAGCCCGCCTTGCGCAATCGTTTGGCCACGGCGCGCGCGAACAGGGTTTCATCTTCGATCAGCAGAACGCGCGACTTCTGATCTGTCGCCACGGACGGCTCACCGGAAAATTCGTCGCGCATCTGCATCACGCCCGCCTCATGCCCTAATCAAGATCCACCGCGCCAGCGCCCGATTTCTTGTCGGGGCGACCAAACTCGTAGCGCACACCCACCCAGGCTGCGCGCGGCGCGCCCGGAGAGCGGAACTGCTCGGCATCCCAGGCAGCTTCGCCAAGCGTGTTGAAGGTGTGATCCGGCGTATTAAAGGCATTCGGCCCGAGTACGCCCAGGGTCGCGTATTCCTTGTCGAACAGATTGTTCACCCGCGCGAACGCGCTCCAGTTGCCGTTGATGTGGTAGTTGGCATCCAGATTGAAGATGGTGTAACCAGCCACCTTGCCATTCTTGTCGCTGTTGTTTTCGTCGCCGCGCGCATAGACGCCGGAGAAAGCCAGCATGTTGAGGCCGACCGTGAGATCGGGAGTGAACTCATAGGCCGCGCGCAGTTTGAGCGCGTGATCCGGCAGACCCGGCATGCGGTCGCCCTTGCGCGCGGTGATGGTATCGCCTTCGCCGTCGCCGTCGGTATCCACTGCGGAACTGTTGTACGGGCTAGCAAAATCAACATCGCTTTCAAAGGTAGCCCGCAGATAGGTGTAATTAACGGCCAGCGTGAGTTTGTCCAGATCGCCTTGCAGCCCCAGTTCTATGCCTTTGCGGCGAGTCTTGCCGATGTTCTGGAAGTAGCCCAGATTGGTGGAACTGGTGCCCGCGGAAACGAACTGGATATCATCGTGCAAAGTGGAATAAAAACCGGCGGCACTCCACTGCCAGCCGTTGCCGAGATAGCCGCGCACGCCGCCTTCCCAGGTTTTGGCGACCACGGGTTCGAGCGGTGGATCGGCGAGAAAGTCGGTCGGCATGCGGCATGGCACATCCCGATCCGCGCACGCGAGTTCAATCGGTGTCGGCGCGCGCATGCCTTCGTTGTAGCCGCCAAAGAAATTGAGGGTTTGCGAGGGATTGTAATTGAGTCCGATCGCCGGATTGACGCGATTGAAGTGATGCTCGACCTCATCCGAAGTGGTGCCGGTGACGTACTTGCCGGTGCCGCCGTCGGGCCCCATATGATCACGTATCTTGACCTTGATGTAGTTGTAGCGGCTGGACAGGGTCAGGTGCAGTTTGTCGGTGAACGACAGCGTATCGGTAAAGTACAAACCGTAATACTGGTTGCGACCGGTCACGTCGGTTTCCATTTCGAAATCTTCATCGGAGTTGGCGGCGCGGTTGGCGTCGAACTCATCCACTTCCTGCTCGAACGACTTGTAGTTGGATTTGCCGCCATCAAAACTGAAGCCCACGCTGTACTGATTCGCCATATTCCACAGCTTGCCGCTGTCCGAAAATTGCAGCGTGAAGCCGTAGCCCTGCTGATCGGTCATGCTGCGTTCGTTGAAGCCCTGCTCCTGATTGGGGAACAGCGGATCGAAATCGTCGTTGGTATTGCTCGCGAAATTCCTGATACGGCTGCGGCGCACATAGATGTTGCCCGCGATGAGTTTGGTATCGGTGAGAAAATGACTGCCTTCGAGGTTGACCAGAGTCACGCTGGAATCATTGATGTCGGGCCAGGTATAGCCCTCCTTTGTAGTCAGCCCCCAACTGCGCGGCAGCGCCTGCACGCCTTCGAGACGGTTATCCGAACCCGCGAAGGTGAGATCCAGATCGGTGGTATCGTTCTGCCAGCCCACCTTGCCGAACAACTGGTTCACATTGCTGAAGGAGTGCTCCCGCCAGCCGGTTTCATCGACGAAATTGCCGGTGAGAAACCAGTCCAGTTCATCCTGCTCGCCGCCGTATTCAAAATTGACGCCCTTGCGACCCCAGGAACCGGCCGTCGCTTCCATCACGAAGCCGGGATACTGCGCGCCGCTCTTGGTGTGTATCGCCAGCGCGCCACCCAGGGTGTTGAGACCGAATACCGGATTGGAACCGGGAATCAAATTGATGCTGGAAATCGCGGATTGCGGAATCGCGCCCCAATTGATGCCGTCGCCGAACGGCTCGTTGAGACGCACGCCGTCCATGTACACCGACATGCCCGTGGGCGCGCCCATGAGCGGGCTCGCGGTAAAGCCGCGGAAATTGACATCCGGCATGTAAACATTGTTCTGGCCTTCGCTGACCGTCACGCTGCCGAGATTGGCATTCATGTATTGCGACACTTCCAGCCCGTGCTGCTCGCCTATGGATTTGGCATTGGCCGCCTGCACATTGGAAGGCACCTGATCAATGGTCGTGCCCACGCTCGGCAACGGTGTGGTGCTGACCACATCAACCGTGCCCAGTTCGAGCGCCTCGGCCTTGTTCTCGGCGAGCGCGAGCTGCGGTAATGCGCAAATGAGCGCCGTACAAATGACGCGCAGATGAAATGTTGTTGCGTGCTGCATAAAAACTCCCTCGGTTTATTGGATTTGGATGCCATAAAGCATCAAGTTCTGTGCCAAGCCGGCCTTGTTCCGGCTTAATTCTTTTACATCAGCCAATTACGCGCTGTTTGGTTTTTGTGGCAGCGCCCAGTTTACCGCAGATTTGGTTGTTATCAACCAGTATTTTGGCTGATAACAACCAATTATAAATTATGTGGAAGCATGGACGACCGGCAAATTGCACTTACAATAACTCCGACATTCGCCTCGCCCTCGATCACACGCGGAGAAAATAATTGAACTGGAAACCCAATCGCTGGATTGCGGTAGTACTTAATCTGATTCTCTGGCCTTTCGGCTTTCTGTATGTCGACCGATGGCGCTGGGCGGCTTTTTATTTTGCGCTGTATCTTCTGACAGCGATTTTCATAATCTACATTTTGCTTGGCTCGCATTCCTTCGCCGATTGGTCAGTGCCGGTCTTGGCAGTGCTGCTGGCATTTTTCCTGATTTCCATCATTCAGATTTTCATCTTCGCAACCCGCGCCCAACCCATGTCTCGGCGCCCGTGGTATAGCCGCTGGTACGGCATTGCTGCTGCTTTTCTGATTCTTGTCCTCAGCCCGATATTCATATTTCGCGCCTTTTTCCATGAGCCGTTTTATTTGCCGAGCGCGAGCATGGAGCCTTCATACGCAAAAGGCGACTGCATCTTCATTTCCAAATCCGGTTATGGAAACTATGGTACCTTCGGCGTCACCGTTTATAAATCTCAAGCAAGCGAGCCGTTGCATCATGGCGATGTGGTCGTTTTCGATTACCCACTCGATCCATCCCAAACTTACGTCAAGCGCGTAATCGGTTCGCCGGGTGACAACATCGTCTATCAATCAAAAGCCTTGTGGATTAACGATCAGCCGGTTTCGCAAACACCTTTGCACAGCAAGCAGGATGAGGGAAAATTCGCTGAAAATACCTATGACGTGCTTCAAGAGTCATTTGATTCAGCCAACTGGCAGATACAAATTTCACGAGACTATCCGGATAAAGATTTTGAAATCACCGTCCCGCCGCACATGTATTTCGTCATGGGTGATAATCGGGATAATTCCATGGACAGCCGCCATTTCGGATTCGTGCCGGAAAGCGCGATTAAAGGTAAAGTTGTTTCTTCGTTTCATTGTTAGCAACAGGTGCGCGAGCGTTTAACCATGCAACCCATTTTTCATACTTCCGGAATACGCGCTATTGAAGCAGCGCGCGGCACAGTTAATCTGATGGAGAAAGCCGGTCTCGCCATCGGGACACTCGCGGAATCGCTGTTGCCGGAGGAGTCCGGCTCCATCCTTATCGTCGCGGGGCCGGGCAATAACGGCGGCGATGCGCTGGTCGCGGCGCGACACTTGAAGGAATCGTGGCAGCAACTGGATGTGGTGTTTGCAGGCGATGCGGGCAAACTTCCGCCCGATGCCGCCCGCGCCCGTGCAGCCTGGTCGGCGGCGGGCGGCACGTTGCTCACCGACATCCCTGAAAAACATTACGACCTCGTCATCGACGGACTGTTCGGCATCGGGCTTTCGCGGCCGCTGCAAGGTATTTTTCTCAATCTTGTGCGCAAGATCAACGCGCTCGATGCAACCGTGTTGGCGATCGACATTCCCAGCGGATTGAATGCCGACACCGGCCGCGCGCTGGGCGAAACCGTGGTGGCGGATCACACGCTGACTTTTCTCGGCCTCAAACCGGGACTGTTCACCTCGGATGGCGTGGATCACGCCGGTATCGTGCACGTCAGCAATCTCGGCATATCCAGCGCGCAAGCGCCCGATGGCTGGCTCATAAACGAAACCCCCGTGTTGCCTGCGCCGCGCAAACGCAACAGCCACAAGGGCACTTACGGCAGCGTCGGAATTTTGGGCGGCGATCACGGCATGGTGGGCGCGCCCCTGCTCGCCGCGCGCGCCGCATTGCTCACTGGCTCGGGACGGGTTTACGCGGGATTGCTCACCGAATACGCGCCTGTCGTTGATTTCGGTCAACCGGAATTGATGCTGCGCAAAGCGCGCGAAGTGCTCGATATGGATCATCTCAACGTGCTCATCGTCGGCCCCGGTCTGGGACGTTCCGCGAATGCCGTCACGATGGTGCAACGCGCGTTGCGCTACCCCGTCGCGTCGTTGATCGTCGATGCCGATGCACTGGTGCTGATCGCGGAACACGACGAATTGCGCCAGCTGCTCGTTGAACGGGCGCATCCCGCGCTGCTCACGCCGCATCCTGGTGAAGCCGCCGCCTTGCTGGGTTGCAGCATTGCCGACATCCAGTCCGACCGTATCGCCAAAGCGCGCGATATCGCCGAAAAATATCATGCGATCACCTTGCTGAAAGGCGCGGGGACGGTGATTGCCATGCCTTTCGAATTTCCTCATTCCAGTCTTTCCCATCAAGTAAAAGAGGGTGAACACCCGTGGTATATCAACACAAGTGGTAACCCCGGCCTTGCGGCCGCAGGCATGGGCGACGCGCTTTCCGGTATCATGGGCGCACTCGTTGCGCAAGGCATGGCGCTCGATCAGGCGGCATTGCTCGGCGCATGGCTGCATGGCGCGGCGGCGGATGCGCTGGTTGAGCAAGGTATGGGACCGCTCGGCCTTACGGCAAGCGAAGTCGCACTCAAGGCGCGTGAGCTCATCAATCTCTGGATAACTCCATCTTCAGATTGAATGAATGCGCGCAGATAAAGCGCAGACGCTGTTGCAGCACCGCAAGCAAGACCGGAAAAATAATTTTGATATGAAAATGAAACAACAATGAACCCTGTCACCGAACGCATACTCGCCGCCGCAAGCAAAATCATCCTTGGCAAGGAGCATCAGTTGCGGCTCGCGCTCGCCTGCATTTTGGCGCGCGGGCATTTGCTGATCGAGGATTTACCCGGCATGGGAAAAACCATACTGGCGCATGTCATCGCGCGGGTGCTGGGGTTGGAGTTTCGCCGCGTGCAATTCACGAGCGATTTGCTGCCGGTGGATATACTCGGCGTGTCCGTGTATGACCGCAACGAAGCCACATTTACATTTCATCCCGGCCCGGTTTTCACCAATGTGTTGCTCGCCGATGAAATAAATCGCGCCACACCAAAAACGCAAAGCGCGCTGCTGGAAGTCATGGAGGAACGTCAGACCACCATAGAAGGCGAAACGCGTACTTTGCCCAGCCCGTTCTTCGTGATCGCCACGCAGAATCCCGCCACCCATGTCGGCACTTTTCCGCTGCCCGAATCGCAGCTTGACCGTTTTCTTATGCGCATGGACATCGGCTACCCCGATGCCCGCTCCGAACGCAACCTGCTCATGAGCCAGGGTGGCCGCGAAAATTTCGCCGAACTGCGCCCCGTCATCAACGCCGACCTGTTGATCAAACTGCAAAGCGCCGCGCAGGATATTCATGTTTCCGATGCCCTGCTTGATTATCTGCAAGCACTGCTGGAACACACCCGTCAGTCCGCGCGCTTCACCAACGGCCTGTCCCCGCGCGCCGGTCTCGCGCTCAAACAATGCGCGCAAGCCTGGGCCTTGATGCAGGGGCGTGATTTCGTGGCTCCGGAAGATGTGCAGGCAGTATTCCCCGGTGTGGCCGGACACCGTTTGCATGTGGTATCGGCAAGCGATGCCGGAAAAAATTGGGCGGATGAGATTTTGCGGAGTGTGCCGGTTGGCTGATAACGACTTCAGTCTGATCTGCGATCCCGCTTGCGCAGTCGGCGACGCAGTTGCAGGTTGTCCACGAGCAGCACAATTACGGCCAGGCTTCCGAGCACATTGATACCGACTTCCCCGAAAAAATACCAGAATGCCCAGGCGATCCCCGCGCCCGCGACACCGGCAAGAAGTAAAAGTATCTGATCCTTCATCATCAACCCTTTCGAGTCCGTAGGCAGGGCGCGGGAATTACAACACCAGTTCGTCGGTGCTGCTCATCTTGTTTTTCTGCTTGCCGGATTTGGTTTGCAGATCGGCCGATTCCGCACCTTTGCGTTCGAAAATCAGTTGACCGACTGCCGCATTGGCATCGCTGTCGTAGAGACAATCAAAGCCCGCTGCGGCAAGCTGCTTCTGTATGGTTTCGGCATCCGCACGGTTGTGATATTCGAGCAGGATGGCGTTGATGCCGTCGAGGTTGGCGTGCGCGAGTATTTCCACTTCCACACCTTCGGTATCAATTTTCAGCAGGTCGCACGATGGCAAATCGGCGGCCGCCACGCAATCGACCGTGATGCGGTTGATGGTCTGACGATTGCCTTTGTTGAAACTGCCGGTGACGAACATGTCGCCCATGTACATGCCTTGCGGGCCGGCTTCGGCACGCACCGCGCACGGAATGACCTCAGCCCAGGCTGCATCAAGATTGGCGCGCATCCGCGCCACGTTCGACGGCAAGGGTTCGTAAGAAATGACCTTGACCGTTGGCCATTGCTTGCGCGCGCGCAACGCGAACGCGCCTGCGCCACCGCCGATATTGACGATGGTTTTGGGTTTGGTGCGCAGCGGCACGGAAAAATAAACTTCAACCTCCTTGGCGAGCCAGCCGGGGATGCCTGCCGGACCCAGATGACGCACTGTTCGGGCGGGCTTTTTCCCCGCCGCTTTTTTCTCCGAGGCAGATGGTTTTTTGCCTTTCTTTGCAGTTTCTTCTTCCTGCGGCAAGGCTTTCCACAACTCCATGATGCGCTCACCCAGAATCTGTGGACGGCCTTCGAAGATGAGTTTTTCGATGGCTTTCGGCCCCGCGTATTTCGCCGCGAGTTCTGCGCGCTCCTCCGGATTGTTGATCAGCCGCAACGCCGCCTGCTTGTATTCCTCGCTGGTGCGCGCGGTCATCCATTCCGGAAAACCGAGACGGGTGAACATGCCTTCGTCGATATGCTCATGCACTTCGCGCCCGGTTTTGTTCACACCCACCAAACCTGCCCACACGGTATCGACGATGCCGTTGGTATTGCCGAACGGGAAGGGATTGAGGAACATGTCGCAATCGGCGATGACTCTTTCGTAGGTGTCGTAATTCTGGTGCTTGTGCACCACCGCCGTCTTGCTCACCATGCGATGAATGATGTT
>JAITML010000058.1 GCA_031277395.1 Methylobacillus sp. | reverse complement strand
CGATTGATAAACGACGCTTGATTCAGGCATGAAACTCAAGATCAGTCAGAAAATTACCAGCCTGCTGGTGTTTTATTTTCTGGTGGCGGTGGTGGCGATCGGCTCGACGCTGGTGGTGTCCCGCCATCTGGAAGGCAGCGCGGCGGCGATCAATGATGCGGGCAGGGAGCGCATGCGTTCTTACCGTATCGCTTTTCTCATGGCGCAGCAGGTGCGGCAGCCGGAGTCGAATCTGCGCGAGGAGATCGAGCGCGAGGCTTTGCGTTTTGAGCGCACCTTGATCGAACTCAAAAACGGCAATCCGCAGCGCCCGTTGTTTCTTCCCAACGAGCCGCGCGTGATCGAGCAGGTGCTGACGTTGCAATTGGTCTGGTCTGACGTGATGAAGCCGCGCATCGAGACCATACTCAGTTCGACTTCCGCTGAGGAGCAATCGCGATTGCTCACTGAATACCAGATTTCACTTGAAAGTTTTGTCGCGGGCATCGACGATCTTGTGGTATTGATCGAGCGCAGCAATGCTCATGCGACCAGCATCCTGCGCCCGTTTCAGGTCGGATTGATTGTGATTGCCCTGCTTGGAACCGTGTTGCTCGACTATATTTTTTCGCTGTTGCTGGTGCGGCCGGTGCAGCGTCTCAACGACGGTTTGCGCAGCATGGGCGAGGGAAATTTCGACGTGCGCCTTCCGGCGAAGGGAGAGGACGAGTTGAGCGAACTCGCACACGGCTTCAACCAGATGGCGGAGCATTTGCAGGATACTTATGCCACTTTGGAGGAGCGCATCGCGGAAAAAACGCAGCGGGTTGAAGTGAAAAATCGTGAACTGGGCGCGCTCTATGAAGTGGCCGCATTTCTCAATGCTTCCACCGCCGCCGAGCCGTTGTGCGACAACGTGTTGGGGCGCATGATCGCGCTGTTCAACGCGAGCGGCGGCGTGATACGGCTGACCGACCCCAATGGCGAGCAGTTGAAAGTGGTCGCCGCGCGTGATGTATCGGATTACTTTCTGGAGCGGGAAACCTGGCTTGAGGTGGGCTCCTGCCTGTGTGGTGAAGTGGCGTGCAAAGGTGTTGCAATCAGTTCCGATCTTGCCGATCAGGCGTCGCAGCCGTCGCTGGATACATGCAATTGCAGCGATTTCCGCGCTATCGCCGCGATTCCCATACGCTCCAAACAAAGCATGCTGGGACTGCTCAATTTGTTTTTCGACACTCCGCGCATCCTGCCGCCTGCGGAGGTGCGCCTGCTGGAATCGGTCGGGCTGCACCTCGGCACCGCGATTGAAAACCAGCGGCTTGTCGCGCGCGAAAAGGAAATGGCGATTTCCGAAGAACGCAACCTGCTTGCGCAGGAACTGCATGACAGCATTGCGCAGTCGCTGGCTTTTCTGAACATACAGGTGCAGTTGCTGCAGGAAGATCTCAGCAACCAGAAAGTCGCCAATGCGATTGAGGTTGTCGAGCAAATCCGCGAAGGCGTGCAGGAAAGTTACGACGATGTGCGTGAATTGCTGGTGCATTTCCGCACGCAGCTTGATCATGCCAATCTCGATGCCGCCATCGGCAGCGCGCTGGAAAAATTTGAGGGACAGGTGGGCATTCCCACGCATTATTCGCGCATTGGGCCGCCGCTCGATTTGCCGCCGGAATCGGTGGTGCAGATGCTGCATATTCTGCAGGAATCGCTCTCCAATGTACGCAAACATTCAGAGGCAACCAAGGTGGAAGTGGAACTGATCTCCGCAGCCGAGTGCCGGTTGACGGTGAAAGACAACGGCAAGGGCTGCGATTTCAGCAAGGATGCAGGCGACACGCATGTCGGCATCCGCATCATGCGCGAGCGCGCGCACCGCATGGGCGGCAGCCTCACACTCGTATCCGTGCCGGGACAAGGCACCGAGGTCACTCTCACCTGGGCGGCCGCCATGATGACTGCGGGGGTCGCATGACACCTATACGCGTGCTTATCATTGATGATCACAGCCTGTTTCGCAGCGGCATCCGGCTTGTGCTGGAACGTCAGAATGATTTCAAGCTGGTCGGCGAAGCCGGCAGCGGAATCGAAGGCGTCAAACACGCCAAGCGTCTCAATCCCGATGTTATCCTGCTGGATTTGCACATGCCGGACATGAGCGGCCTTGAAACCATACCGCTGTTGCAGGACGAAGCGCCTGACGCGCAAATCGTCATGCTGACTGTTTCGGAAGATGCCGAAGATTTGCTCGAAGCGTTGCGCATAGGCGCGCGCGGTTATCTTTTGAAAAACATCGAAACGGATTTTCTGCTGCAATCCATACGCCGCGCCGCTGCCGGAGAATCGGTCATGTCACCGCACATGACCGGCAAACTCGCCGATGCCATGCGCGCGCCGATCAAAAATGGCGGCGCGGAAGCCGTCAAATTATCGCCGCGCGAAAAGGAAATCATCGTGAAACTCGCGCGTGGTGACAGCAACAAGGAAATCGCGCGCGAGCTGAATCTGTCGGAATCCACCGTAAAAATTCATGTGCAAGGCATATTGCGCAAGCTCAATCTTGCCAGCCGCGTGCAAGCGGCGGTGTATGCGGTGGAGCATGGGTTGGTGGTGGAGAAGTAAGTAACCGTTCTTCTTCACTGTTCAGAAATAGTCTGGAAAATCGCTGCTGATGATCAGATAGAGCAGTATCGGATACAGCAATGCTCCGGTTGCTACGAACAGCTTGATGCCGATGAGTGATGAGACGGGTTTACCCGGCCTTCCCGGTGCATCCACAACGAATATGCCAAGATCCCGGATCTTCTCGGCGCCACCCGCGCAGAAAACCCACCAGGTGAGCGCGCAGATTTCGACTAACAAGACGATATGGAAGGCCAGAACAAATGGGTTAAGGTCTTGTGGTCGAAAATAATGCCAAACAATGGGCGTGTAGCCCGTCAGCTTCCCCGCGCCCATGATGACAAACGGCAAACCGAACCAGATTATGTAAAGCTTTTGGAAGAACCCGACTTCGTGCGCTTGGGCATCCTCTGCTTCCTGCGCCGACAGGGCTCTGCGCGCTTGCACATATTGGAATGCCAGAAGCGCGAGAACGGCGAGCCAGAAGTACTCAAAGTACAGGCGAAAAATGGTATCCATAGGGTTTGGAGTTTAGGACATACCCCGATTTATGGGAATAGTGGGCAAGATGCCGATGGATTCCTGTGCCATGATACAAACGCTAATTGCTATATTTATTTGAATTTGCGATAATTCATTGCCATGCACATTATCTCCAAGCGGACATTGCGCGAGTTCTGGGTAATACACCCGGCATCCGCCAACGCGTTGCTGCATTGGCATACCGTGTTACAACATGCCAAAGCTGCCAGTTTTGCCGAGTTGAAAACAGTATTCAACTCGGTGGACTGGGTTGATGGATATGTGGTGTTTGATGTGGGCGGTAACAATTACCGCATTGTGGCTGACGTGGTGTTTCGCACACAGACTGTTTTTATCAAGCGCGTTTTTACGCACAAGGAGTACAACGCATGGAAACCGTGATTGACCTGACTAAAATTGCCCGCAGATATGGCGAGTTCCGTGCTGTAGCCGGTGTGGGGGCGATTCGCACCGAGGCTGACTATGGTCGTGTTTTGGGGTTGATCGAGGCCATTCTGGATGAAACCCGCAACACTCCCGCGCGGGAGGATGCCACGCACCCCTTGGCCGATCTACTCGATTTGCTGACGGCAGCGGTACGTGAATATGAGGCGGATCACCATGCCATCCCGGCAGTGTCGCCGCGCGAGGTGCTGCGTTTTTTGATGGATCAGCACAATCTCACTCAATCCGAGTTGCCCGAGGTGGGCAGTCAGAGCGTGATTTCAGAAATTCTGGCGGGTCGCCGTCTGCTCAATACGCGCCAGATTGCCGCTCTGGTTGAGCGATTCCATGTCGGGGCAGACGCGTTTATCGAAAGAAGCGATCTGCATTAGGTTGCACTATTGGCGGGATAAACGCGAAACCCCAGCGTTTTGCATAGCTCAAGAATGCGTGGCGTATCCGCACGACGGACGAGAACAGCGTGTATGTTGTCGTCAACGCCGTTGTCCAGCCTCAGCAACTCATAGTTGCCCTTGGGTCGCTTCGCAAGGAGGTTGTCGAGCCAGTCAAAATAGGCGAGAGGATCAAGATCGTGGGGGAAGGGCAGCAGCGGGGGATCGGAGAACCAGTCGTAGAGTTGCTCGTGCAATTCGTCGATCTTGTCGCTCACGGCAAACCAGTCCGACAACTGATCTTCGACCGAGAACATCAACTGTCTTTCATCATCGTCAATCCAGTCGAATTCACCGCTATCGACAGTAGCGCGAGCGGCATCTGCTATCGAGATGGCCTCATTCTTGTCGAGATCGCGATTCGACAGCAGATAAATCAGTTCGCTCAGGTTATCCATTGCGATCTCCGGAAAGTGAAGGGGGATGGCAAGCAGAGGCAGGGAGTAGCATATCCTATTCAATCGCCTTCACGATATCCTCAACCACTTTTTTGGCATCGCCAAACACCATCATGGTCTTGTCCATGTAGAACAGTTCATTGTCGAGGCCCGCGTAGCCCGCAGCCATGCTGCGTTTGTTGACGATGACGGTCCTGGATTTGCATGCCTCCAGAATCGGCATGCCATAGATCGGGCTGCCCTTGATATGCGCGGCGGGATTTACCACGTCGTTGGCGCCGAGGATGATCGCCACATCGGCCTGGCCGAATTCGCCGTTGATGTCCTCCATCTCGAACACCTGATCGTAGGGTACTTCGGCTTCCGCGAGCAGCACGTTCATGTGCCCCGGCATGCGACCCGCGACCGGGTGGATTGCGTACTTCACCATCACACCGTGCTCGGTCAGTTTCTGCGCCAGTTCCTGAACCGCGTGTTGCGCGCGTGCGACCGCCAGGCCGTAGCCCGGTACGATAATCACGGTTTCGGCGTTGCCGAGCACAAAGGCCGCGTCTTCGGCGCTGCCGCTCTTGACCGGGCGCAGCTCCTGAACATCGCCTGCATCATCACCCATTTCTCCGCCGAAGCCGCCCAGAATGACGCTGAAGAACGAGCGGTTCATCGCCTTGCACATGATGTAGGAGAGGATCGCGCCCGAACTGCCGACCAGCGAGCCGGCGATGATGAGCATGGAGTTGTCGAGCGAAAAGCCGATGCCCGCCGCTGCCCAACCCGAGTAGCTGTTCAGCATGGATACCACCACCGGCATGTCGGCGCCGCCGATTGGGATGATAAGCGTCACGCCGATCACGAAACCGAGCGCGCACACCAGCGCGAACGGCGGCATGCCCTGTGATTGCCAGAACCAGGCGATGCCCGCCAGCGCCACGATGCCCAGCAGCAGATTCACCCAGTGCTGACCCGGAAAAATTACCGGTGCGCCCTGGAACAGCCGGAACTTTGATGTTCCCGACAGCTTGCCCCAAGCGATCACCGAGCCGCTGAAAGTTACTGCACCGATGAACGCGCCGAGCGCCAGTTCGATGCGATTGCCACCCGGAATCTGGCCGTCGCCGTGGCCGAAGGCTGCGGGGTCGATCACGGCAGCAGTCGCGATGAACACCGCCGCGAGGCCGATCATGCTGTGGAAAAACGCCACCAGTTCCGGCATCTTGGTCATCTCGACCGTCTTGGCGCGCCATGCGCCGTAGCCGCCGCCAACGACCAGACCCAGCAGCACCCAGAGCAGTCCCAGGCCGGAGCTCGACAGTTTGACGATCAGCGCCGCCGTGGTCAGCACGGCAATCGCCATGCCGGTCATGCCAAAGATATTGCCGCGAATTGAAGTGGTGGGGTGCGACAATCCTTTCAGCGCCTGAATAAAGCACACACTGGCGATCAGGTACAGCAGGGTAATGACGTTCATGCTCATGTCTGTCGCTCCTTATTGACCTGCGTCCGTCTTGGCGGGACGTTCTTTTTTCTTGAACATTTCGAGCATGCGGCGCGTGACGAGAAAGCCGCCGAAGATATTCACCGCTGCGAGCGCCACCGCACCCACACCCATGACCTTGGCGAACACGTCGCCGGTCAGCCCGGCGGCCAGCATCGCACCAACGATGACGATGGCCGAGATCGCATTGGTCACTGCCATCAGCGGCGTGTGCAGTGCCGGTGTGACGGTCCAGACCACGTGATAACCGACATAGATCGCGAGCACGAAGATGATGAGATTGAAGACAAACGGTGAAATGGTTTCCATGTTGAGCCTCGGTATATTTTGGTTATGCGCTTGTTAATAAATTGATTGGCCTGCTCATTTGCGGGTCACCACGCCTTGGTGCGCCATCAGGCAAGCAGTGACGATGTCATCCTCGGGGTCTATGGTGAAGCCGCCATCCTTGGGCAGCAGCAGCTTCAGAAAGTCGAGCACGTTGCGCGCATACAGGCTGCTGGCATCGGCGGCGACCTGCGCGGCGAGATTGGTGTCGCCGACGATGGTGACGCCGTGCTTGACCACCGTGCGGTCAGCTTCGGTTAGCGGACAGTTGCCGCCTGCCGTGCCGTCGGGATTGGTCGCGCCTTTGCCTGCGGCCATGTCAACAATCACCGAGCCGGGCTTCATGCTTTTCACCATGTCCTCGGTAATCAACGTCGGCGCGGCACGGCCAGGAATCAGCGCGGTGGAAATCACCACGTCGGCCAGCGCCACGCGCTTGGCGACTTCGACTTTCTGGCGCTCCAGCCAGCCCGGCGGCATCGGGCGCGCGTAGCCGCCCACGCCCTCGGCGGCCTCTTTTTCCTCGTCAGTTTCATACGGCACGTCGATGAATTTGCCACCCAGCGATTCGACCTGCTCCTTCACGCTCGGGCGCACGTCGCTGGCTTCGATCACCGCACCCAAACGCTTGGCGGTCGCAATTGCCTGCAAACCGGCCACGCCCACGCCCAGAATCACGACGCGCGCGGCCTTTACCGTACCGGCGGCGGTCATCAGCATGGGGAAGAATTTTTGATAGCGGTCGGCGGCCACGATCACCGCTTTGTAACCGGCAATGTTCGCTTGCGATGACAACACATCCATGCTCTGCGCGCGCGTGGTGCGCGGCGCGGCTTCGAGCGCGAAGGCGGTCAGGTTGGCGGCAGCCAGTCGTTGCAAGCCTTCAGAGTCAAAGGGATTGAGCATTCCGACCAGAACGGTCGCCGGTTTCATCAGCGCGAGTTCTGAAGTCGAGGG
>JAITML010000009.1 GCA_031277395.1 Methylobacillus sp. | reverse complement strand
CGAAGGTTGCCTGGTTGGCCGCACCGCTGCTGTTGACGATATCAACCAGATTGATCCCGACTGTGGTGGCTTCGCCGTCGCCGCCTCGGTACAGCACGCGCAAGTTGGTATTGCCGGAGGTATTGGGGCCCTCGATTCTCAGCGTATCGTGCAGGGCAGCGTCATCGCCCCATTCCGTACCCAGAACCACGGTGCCGCCGTTGCCCACATAGTCGCCGGTGACGGTAAAGGTCGCACCGGCAGCGCCTGCCGCGACATTGACCGTACCCGCGTTGGTGAGGCTTGCGACGGTCTGGTTGAAACCGGCAGCGTCCAAAGTAGCACCGGTGGCGACGGTGTGGGCGGAGTTGGCGCTGAAGGTATTGTCGGCGCTGGCGGCAAAGGTGCCTTGATTGACGAAGGTGGCGCCGCTGTAGTTGAGGTTGGCGCCGGCGGTGAGGGTGCCGTTGCCTTCCTTGTAGAAATCGCCCGCGCCTGTCACAACGTTGTCGATCTGCCAGTTGGTGCTGGTGTTGATGTGCAGTTCGCCGTCATTGACCACCGCTGCCGCGCCGAGATTGTTTGCAGTCGAAGCTCTCAGCTTGGTGCCGGTGTCGATATCCCAGGTGCCGGTGAAGCCGCTGTTATTCGTGGCCGCAGCAATGGTCACATCGGCGGCACTGAGCAGACTGACCGTGCCGTCGCCTGCAATGGTCTTGGCCAGCGTGCCCGCGCCCGTGAAGTCAAGCTCAAGCTGCGCGCCCGCGCCGTTGAGGTTCGCGGTGCCGCTGTTGCCCAGACCGGCCGCATGATCCAGCGTGGCCGTCACGCCGTTCGCCACATTCACCGTGGAGGCGAGGCCGCCGTTGTTGCCGCCATTGGTCACGACGAAGTCGTCGTTGAGGTTAAACGTACCCGTTGCCGCGCCAGTCAAGGTGCCTGCTGAGGTGCCGCCTTCTTCCACCGTCAGGGTGCCGGTGCCGATGTTCTGGAAGGAACCCGCCTCGCCTGTGAAGATGCCCGTCGAGCCGTTGATAATGCCTACCGTCAAATTACCCGTGTTGATATTCAGCGTCGAATTCGCCTTGCCGTCAAACGCGCCTATGGTCTGCGTGAAGCCGTTGATGTTCACCGTCGCATTCGCTTCAATCTGCAACAACGAAGTCTGGCCCAGTACATCGTTATTTCCCAGTTGCAAGATGCCTGAGGTCACAATCGTATTGCCGCTGTAAGTATTGCCGCTGTTGGTGAGAATCACGGTGTTGCCTGTGCCTGCGTCAATTTCAAGATTGCCAAGGTCCGTGACCAGCGCCGAAAGCGTAGCGTCCTCGCCGGTGGCGTTACCGTTGCCGACGGTCAGGGTCTCACCTGCGTGGATATCCAGTTGGGTCAGTCCCCAACGCACAAAAAGGCCAGTGTCAGTACCATCAGTACCCGCATACCCTGCTAGCCCGTAATGCCCGGTAGCGACATTGACCCCGCTCTGCTCGATCTCCACGGTTTCCAGGCTGGAGAGATTGGTATTGGTGTTGGTGTCAAACAGGGTTAGCAACGCGCCGGGGGTCGTCACTGTGGTGGCCGCCACCAGTTGGGTGTAAAGCTGCCCGGTGTTGTCCTGTTCCAGCAGATTGGTGCCGATAAGAGAGCCTGCGGCAGGTGGCGTATAGGGATTCACCAGTTGCACGCCTGCCGAGCCGCTGTTCACCGTCAGGGTATCCACCGTCACCAGATTGGTCACAGCGATGGCATCCGGCACGGCATCATCAAAGTTCATGCGCCCGCCGTTGAAGGTGAGTCCTTCGATGCTCTGCGGCCCAGCAGCGACCGTGGTGACGTTGCCCGCATCCAGTTGCAAGGTGGCGTTTTGCAGTGCGGCGGTGTTCACGCCGCCCAGATTGAACGTCCCCAGGCCCAGCACCACCGTGCCGTCAAAGGCGGAGCCAGTGCCGCTTCCGAAGGTGAAGGCATCCGCAGCATTCGCCATCGTTGCACTTAAGATGCCGTCGCCGGTGAGCGCATGGTTGAAGGCATATCCCGCAGGCGCGGTGATGTTGAGGCGGGAAGTGTCGAGGATGTTGACGGTACCGCCCGCGTTGGTGGAGGCATCTGTCATCTTGATCGGCAGCGCGGTGGTGACGACGGAGCTGTTTTGCAGACGCAAGGTCTCGAAGCGGTCAATGTCGCTGGCAGCCGAGAGCGTATGGGTTGCACCGTCGAAGATGACGGTATCCGTAGCACCCGCGTTGCCATCAAGCAGGGCAAAAGCCGCATTACCCTTCACCGTCACCGTATCCGCCCCTACACCGCCCAATACCTGACTGGTGGTGGAACCGGCATTCAAGATCGCGGCGTTGGTGCCCGCGCCCAAATTCACCACCCCCGTCACCGCCCCGCTGTTGATAAACGTGTCGTTCTGGGTGCCGAACTGCACGGCAGTGTCGGTAGTTGAGGCCACCGTGATGATGCCGGTGACATCGTTGGTGAAGTTCGTGCCGGTGGCGCTGGCATCCACAACCGGTGCGGCGGTGCTAAGTGAAGTCAGCGTGCCGCTGTTCAGCGCCGTGGCGATGCCGGTGAGCTTCACCGCCGAGCCACCACTTGCGGCGACGTTCACATTGACCGCGCTGGTGAAATCGCCGCCGCCGCTGTGGTTGACGGAAATACCCGTACCATTTACACCCGTGATTTCAATGGTGAGACCGGAGGAATCGGAGAGGTCGATATCTTCACTTATCGCGGTGCCAGTGGCGGTCTCAAAGGCCAGGCCTGTGCCGCTGCCGGTAACAGTAATCGTGCCGCTGTTGGTGGCGGCGAGGCTGGTGGCCGTGCGTACGCCTTTGCCATTAGCTACGTCGATGAGGGTGTTGGTGAGTTGAATGTCGGCGATCTCGCCTGCGTTCTCGATGCCGTTGCCGGTGGCGCCCACAGCGTTGACGATGAGATGTGCGCCATTCACGGTCAGCCCGGCTGCATCTGTATCAATCAGCACAGCGTGCGCCGTCCCGCGTCCTTCCACGGTGTTGGCGCCGGAGCCTACCAAGTCGAGATCCGCATCGGTGCCCAGTTCAATCGCCGCACGGCCATTGGTGGCGAGGATCGTGCCGCTGCCGTTGTTTTGCACGGTGGCATTCGCGCCTTCGACATAGACTGCTGTGCCGTTCACCGTCACATCGGCGGTGTTGACGAAATGACCGTCTACCACCTCGACACCCCGGCTGTTTGGCCCGGTAAGCGTGATGTCGCCATTGTTGATCAGTGTGCCGTCAAAGCGTGTAATGAAGCCGGTCGCGCCCGTTGCTGCCGAACTGACGGTAGCGTTATTGGTCAGCGTCGAAGGGGCGGTTGTTGCCGAGAGCGTACCGTCGAGCGCCACTTCGCGCCCATCCACCACGCCGGCAATTGCCCCAACGCCGGTCAGATTGATCGTCGAACCGGCGGTGATGATTCCCTCTGCGCCGCCGTCAACACGCACGCCCCAAGCGCCTGCGCCCGTAACATCAAGCGTGGCGTCTCCCGTATCGATCTTGCTCTTGGTGCTATCCGCGTTCACCCCGGAAGCGACAAGCGCAATCGCTCCTGCTCCTGAGGCTTCAAGTGTCGTTCCCGGGGTACCTTGGTAAGACGCCCCGTCATCAACGCGGAACAGCCGCGAGTTCGCCGAACTTGCGTCAAGCGATGTCGCCGCGTTGTTGACCGTTGATCCCAGACCCGAGATCAGGAAGCCGATCTGGTCTGACGCTGCATTGTTGAACACCACCGCAGCGGTACCCGACAGATTGACGGTCGCACCATCTTCGGCATTCACGCCGATTGAGCCCACGCCGTTGAGATTGACGTTGCCGGCAGTCATATTGACTGTGGCATTCGCGCCACTCGCCCGGATACCTGTCGTGCGTTGTGTGACAGAGCCACCATTGGCGTTGATCGTGCCCGTATTGGTGACGGTGGTGGGCGCTGCGGTGGAGCTTAACGCCGAGATGCCGACGCCGCCTGTACCAATCGAGATCGTGCCTGAGTTCCGCCCCGTCGAGCCATCCTCAACGCTGATGCCGGTCGTGTCGATACCGGTGAAGTTGAGGTTGCCGCTGTTGTCCAGTGCCGCGCCGTTGCGCGCGATGTAGCCTGTTACATTGTCGAGCGAGGAGTTGAGATTGGCTTCGCTCACCAGCACGGTGCCCGTACCAAAGCCTGCCGCACCTGCCGCCAGCGTGGAATTGCCCAACACACCGATGACCGGCGCGCCCGCCGCGTCGCCATTGATGTCATGCCCCTGCCCATCGGCAATGCCGGCCCCCGCGCCCACGCCGGTCAAATTGATGGTGGCGGTGGATTCAATCTTGCCCTGCGCGCCGCCTTCGATCAGCACGGCGGTGGAGTTGATCCCGCTTGCGTTAATGGTCATGCCGCCAGAGTTGAAGGATGAAAGAGTCGCCCCCGTAAACCCGACCGCCGCCACCGCCACGCTGTTTTCACCGGACGCGGTAAAGGTGGAAGACGCACCACCGCCACCGGTGAATTTAGCTCCGCTTTCCACGCGGAACAGCGTGGAGCCATCGGTTGAGACATCCTGCGTGCCGGTGCTGTTGTTGGTGATGGCCGAGTTCACACCCAAGGCGTAGTAGCCGATTTGGTTGATTGCACCCGTACCCAGCGGATCGAACACCACGGTGCCGGTGCCGATGACGTTGATCTGGCCGTTGTTTTTTGCATGTACACCGATGGCGCCATCGCCATTGAGGTTGACCACGCCGCTCAAGGTGGCGATTGCGCGCGTCGAACCTTCTGCAACGATGCCGTAGTTGCGGAGCAAAGTAGTCGGGTCCTGGCCGCCATTGACATTGATGACTCCGGAAGATTCGGCGCTGGAAGCGCCGGCGGTGGAAGTGGCAAGAACATACAGGCCAACGCTGTTGATTGCATTCAGATTGATGGTGCCGGCGTTGAGGCTGCTGTTTGTAGTGCCTGTGTTTTGTATGTGCATCCCCGTGTTGACGCCCACGAGGCCGCCTGCGACGGAACCGTTTATATCGATTTCACCGCCCACATCGTTGATGACAGAAGCCGAGCCGTTGGTTGCCCGCATACCGGCAACACCCACTACCTTGGTGCCGATAATGATTTTTCCCTGATTGATGCCTGTGCCGCCTTGAGCGGTAGCTGCAATGCCAGTGCTACCGATGGAAGCGGCCTCAATATCCGCGCCGCCCCAATCAAGCTTATCGGGCGAGGACATGTCCATACTGATGTCTCTGCCCAGGTAAATTACACCACCCGTAGCATTGGTGAATGTTGCGTTAATCCCCCGAGTCTGGGCGCCGCTAGGGGAAGTACCGTTTTGGACATTGATTACGCCGTTGTTGATTGCGGAACCTTCATAAATCTGAATTGCCCCCTGATAGTTCACGTTGATAATGCCGTTGTTGGTGAATGTGGCACCGGGGCCATCAACGCGGACGAAGCCGCTGGTGCCTGTTGCGATAACGGTATTGGGGTTGGTCAGTGTGCGCAGTGAGCCCCCAATAATGACGCCATTGTTGATGCCGGTGCTGTTGTCATCCACAAAAATCGGCGCTACGCCGCGTACCCCGGCAATCAAGCCGTTATTGATGACGGTGCCGCCGTTCGAGGCGTACAGCGCCGCCACGGGTGCGCCAAAACTGCTGTAGGCATCGACGACGTTAGTGTCCCCCTCCAGCAATACAGTAACGCCCGTGTCGATAATTGCGGTGGCGTTGGAGCCATTGGCTTCGGCAATGACCGCTTTGGTAAGCGGATCGAATAACGGATCGCCCGGCGAGATGGGGGTGCCCAGCGTGGGATCATAGGTGAATGCAGTAGTCGCGTTTGTATAGGCTTTGTTCAGCTCAGTCAGATATTGGGCAGTCGGCAACTCGCCCGCGATCATCTTGTCGGCCAGCCAGTCGTTATAGTCTTTGAAGCTGGCAAGGTCTGTCACATTCCACGGCGTGCCATCAAAGCCCAAAAAGGAGCCGTTGAACGTGTCATTGTTAACGTTGGAAGAGCGGGGGTTAACGACATCTGTGGGATCGACTGCCGTACCAGCCATAGCAAATCGCACGCGCATATCTTCTTGCAAAACGACCGTGCCGTTGTTTTGAGCCATGAACAGCGCAGTATCTTTGGCGACGATTGTATTGCTGGTATTCAGCGTACCGCCAGCATTATTCAAGGCGGCGGAATTGATGCTGATGTTTAGCGTGCCATTGTCCACCGTGGCAAACCGCAGGCCGGAATAGATATTGGAAGCTGCCGCTGATTGATAGGTTTGTAGCGACGGATTTTGCAAGATGTATGACATGTCCGCGCTGCCATTCATGAAAAAGGTCTCGGTTCCCAACAAAGGATTGGTCTGGTTGGGCACAATGATGGGGTCGTTTTGACCACCCAGGTTCAAGTCGAAAGAACCGGTATAGCCAAGGGGCAAGCCCTGGACATCCGCAGCGGGGTTCGTGATTAGCGTCAGGAAAGAGATATTCGTGATCGGATTGATGCTGGGCGCGAGTGTGAAGTCGCCGGTCAGAGTCTCTGTACCGCCGCCGCTGTAAGTGTATTGCCCGTGTGTGGCGTCGGTGTAGTTGCTGCCGTCCCAATTGGGGTCGATTGTGACTTGCGCGAGGGCAGGCGTGACGCCCAAGGATAACGCAAGCGCGGCATAAGCAGGCCGAAGACGCGGGAAAATTGAATAATTACAATGGGTTATTTGGATGCCTGAGCCAGCCTTACCATGACTCTTTACCAACTCAGAAACGACTTGTAAAACACCCAAGCTGCGATTAAATATGGTCTTGTATGAATTGTTCATGTGGTGTGCTCCATAGTGGCTTAATTAGTGTTGGCTTGATATCTTGCCAACTTGTTTTACTTCCTTGCCAATGCTGTAAAGGCTTACACCCCGCATGACAAGGATCTGTTTATTAAACGTCTTTGTTTCGACTATAGCTACCGTACTTTAAGGCCGCCTACTTAATCGTGACGCGATACTAGCAGTAATTCTCAATAAAATGCAAATTATCTGGAGAAAATGTAGGGTAGGCGTTAAGTTAGGCTTGAATCCATGCCCGCTTTCCATTGGTTTCAGTTGGTTGTTGGATAATCAAGTTTATCCGGAAGAGTAGGGCGAGGTAGTAAGGGGTTACAGGGTTCAGGCTACGGGTTTCGGCAAAACCAAAGTGATCTTGGCATTCCTGCTTGTACCGGAATAATGGCGGAAATGTTGGGTTACTTGTTGCCGAATATGCAGTGGAAAAGCCGAGCAGAAGGAGGAATATTACAGGACTTGCAGATCAGGAAAGCGTGATGAACCCACGCGGAAAAACGGTATCCAACAAGAGCGTTAGCAAAAAATCCGTCGGCGGTACCTATGAACGATGCACCGCCGACGGAACAAGTCCTGCCAGCGCTACCATGACCACTGGCAGGGGGATGGTGAATCTCAAACAGCTACGACAAGCCCCACTAAAGTGTGGGGTCAAATCCAATGTGTGCAAATATTATTTGTTTTATTAACGAAATTCTTGTGAAAAAGTCCGTCGGTGGCACCCATGAACGTTGCGCCACCGACGGAACAAGCCCACCAGCGCTACCATGACCACTGGTGAGGGGGATCGTAAAATCCGGTGCTTCCGTCAGCATCACCGCTGGAGTTTCGTCGCGGTGGGTCATTAACACGATGGCTTAACTATAGGGGCGGAGGGATTGCTTGACTATCGCTAGAACTGATTAGGTGAAGTACTGCTATTTGGAGAAAAGTACGCGCAAGGGCGGGCTTGAAACCCGCCCTTATTTTTGCTTATTCTTGTTGTTCTGCCCGCTTTTTCAGAGGCAGGCGAAGCGTGAACAGGCCACCTTCGTCCGTGGGTTCCCAGGAGCCGGTTGCACCGATGGCGTGGGCGCGGTTGGCGATGTTGGTGAGGCCGCACCCGGAAGGAGAGGGAGTTTCGGTGCTGAAGGTGTGGGTAAAGTTGCCGTGGCCATTGTCGCGCACCTGGACAATGACATCGCTTGCGTCGCAGTGGGTAGAAAATGCAATGCGGCTCGCTTGCGTGTGTTTGATGATATTGGCGAGCACTTCCTGCAGGATGCGCAGAATGTGCAGCGCGCTTTGCGCGTTAAGCCAGGGCAAAGGCGGCACATCAGCAACGTTCCATTGCAGTGTGACGCCTGCGGTTTGCAGTCGGCTGCCAAGGCGGAAGCGCAGTGTGGCGAGCAGAGAGAGCAAATCCGATTCGCTGAAGGAAAGCGAATCCAGCGAAAGTTTCAGATCGTCAATGCAGTCTCGCAGCACTTGCGCGATTTCCTCGCGTTCCGGTGTGCCGCGCTCGACTACGTGCAGCGCGCTGATGAGCGAGGAGCCGAGGCCGTCGTGCATTTCCTGCATGATGCGTTGACGCTCCTGCTCCAGCACATGCTGTTGTTCGAGTTGACGCAGTTGCTCGTACTTTTGGGAAAGTTCGGCTTCGCGCTCGGCCACACGTTGCGCGAGCAGCGCGTTGGCATTTTCCACCGCTTTCAGTGAGTTGATGTAGCGATGGTAGATTAGCCCTGCGCAAATCACGATTAGGCCGATGCCGGGGTAGGGGCGCAAATAGATGCTTTCGACATTGACGCGGTAATCCAGAAACGCCATGTCATACAGGCCGATGATGGGCATGGAGCCGTATATCAATGCGAGTATCCAGGCCATGCGCGATTTGCTGGCGTGCGCTGCGCGTATGCCTATGAGAGCCAGTATGGCCAGCAGCAGCAAGGCGACGCCATAGGCGTAAGGCAGTGTGGTCGAAGTCAGCAGGTGAGGACTGATGATGGGTGTGGTTGCCACCGTGACAAGAGCGCCGCCGATAATCAGGCTTTTTTCCAGCACCGGCCATTCGTGCCGGCTGATCCACGTCAGGAAAAGGAAAATGCACAGCGTCATCCAGGCCAGCGCGTTGATGGTTATCCAGCCGAACCAGTTGTCGGGCACGGGGGGCGGCAGTTCGCCTATGGTCATGTGCAGATAGCGCAGCATGTACAGCATGGCCAGCATGAAAAAGACCAGATAAATTTTCTCGTGCCGTCTTGCCCAGAAAACGGCCAGGGAAAATAATCCGACCGCGAGGAAGGTCACGCTGCTCCACACCACGAGATCAACCTGAATGATTGTGCGTGCGCGGTAACGCCACATCAGATTCTGCGCCGGCCCTGCCCAGGCTGTGGACAAGGCTCCGCCCGCCCCTTTTTCGCTTGCCATGCGTATCAGTACGGTGCGCGGCATGGCGCCGCCGCCGCCTTGTGACAAGGATAGCCAGAGCGGGCGGTTGAAGCTGTTCCAGAGCAGGCTGCCGGAAGTGCGGTAAATCATCCGGTTGTCGGCGTAAACGGCCACCGTGCCAACGGTTTGCCAGCGCGGCAGATAAAAATGCACATCATCGCCCGCGCGCACTGTTTCAGGCAGAGTCAAACGCCACCAGGTGACATCGGCTTGCGTGGGCTGCATGCCGCCTGCCTCTTCCACCTCGGGTTGTCGCGGCAGGCTGTCCGGCAACTTGATCGGCGTCCATGCATCCGGTTGCGCAAGCATGGCGGGCAAGACGGCGGGCGGTATGAAATCGGCAGTTTCGGAGATGCGTTCCGCCTGTTGCCAGTGCACAATATCGGGCGGCGGCTCCTGACTGCAAGCCGACAAGCCAAGCAATATCAGCAGAAGCAGGCCCAGGCGCTTCATGAAAGCAGCCCCATTCTGCGCGCTTCGTTGACCGCTTCCACTTTGGAATTTACTTCGAGTTTGCGGTAGATGCTCCGCACGAACGTCAGCACCGTATGTTTGGATATGCCGATGAGTTGCGCGACTTCGTCGGCCGTGAAGCCGCGACTGATAAGGTGCAGCACCTCTTGCTCGCGCGCCGTCAGGTTGATCTCGCTTGGCTCGGTGGGTACGGCCTCGTCCTTGCCGATGCGCCCGAGAATTTTGCGCGCCACGAGCGGGCTGATCGGGCTGCCACCCGCGTGTACCGTGCGAATTTCATGCACAAGCTGGTTCGCGTCGGTATCCTTGAGAAGATAGCCCTGCGCGCCCGCCTCGATTGAGCGAAATACGCTGAGCTCGTCACCAAACACCGTACTCACCAGTATCGCGCAATCCGGCCAGCGCGCTGCTGCTGCCGAGATCACATCCAACCCGCTGCCATCGGGCAGCCCGAGATCAGTCAGCAACACATCCGTCGTGTTTTCGCTCAGCTGCGACAAAGCCTCTTCGCGGCTGGAAGCGGTAAAAACGAGTTTCATGTCGCCGGCGGTCGAGATCGCATCGGCGAAAATTTTACTCATAGCCTCGTCATCCTCCACCACGCCGACTCGGATTAGTTCGGCGGGAGGTATACGGTGAGCGTCGTGACTTCCGACCATGGTAGATTCTTTTTTTATCTCAGTCATTTATTTTCCGTAATCGAATCGGCAGACACATCAAAATGGATGCCATCAATCTTGGAGTAGTGGGTTAATCTGATTAGACTAGTCTAGCTAAAAAAATCAAGTTTGTCTTATTTTTCAAAAGGACGGATGGAATGCAAAAAGGCAAATAAAAATAGGGGGATGGTGGATTTTGCGTTAATTATTTTCCAGTTCCCGCAAAATCGCCCGCAGTTCATCTTGCGGATCGGCGTATTCCTCGTATTTATGCGAGGTTCGGGCGTACCAGTAGCGGCTGTTCCAGGCGTCGCCTTCGATTTTATGCAACACGGCGTGTATGCGGCAGGCGGTGGGAGTGTTGTATCCCTGCACGATTTTGTGCGACTTGTCCCATTCGCTGTCCAGTGCGGCCTGAACGGCGCGCTTGAGTTCTGCGATTGGGACAGTCATGGCGTTTACTCGCTGTGGTAGGAGACGATGCGCTCGACCTCGTTTTTTGAGCCAAGAATCACGGGCACGCGCTGGTGCAAAGCCTCGGGTTGCAGGCCGAGGATGCGGTGGTAGCCGGTGGAGCTGACCCCGCCCGCTTGCTCCACGATGAAGCTCATGGGGTTGGCTTCGTAGAGCAGGCGCAGTTTGCCGCCCTGATCTTTGAGTTTGCTGTCGAGCGGGTACATAAAGACGCCGCCACGCACCAAAATACGGTGGATTTCGGCAACCATGGAAGCGACCCAGCGCATGTTGAAGTCACGACCGCGCAGGCCTTCCTTGCCTTGCAGGCATTCACGCACATAGCGCTGCACCGGGGCTTCCCAGTGGCGCTGATTGGAGGTGTTGACCGCAAATTCGTGCGTGTCGGCGGGGATTTGCATGTTGGGGTGCGTGAGATAAAACTCGCCAATCTCGCGATCCAGCGTAAAACCGTTGACGCCGTGGCCGGTGGTGAGCACGAACATGGTAGAGGAACCGTACAGGGCGTAACCCGCGCATACTTGCTGCGTTCCCGGTTGCAGAAAATCCTGCAACGCGGGTCTGGTCGCGCCTGCGGGCGCGCGCAGGATGGAAAAGATGGTGCCGACCGAGATGTTGATATTGACGTTGGAAGAGCCATCCAGCGGGTCGAACAGAATCAGGTGCTTGCCCAGTGGGTAATGGCTTGGGATGGCATAGGGGTCTTCCATTTCCTCCGAGGCCATGCCTGCGAGACGCCCCGACCATTCAAGCGAGGAGATAAAGACGTCGTTGGTGATGACATCCAGTTGCTTTTGCACTTCACCCTGAACATTTTCGGACTCCAGACTCCCCATGGTGCCGAGCAGCGCGCCTTTGTTGACCTGATTGGCGATGCGTTTGCAGGCGGAGACTACATCATTGAGCAACAGGGTAAAGTCCTCCGTCGCCTGCGCGTGCTGCCGCTGTTCTTCGATAATAAATTGGGTGAGAGTCAATCCGCTCATGGTTATCCTTTTGTCCTTTAAGTGAAATTGTTACATATTTACCACAGATTCTAGCATGCCCGCCCGTCACCCTCCATAAAAGTGCTGGACAAGGATGATGGCCTTACATTACAGTTCACCTTGGGCTAGGTATGGGGACGCAATTCGCGCCATCCCGCAAAATTTCATAAGGTTTGTGCATGAATACAACAGGGAAGTTCTTACTTATCGGCGCCATGCTGCTCGCTACATTGAGCGGGTGCGCTACGCAGAGCAACCGTGATCCGCTGGAAAGCGTGAACCGGGGCATCTACAAATTCAATGACACGGTGGATAACGCCGCCATCAAACCAGTGGCGGGTGCCTACAAGGCTGTTGTCCCCGGCGCGGTTCGCACCGGCGTGAATAACTTCTTCACCAACCTCGGTACCGTAGTCACGGTCATCAACGATCTGCTCCAGCTCAAATTGAGCAATGCGATGACCAATGCAGGCCGTTTTGTCATCAACTCCACGTTTGGTCTCGCCGGTATTCTTGATGTTGCCTCGATGGATGGCGTTGAAAAGACCAATAACGATTTCGGCCAGACCTTGGCCGTCTGGGGCTGGGAAAACAGCGCCTACCTCGTGCTTCCCTTCCTCGGCCCAAGCACAGTGCGCGACGCTGGCGGCCTCGCGGTGGATAGCTACGCTTTCGACCCGATTTACTATGTGAATGATGTACCGGCGCGCAATTCCGCATTGGCTGTCAAATTTGTTGATCGCCGCTCGCAATACCTGCCCGCGAGCGATCTGCTCGACGAAGCCGCGCTCGATCCGTATGCTTTCATGCGCGATGCCTATCTGCAACGCCGCGACCGGCAGATTAATGGCGAGGAAAACGACCCTGCGCCGGAAGATCATTGGGAAGACAGCAGCGCGGGAGCTTCGGAAGAAGTTGCCGTAGCGACAGATTCCGAGTAATCCCCGGTCAGCATCAAAACAAAAACCCCGCATCGCGGGGTTTTTTATGTACGCGCATACCGAAAGCTAAGGAATTCGGGGGCCGTATTTGATGGACTCCAACACGCCTCCCCTGAAAAGAGGAATGGTCAAAAATTGTCCTGATCCGGGGTTGTAGGTCCACTCCTCTACCGGTTCGCATTGTTCGACATTAATCGTAACTCCGTCCTGCGGTTTCGGGCTTTCTGCCTCGGAAGCTCCCGTATCAAAACGCTTGCAAAAATTATCCCTGGAAACAGGGGCGCCGCACTTCATTTCAATTACTGATTTGCTGTCGCCAATTTTGGCAGAATCCGTATCGCACCTCAGGGTTTGAGCAGTTGCATCGTGCATGAAGATCAAAGAGATAAAAAACAGAACGCCAGACACTATTTTCATGTTTCTTCCTTTCAGTTTACTCGCCCGCCACCGTCATCCGGTTGATGAGTACCGATCCGGTCTGCTTGGAGCCTTGCACCAGCACGTCGTTGCCGACGGCGGCGATGTTTTTGAACATGTCTTTGAGATTGCCCGCCACGGTGATTTCTTCGACCGGATATTGAATCTGCCCGTTCTCCACCCAGAAACCCACCGCGCCGCGCGAATAGTCGCCGGTGACCATGTTGATGCCGTGTCCGAGCAGTTCGGTAACCACCAGCCCGGTTCCCATCTCGCGCAACAAGCCCTGAAAATCGAGATTGCCGCTCTGCAAAATCAGGTTGTGATTGCCGCCTGCGTTGCCGGTGCTGGTCATGCCGAGCTTGCGCGCGGAATAGCTTGCGAGCATATAGCCTTGTAACACGCCATTGGATACGAGTTCGCGCGATTGCGTCGCCACGCCTTCGCTGTCAAATGGCGCGCTCGCAAGGCCGCGCTTAAGGTGCGGGCGTTCGCTGATGGTGATGTGCGGCGCGAAAATTGTTTTTCCCAGCGCATCGACAAGAAATGAGGATTTGCGGTAAAGGTTGCCACCCGAAATTGCGGAGACAAGATGCGAAAGCAGCCCCGATGCTACATTGGCCTCAAACAACACCGGCACCTGCGCGGTTTTGAGCCGCCGCGCGCCGAGCCGTCGCGCCGTGCGCTCTCCGGCGATTCGCCCCACCTGTTCGGCAGAGTCGAGATCTTCCGCCGCGCGCGCTGCGCTGTACCAGTAATCGCGCTGCATGTGCTCGCCTTCTTCCGCGATCACGGAACAACTCAGGGAGTGGCGCGAGAAATAATAACCGTGATTGAACCCGTGACTGTTGGCGTAGGAAAACAGCCCGCCATCGGCTGAAACGCCCGCGCCTTCGGAATTGTTGATGCGCCGGTCACACTGCAATGCCGCCTGCTCGCAGCGTTGCGCGAGGGTGATGGAGTCTTCCACGGAAATATCCCAGGGGTGGTACAAATCCAGATCGGGGATTTCGCGTGCGAGCAAAGCGGCATCCGCCAGTCCGCAAAAATCATCGTGCGCCGTATGGCGTGCGATGCTGCATGCCGCCGCCACGGTATCCTTGAGCGCCTGCTGCGACAAATCGGACGTGTTCGCATGGCCGCGCCGCTGGCCGAAATACACCGTGACCGACATGCCCTTGTCGCGGTTGTATTCTATGGTTTCCACTTCGCCGAGGCGCACTGAAACGTTTTGCCCAATGCTCATGCTGACCTCGGCTTCGGCCGTCGTCGCACCCGCCGCGTGTGCGAATTTCAGTACATCGGCGCTCATCTGGCGCAGGTCGTCCAGGGAATGGCTGAAACGATGATCGCTCACAAAAAAGACCTCAATAAAGCTGCTATCATACCGCAGCATGACGATGCCAGCCGAAACCGAACCCCTCAGCAAAACACAGCGCAAGGCCGCGATGCACGAACTGCAGGCGCTGGGCGAAGAACTCATCGCGCTCAATAATGCCCGGCTCACGCAACTCCAGTTGCCTGAGGTTCTGCACGATGCAGTCAAGGAGGCGCAACGCATCACTTCCAACAGTGCCCTCGCGCGGCAGCGGCAATACATCGGTCGATTAATGCGCGAAATCGATACCGCTCCCATCGTCGATCAACTGGCGCGCTGGAAAAACGCTCATCAAGAAGAAAACGTGCATTTTCACCAACTGGAAAAGTTGCGCGCGCGATTGCTTGAAGATGACAGCGCCTTGTCCGAATACCTGAGTAAATACCCGCAAGCCGACAACCAGCAAATCCGCACGCTCATCCGCAATGCGCGCAAGGAAGCCGCTGCAGGAAAACCGCCCAAGAGCAGTCGGGAGTTGTTTCGGGTGTTGCGGGAGATGAGCGGATATTGATGATGGCAGAAGCATGGAGCAGATGATGACTCACTTTGCTTGACGCGACCTGCGCGCTATGATGAGTTTTCCTTGATGCGACGTTACCATCCATGACCAATCCCTTCAAAATCGGCCTGCTCTCCATCAGCGACCGCGCTGCTTCCGGCGTTTATGAAGACAAAGGCATTCCTGCGTTGAATGAGTGGCTGGCTTCAGCGTTGATTACGCCGTGGGAAGCCGTTACCCGTGTAATTCCCGACGAGCAGGGCAAGATCGAATCCGCGCTGCGCGAGTTGGTGGATGCTGAAAACTGTTCACTCGTGCTGACGACGGGCGGAACCGGCCCTGCGTTACGTGATGTGACGCCGGAGGCGACGCTGGCGGTGGCCGACAAAATCATGCCGGGATTCGGTGAGCAAATGCGGCAGATCAGTTTGCATTTTGTGCCGACGGCGATACTGTCGCGACAGGTCGCGGTGATTCGCAAGCAAAGCCTCATCATCAACCTGCCGGGGCAGCCCAAGTCCATACGCGAGACGCTGGAAGGGGTGAAGGACGAGCAGGGGAAACCTGTGGTGCACGGCATTTTCAGCGCTGTGCCATATTGTCTGGATTTGATCGGTGCGCCGTATCTCGAAACCGACGAGGCGGTTGTGAAAGCATTTCGCCCCAAATCCGCGCAGAAGCCGCAAGGATGAATTCCGAATTTGATTTGATCCGGCGTTTTTTCACGCGACCTGCGCCTCAAGCGGTGCTGGGTGTGGGCGATGATGCCGCGCTCATGGAAGTTGCGCCCGGCATGGAGCTTGCAGTTTCCACCGACATGCTCGTTGCCGGCACGCATTTTTTTCCTGATGCTGATCCCGAAAAACTGGGATGGAAAACGCTTGCGGTCAATCTTTCCGACATGGCTGCGATGGGCGCGAGACCACGCTGGGCGACGCTCGCGATGGCATTGCCTTGTGCTGATGAGGCGTGGCTAACGGCATTCGCGACCGGTTTTTTTGCCTGCGCCGACAAGTTCGGCGTGGACCTGATCGGTGGCGATACAACACGCGGCCCGCTCAATTTGTCCGTGACAATATTCGGCGAAGTGGAGCGCGGAAAAGCATTGCGACGCGACGGCGCGAAACCCGGCGACGATATTTGGGTGTCAGGCCGGATGGGTTGTGCTGCGTTGGCATTGAATGCGTTGCAAGGCGAGATGATGCTGGATGAAAAAACGCTGGCCGCCTGCCGCAACGCCCTTGATTCTCCGCAGCCGCAAGTCATTCTTGGACTTGGTTTGCGCAGCCTCGCGACCAGTGCGATCGATATTTCCGACGGCTTGCTGGCCGATCTCGGCCACATTCTGGAACGCTCGCATGTCGGCGCTGAAATCCATTTTGACGCTTTGCCCACGCATCCCGTGGTCAAGCTCGCGCTTGCGGATGATCTGGTGCGGCAGTGCGTGCTTGCGGGTGGCGATGACTACGAGTTATGTTTCACCGCGCCAGTATTGCAGCGCGAAAAAATCAAGGCGCTTGCCTGTGATTGTGACGGGCTTGATCTCACGCGCATCGGTCAAATCACTGCAGAGTCCGGTTTGCGAGTGCTGGATGCGAGCGGTCAACCCATGCCGATTGCAAAAGGCGGCTATGACCACTTCGCCTGATCTTCGATTTTTATTTCGCAGTCCCGCGCATCTGCTCGCGCTTGGTTTCGGCAGCGGACTTGCGCGTGTCGCACCCGGCACCTTGGGCACGCTTGTCGCTTTTCCGCTGTTTTACGGCATGATGGCGATTGCGCCGGAATGGCATTTGCCGCTCATCGCGCTGTTGTTCCTCATCGGCATCCCCATCTGCGGCGCGACTGGTCGCGCGCTTGGCGTGCAAGATCATGGCGGCATCGTCTGGGATGAAATTGTCGCGATGTTGCTTGTGCTGGAATTCACGCCGATGTCGTGGCCGTGGTGGCTTGCGGCATTCGTGCTGTTCCGTTTTTTCGACATCCTTAAACCCTTTCCGATTCGTCAGTGTGACCGCCGCCTCAAAGGCGGATTCGGCGTCATGTTCGACGACTTGCTCGCGGCGATTTATACCTTGCTGATCTTGCATGCATGCTTATGGCTGATGACACATTGATAACCCTTGCCACCGAACTCAAGGCCGCGCTTGTTCGACGCGGCTGGAAGCTCGCGCTTGCGGAATCCTGCACCGGCGGCATGGCGGCGCAGTATGTCACCGCGATCCCCGGCAGTTCCGCCTGCTTTGAACGCGGCTTCATCACCTACAGCAATCAAGCCAAAATCGAAATGCTCGACGTGAAGCCGGAAACGCTGGCGCGCCACGGCGCCGTCAGCGAAGAAACCGCAAAGGAAATGGCCGCTGGCGCGCTGCGTCACGGCACTGTTCACCTCGCCGCCGCCATCACCGGCATCGCCGGCCCCGATGGCGGCACACCGGAAAAGCCGGTCGGCACGGTGTGTTTCGCATGGGTCGATATTGAAGGCAACTCGCGCAGTGCAACGCATTGCTTCGCAGGAAATCGTGATGCGGTGCGGCGGCAGTCGGTGGAAACGGTTTTTCGCGGATTGCTGGCGCTTGCGAACGGAGAGATTTGACCTGTACCAAAAGGGAATTTAAACCTCACCTCCTTATCTTGCCCCCTGATTTATGGAATAATTCACCAATTTAACCAAACTGAGGTAGTCGCAATGGATGAGAATAAGAGCAAGGCGCTTGCGGCGGCCTTGTCGCAGATCGAAAAACAATTCGGCAAAGGCTCCATCATGCGCATGGGGGATGGTCATGTCGCGCCTGATCTGGAGGTTGTCTCAACCGGTTCGCTCGGCTTGGATCTCGCACTGGGTGTCGGCGGTTTGCCGCGCGGACGCGTTGTTGAAATTTACGGGCCGGAATCTTCCGGCAAGACCACATTGACGCTGCAAGTCATCGCCGAGATGCAAAAGCTCGGCGGCGTCGCAGCGTTTATCGACGCGGAGCACGCACTCGATCCGCAATATGCGCAGAAGCTGGGCGTGAATGTCGCCGATCTTCTGATTTCCCAGCCCGACACGGGCGAACAGGCGCTGGAAATTTGCGACATGCTGGTGCGTTCTGGCTCGGTGGACGTGGTCGTGGTGGATTCCGTCGCCGCGCTTACACCCAAGGCCGAAATTGAGGGCGAGATGGGTGATTCGCACATGGGTTTGCAAGCCCGTTTGATGTCGCAGGCGCTGCGCAAGCTGACCGCCAACATCAAGCGCGCTAACACGCTGGTGATTTTCATCAATCAAATCCGCATGAAGATAGGTGTGATGTTCGGCAACCCGGAAACCACCACCGGCGGCAACGCGCTCAAGTTTTATTCCTCGGTGCGTCTCGATATCCGCCGCACCGGTGCGATCAAGAAGAGCGACGAGGTGATCGGTTCGGAAACCCGCGTCAAGGTGGTCAAAAACAAGGTCGCGCCGCCGTTCAAACAGGCCGAGTTCGACATACTCTACGGCGAAGGAATCTCGCGTGAAGGTGAAATCATCGAGCTGGGCGTCAACCTCAAGCTGGTCGAAAAATCCGGCGCATGGTACAGCTACAAGGGCGAAAAAATCGGGCAGGGCAAAGACAACGCGCGCGAATATCTGCGCGAGCATCCGGAAGTCGCGCAGGAAATCGAAGGCAAGATACGCGCCAATGCAGGGCTGGTCAGTGACATGATGCGCGCGGCGGCATCGGAAAATGATGAGGAAGGCGACGAATAATCCTGCCCTGCGTGAACGCGCGCTGAATCATCTGACGCGGCGCGAATATTCCCGGCAGGAACTGCATCGCAAGCTGTTGCCATTCGCTGGCGAGGACGACGATCTCGACAAATTGCTCGACGAATTTCAGCAACGCGGCTGGATTTCGGACGTGCGTTATGTTGACCAGATGGTGCATGCGCGCAAGGGAAAATTCGGCAGTCTCAAGGTCGCGCATGAATTGCGTGCCCAGGGCGTTGCTGAGGAGCTCGTGGAAAAAGCGGTCGCGGAAGTGCGCGATGCAGAGCAGGAAACCGCGCGCAACTTGTGGCGCAAAAAATTCGGCAACCCGCCGAACAGCCGCGAGGAATGGGCGAAGCAGGCGCGCTACCTGCAAGGCCGTGGGTTCGGCATGGAAACAATACATTCGGTTTTGCGCGGCGAACCGGATGAAGAATAGCAACACGACATACATGAACAGCAAACAAATACGACAAGCATTTCTCGATTTCTTCGCCTCCCAGGGTCACACCGTGGTCGCTTCCAGTTCGCTGGTTCCAGCGGGCGATCCCACGCTGCTGTTTACCAACGCGGGCATGAATCAGTTCAAGGATGTTTTTCTCGGTTTCGACAAGCGTCCCTACACCCGCGCTGCGTCCAGCCAGAAATGCGTGCGTGCGGGCGGCAAGCATAACGATCTCGAAAACGTCGGCTACACCGCGCGGCATCACACGTTTTTCGAGATGCTGGGCAACTTCAGTTTTGGCGATTATTTCAAACACGACGCGATTCGTTTTGCGTGGGAATTGCTTGCCGTCACATTCAAAATTCCCAAGGAAAAACTCATGGTCACGGTCTATGCCGAGGATGATGAGGCTTACGAAATCTGGCACAAGCAAATCGGGTTGCCGGCGGAAAAAATCGTGCGCATAGGCGACAACAAAGGCGCGCGTTATGCGTCCGACAATTTCTGGATGATGGGCGACACCGGCCCCTGCGGCCCTTGCACCGAAATTTTTTACGATCATGGCGCGCATATTCCGGGTGGCCCGCCGGGTTCGCCCGATGAGGACGGTGACCGCTTCATCGAAATCTGGAATCTCGTGTTCATGCAGTTCAACCGCGACGAAGCAGGCGTGATGCATCCTTTGCCCAAGCCCTCGGTCGATACCGGCATGGGGCTGGAGCGCATCGCAGCGGTGTTGCAAGGCGTGCACTCCAATTACGAGATTGATCTGTTTCAGGCATTGATTAAAGCGGCGGCGCGCGAAACGGCTTGCGCCGATCTCGATTCGCCATCGCTGAAAGTATTGGCTGACCATATTCGTGCGTGTTCGTTTTTGATCGCCGACGGTGTGATTCCCGGCAACGAAGGGCGCGGCTACGTGCTGCGCCGCATCATCCGCCGCGCGATACGCCACGGCTACAAACTCGGCGCGCGCGCTGCTTTCTTCCACAAAATGGTGCCCGATCTCGTCGCCGAAATGGGTGAGGCTTATCCCGAACTCAAGGTGGGCGAAGCGCGTGTGATGAGCGTGCTCAAGCAGGAAGAGGAGCGTTTCTTCGAGACCATAGAACACGGCATGAATATTCTCGATGCCGATCTCGCCGCGCTCGAGAAATCCGGCGGCAAGACCTTCAATGGCGAGACGGCATTCAAGCTGCACGACACTTACGGCTTCCCGCTCGATCTCACCGCCGATATTTGCCGCGAGCGCGGCATGACGGTGGATACCGCTGCCTTCGACGGCGCGATGGCGCGTCAAAAAGAGCAGGCGCGCGCCGCCGGAAAATTCAAGATGGCGGCCAACCTTGAATACTCCGGTCAAGCGACGACATTCCACGGCTACGAAAAACTGGAAATTCCCGGCAATATCCTCGCGTTGTACAAGGACGGCGTCGCGGTTGCCGCGCTTAACGAAGGTGATCTCGGCGTGGTTGTGCTGGACAACACGCCGTTCTATGCCGAGTCCGGCGGACAGGTCGGCGACAGCGGCGAGTTGCGCGGCGGCAACGGTATTTTCGCAGTGGAAGACACGCAAAAAATTCAAGCTGCGGTGTCTGGCCATCACGGCGTGCTCAAAACCGGAACACTCAAGGTTGGCGACAGCGTGAGCGCGCGCGTCGATACGCAGGCGCGCGCCGCCACCATGCGTAATCACAGCGCCACGCATCTGATGCACAAGGCATTGCGCACAGTGTTGGGCGATCACGTGCAACAAAAAGGCTCGCTGGTGGATGCAGAAAAAACGCGCTTTGATTTCGCGCATAACGCGCCGATGACGGATGAGGAAATCCGTCGCGTGGAAACGCTGGTGAATGCGGAAATTCTGGAAAATTCGGCTACGCAAGCGCGCGTGATGCCGATTGAGGAGGCGCAAAAAACCGGCGCGATGATGCTGTTCGGCGAAAAATACGGCGACGAAGTGCGCGTGCTCGATATCGGCTCCAGCTGCGAACTGTGCGGCGGCACGCATGTGCAACGCACGGGCGACATTGGCCTGTTCAAGATCATTGCCGAATCCGGCGTTGCTGCGGGCGTGCGTCGTGTGGAGGCGACTACGGGTAACGGCGCTTTGCATCTTGTGCAGACACAGCAGATTTTGCTTGCGGAAATGGCGAGCGAATTCAAGGCGCCGGTGCAGGAGTTGCCGAGCAAGCTCGCGCAGATCATGGGCAATGTGAAGTCGCTGGAAAAAGAGCTCGCGCGCCTCAAGTCGAAACTGGCCTCCAGTCAGGGCGATGAGCTGGTCGCGCAGGCATTGAGCGTGGGCAACATCAAAGTGCTCGCCACGACGCTGGAAGGCGCGGATGCCAACACGCTGCGCGAAACACTGGACAAACTCAAGGATAAACTCAAATCTGCCGCGATTGTTTTGGCTTCCGTCAATGACGGCAAAGTCAGTCTCGCCGCAGGTGTGACCTCTGACCAGACCGCGAGAATCAAAGCGGGCGAACTGGTCAACTTCGTCGCGCAACAAGTCGGCGGCAAAGGCGGCGGCAAACCCGACATGGCGATGGCGGGCGGTACTGATGCGAACAAACTGCCGCAGGCACTGAGCAGCGTCGCTGCCTGGGTGGCTGAAAAACTTGTTTGAACCGGGCTACGGAAATGATGAAGTGAAAGTGCGACAATGACAGGAACAGCGGAATATGAAATTTCCTGATTTACAACCAACAATCTACTGACTAAAAACTGATTTTATGGCACTCATAGTACAAAAATACGGCGGCACCTCGGTCGCCAATCCGGAACGCATCCGCAACGTGGCGCGCCGTGTCGCGCGCTACAAAGCGCTGGGGCATCAGGTCGTCGTGGTTGTTTCTGCGATGTCCGGCGAAACCAACCGGCTGCTCGCGCTCGCGCGCGAAGTCATGCCGGATCCCGATCCGCGCGAACTTGACACCATGGTTTCCACGGGCGAGCAAGTCACCATCGCGCTCACCGCGATGGCGCTCATGGATATGGGCGTACGCGCCAAAAGCTACACCGGCGCGCAGGTACGCATTCTTACCGACGATGCGTTCACCAAAGCGCGCATTCTCAACATCAATGAAAACAATATCCGCAAGGATCTCGACGATGGCTTTGTGGTCGTCGTCGCGGGCTTTCAAGGCGTGGACGAGCACGGCAATATCACCACGCTGGGGCGCGGCGGTTCCGACACCACCGGTGTCGCGCTCGCGGCTGCGCTCAAGGCGGATGAGTGCCAGATTTATACCGATGTGGACGGCGTTTATACCACCGATCCGCGCATCGTGCCCGAAGCGCGTCGTCTCGATACCATCACCTTTGAGGAAATGCTGGAACTTGCGAGCCAGGGTTCCAAGGTGCTGCAAATCCGCGCGGTCGAGTTCGCGGGCAAATATCAGGTCAAATTGCGTGTGCTGTCCAGCTTCGAGGAAGAGGGCGACGGCACGCTGATCACTTTTGAGGAAGAAAACATGGAACAACCCATCATCTCCGGCATCGCCTTCAATCGCGACGAAGCCAAAGTCACCGTGCTCGGCGTACCCGACCGCCCCGGTATCGCTTACCAGATTCTGGGCCCGATTGCCGATGCCAACATTGATGTTGACATGATTATCCAGAACACCGGCGCGGACGGCACCACCGACTTCACCTTCACCGTGCACAAAAATGAACTTGGCAAGGCGCTCGCCATCCTGCGCGACAAGGTGCAAAACCATATCGGTGCGCGCGAAATTACCGGCGACGACAAAATCGCCAAGGTCTCCGTGGTCGGTGTCGGCATGCGCTCTCACGTCGGCATCGCGAGCGAAATGTTCCGCACCCTGGCCGAAGAAGGCATCAACATCCAGATGATCTCCACTTCCGAAATCAAGATTTCCGTCGTGGTCGATGAAAAATACATGGAACTGGCCGTGCGCGTGCTGCACAAAGCGTTCGAGCTGGAGCAGGCGTAGGAAACCTTGCGGAAGTTTTTACTCCGCAAGCGGTGGAAAAAGGAAGGCAACAAATTTCCAAAACCACACATTCAGTTTGATTTTTTAAGGCCGCGCAGTTATCCTTACGGCCTTCGCGGAGAGATGGCCGAGAGGTCGAAGGCACTCCCCTGCTAAGGGAGCATACGGGCATAAAACCTGTATCGAGGGTTCGAATCCCTCTCTCTCCGCCAAATAAAAAGCCACCCTTGCGGTGGTTTTTTTGTTTGGTGAAGTGGGTGAGTATTACGAGAACCCGCTTCGGGTTCGACTAAGCGAGCACTGCTCGCTTGGACGCGCGTTAGCGCGGTCCGCGCAGCGGATGACGGGATCGCCTCAAGGCGAGACTGGCACAATCCCTCATCTCTCCGCCAAATATCTGTTTCACATTCCGAAAGCCCACGAAGCCCTCGATGATTGCGCGGGTTTTTTCTGTGGTCTATGTATCTACTTTGCCGCGCAAGGTCTTGATGCGCCCGCGTTGTACCTTGTTTTCAATGCGTTTGCGAACAGAGGCCGGTGTCGGGCGCGTGGGTTTGCGTGGGGTGGGTTCGGATGCGGCGCGGTTGATGAGCGCATGCAGGCGAGCGATGGCATCTTCGCGGTTTTTTTCCAGGCTACGCGTGCGTTGCGCCTTGATGATGATGGCGCCTTGCGTAACCGAAATGCGATGATCGCGCATTGTGAGCAGGCGTGATTTGACGGGCTCCGGCAACGAGGAGGCGCGGATGTCGAAGCGCAGATGCGCGGCGTTGGAGACTTTGTTGATATTCTGACCACCCGCGCCCTGCGCGCGGATTGCGGTGATTTCAATTTCTTCGTCGGGGATGATGAAGTTCATGCGGTTTCGACTTTCGGCGCTGCTTCCGGTTCAAAAAACGCTTCCACATCCGCGATTTCGCGTGTGCGTTTCATCGGCGGAAGACTTTGCCAGATGCGCCGGCCGTAGTGTTTTTCGATGAGGCGCGGATCGCAGATCATGAGCACGCCTCTGTCCCGTTCGTCGCGCACGAGCCGCCCCGCGCCTTGTTTGAGCGTGATGACAGCATAGGGTAGCTGGTATTCCATAAAGGCGTTTCTGCCTTCGGCTTTCATCTTGTCGATGCGCGCCGCGAGTACGGGATCATCCGGCGGCGCGAATGGCAATTTGTCAATCACCACGAGTGACAGGGCTTCGCCGCGCACGTCCACGCCTTCCCAGAAGCTTTGCGAACCCACGAGCACGGCGTTGCCGAGAGTGCGAAAACGATCCAGCAATTCGGTGCGTGAGGAATCGCCTTGCATGAGCAGCGGATAGGTCAAACCATCGCGCTCGAACGCATCCTTGAGCAGCGCGCAAATTTCGCGCATCGCGCGCAAGCTGGTGCACAGCACGAACGTTCGCCCGCGACAGGCTTTGATTGCGGGCAGCGCAGTCGCGGCCACGGCGGCAGAATATCCGGTGCTGTTGGGTGGCGGCATGTTCTGCGGCACGTAAAGCACGGATTGCGCGGGGTAATCGAACGGGCTGTCCCAGTGCTTGGTGACGGCCTGCGGCAAACCCATCTGGCCAAGATAATGAGCGAAATCATTTTTCACCGCGAGCGTCGCGGAGGTGAAAATCCATGCGCGCGGATGCCCCTCCATTTGCTTCGCGAAAATGCCGGCGATGGAAAGCGGCGTCGCGTGCAGTTGCACCGAGTGCGTGAATACCTCGACCCAGCGCACCAGATTGCTGTCCGTTCCGGCGCGCCAATTCTTGAGTTGCGTTTCGAGAATTTGCGCACGTTGCCAGCAATTATCCAGCGCCGGATCGCGCTCGGCCTGCGTGGCGAGGATGTCCGCAAGCGCCTTCAGTTTTTGTGACAGCACATCAAATGCCGCATCGAATCCCGCGCGTTCCAATACCTTTTGCATAGGCATGCGCGCGCCGTCGAGCGCGAATATCAAGCGAAAATCGCGCGTCGCTTTTTCCAGCGCGGCGACTGCTTCCGGCAAGGCTGCGCAATCCTTGGCGCTGGTGAGTGCTTCGGCATGGGTGTCGCGCGCGAGATCCATGATCTGGCTGGTCGAAATATCCTCACCAAAAAACAATCCGGCGGTTTCCGGCAATTGATGCGCTTCGTCGAAAATCACGGTGTTTGCGGCGGGCAACAATTCCGACACGCCTTCGTCGCGCAACATCACATCGGCGAAAAACAGATGATGATTGACTACCACCACATCGGCCGCGAGCGCGCGTTTGCGTGCCTCCATCACGAAACATTCCTTGTGATATGCGCATTCCTGTCCAATGCAGTTGTCGCGCGTCGAAGTCACAAACGGCCAGATGGTTGCGGTTTCCGGCACTTCGGCCAGTTCACTCTTGTCACCCGAATCGCTGTACGCGGCAAAATTTTTGATGATGTGAATGTAGCGCGCATCCTCGCGACTGGGAAAACGTCCCTCATTGGCCGCGCGTTCAAGATGAAAATGGCAGACGTAATTTGCGCGCCCCTTGAGCATCGCCACCGTCACCGGAACTTGCAACGCATTGCGCACGGCTGGCAGATCGCGGTTGAACAACTGATCCTGCAAAGTGCGCGTGCCGGTTGAAATAATCACTTTGCCACCCGAAAGCAGCGCGGGAACGAGATAGGCAAATGTTTTGCCGGTGCCGGTTCCCGCTTCCGCCACGAGCACTTTGCATTCCGCGATGGCCTCGGCAATGGCTTCCGCCATTTCGATTTGCTGCTGGCGCGGGTGATAACCGGGTATGGTGTTGGCTAATTCGCCTTCGGCGGAGAAGATGCGGGTCAGGTCAGACATTCTTAAAATCTTTCCCCGCTGTGCAATAACGAAAAGTCGAGTTGCAGCCCCGCTTTCGCGCGGAGAGTGCGAAGTAAAAGGTCGAAGCTTTGCGGCGATGTTTTGAAATTATTCAGATTTTTCCCAGCATTTCCGCCGCATGGCGGCGCGTGGTTTCGGTGATTTTCATGCCGCCCAGCATGCGGGCGATTTCTTCGGTGCGCTGTTTTTTGTCCAGCGTTTCGATATGGCTCAAGGTGTTGCCGCTTTCGGATGATTTGCTCACGCGCAGATGGCATTGGCCGAGCGCGGCGACTTGCGGCAAATGGGTGATTACGAGTACCTGCCGTGTTGCGCCCAGCGATTTGAGCAGTTGGCCGACGACTTCCGCCACGCCGCCGCCGATGCCAACATCGACTTCGTCAAAGATCATGGTTGGTGTCGCGCCTTGTTGCGCGGTGACGACGCGAATCGCAAGGCTGATGCGCGACAACTCGCCGCCTGAAGCAACTTTCGCGAGCGGGCGTGGTGCAGTTCCGGCATGACCGGTAATCTGAAATTCCACTGATTCCAAACCGTGCGCGGTTTCTTCATGCGCTTGCAAGACGACGGCGAAACTTCCGCCAGAAAGCGCGAGGCGTTGCATTTCCGCGGTGACTTTTGCTCCAAGCGATTGCGCTGCTTCAGCCCGTCCCGCGCTCAATTTTTTTGCATGCGCGCGATACGTTTCATGCGCGGCTTTTTCCTCACGCGCGAGTGCGCCATTATCGCCTGTGCCTTCCAGCTCGGCCATGCGCAGCAGTCCTTTTGCGAGCAGTGCGGGCAATTCCTCGGGGCGCGTGCGATGCTTGCGCGCGGCAGCGTGTATCGCCTGGATACGCGACTCGATTTCATTCAGGCGTTCGGGATCAAGCTCGGCGCGACTGAGATATTTTTTGAGGAAGCGTTCGGCTTCTTCAAGCTGAATCGTGGCGGCATCCAGACTTGCCATCGCTTCGCGTAGCGCGGGGTCGTATTCGCTCAACTCCTGCAATTTGTGCTGCGCGGCATAGAGCTGACGCGCGGCGGAAATTTCGCCTTCCGCGAGCAGTTCGCGGCATTCTTCTCCGCCCGCGATCAGACTGGCGGCGTGGGCGAGGCGGGTGTGATCGTGCTGCAAGCTTTCCCATTCTTCGACGGAAACGCCAAGCTGTTGCAACTCGCGTGTGTCGTCGCGCAGCACGGCCAGTTCTTCCGCATATTTTGTCGCGTTGCGTTCCATTTCCTCGCGGCGTTCGCGCAATTCACGCCAGTATTTGAAGGCAGTCGCAACCTCGGCGGCGAGCGCGGAAAATCCGCCGAAATCATCGAGCAATGCGTGTTGCGCCGCCGTTTTGAGCAGCGAGTGATGGGCGTGCTGACTGTAAATATCAACGAGAAAATCTCCGGCTTCGCGCAGTTGCTGCATGGTGGCGGTGATGCCGTTAATGAAAGCGCGCGAGCGTCCGTCGGCATAAACAACGCGGCGCATGAGACAGGCATTATCTTCGCCCGCAAGCTCATTGGCGGCGAGCCAGCATTGCAGTTCCGGCAGATTGGCGACGGAAAATTCGGCGCTGATTTCGGCTTTCTCGCAACCTTGCCGCACCAGTCCGGATTCGCCGCGCTCACCCAGTGCGAGCGAAAGCGCGTCGATCAAAATAGATTTGCCTGCGCCGGTTTCTCCTGTGAGTACGGTGAAGCCTGCGCCGAACTCAAGATCGAGCCGGTCAACGATTACGAAATCCTTGAGCGATAGCGCGCGCAGCATTGAAAACAATCAGCCCCAGCGCAATTTTTCGCGCAGCATTGCGTAATGGCTGTGGCCGCGCGGATGCAGCAGCGTGACGGTTCCGGGCAGGCGTTGCGCCACGACTTTGTCGCCTGCATGCAGATCGGAATATTGCTGGCCGTCGAAATGCACGCGTGCGTTGTCGCCTTGCAGCAGCGTGATTTCGATCTTGCTCGCGCTGTTGATTGCAAACGGGCGGTTGGACAAGGTATGAGGAGAAATCGGCACCAGTGCGATGGCTTCCAGCGTGGGATGCAGCAGCGGGCCGCCGGCAGAAAGCGCGTAGGCTGTGGTGCCGGTTGGCGTGGCGAGGATAAGCCCGTCGGAGCGTTGCCTGTGCACGAACTCGCCGTCAATATGCAATTCCAGTTCAATCAGGCGCACGCTTGCCGTCTTGCTGATGACAACATCGTTGAGCGCGCGTCCTCCGCCCATCACGTGTCCGTTGCGCACGACGTACGCGCCCAGCAGCATGCGCTGTTCCCGCGTATATTCGCCATCCAGTATCGCGGCGAATTTTTGCACCATGGTTTCGGTGGTGATATCGGCCAGAAAACCCACGCGCCCGCGATTGACGCCGACCAGCGGCACGTCATGCTCGGCCAGGGTGCGTGCCACGGTCAACATCGTGCCGTCGCCGCCCAGCACCACGATCATGTCCGCGTGCGCGCCGATCTCCTCCAGCGGGAAGGATTTGTAACCCGGAACATCGAAAAATGCCGCCGTGTGAGCTTCAACAAGCACCTCCACGCCGCGTTCATCAAGAAAACGAGTCAGCGCCAGCAGGTGTTCGCGGATTTCAGGGTCGGTGATTTTTCCGACCAGGGCGATTTTGTGAAATGTATCTTTCATGGACGCATTAAACCACAGAAGGGGATGCGGCGCGAAGCCCCGCAAGCGATGCCTGCCCGGAGTCATTCTCGCCAACCGTTCCTTTATGGGAGCGGGCTTGCCGATTGCCGCCCATCCTTGATTGGCTCATAATTCAGCCATGAACAAGTCTGCGATACGGTCATGCTGGAAAAGCGCGCGCAAATTCTGCTGAAAACGCTGGTGGAACATTACATCACCGACGGGCAGCCGGTGGGTTCGCGCACGCTTTCCAAGTGCTCGGGTCTGGATCTCAGCCCGGCCAGCATACGCAATGTGATGTCGGATCTGGAGGAGATGGGTTTTATCACAAGTCCACATACGTCGGCAGGGCGCACGCCCACGCATCGCGGTTACCGGTTGTTTGTGGATACGCTGCTGGTCATGCAGCCGCTGCGTGACGACGAAGTCAAAAGGCTGGAAGACCGGTTGTCGTCACCCGATCCGCAAGAACTGATTTCCTCGGCGGCGGGTGTGTTGTCCGACCTCACGCAGTTCGCGGGACTGGTGATGATTCCCAAACGCAGAGGCATCGCGTTTCGCCAACTGGAATTTTTACCGCTTTCGGACAAGCGTATTTTGCTGATTATCGTCACCACCGACGGCAATGTGCAGAATCGCATCATTCTCACCGACCGCGTTTATACGCCGTCCGAGCTGGTGCAGGCAGCCAATTTTTTCAATCTGAATTATGCCGGGCAGACCTTCGAGGAGGTGCGCGCCAAATTGCGCGACGAATTGCGCCAGATGCAATCGGACATGACGCGGCTGATGACCGCCGCGCTGGAGGCCAGCGACAAGGCATTCGCGGAAGATCAGGACGATGTGGTAATTTCCGGCGAGCGCAATCTGTTGCATGTGGATGATCTTTCCTCCGATGTCACTTCGCTGCACAAATTGTTCGAGATGTTCGAGCGTCGCACCATGTTGCTGCAATTGCTGGATACCAGCCAGAAAGCGGACGGCGTCAACATTTTCATCGGCGGCGAATCCGGTCATGCGTCACTTGACGAATGCAGCGTGATTACCGCGCCGTATGAAGTCGATGGCCAGGTGGTCGGCACGCTGGGCGTGATTGGCCCGACCCGCATGGCTTATGAGCGCGTGATTCCGATTGTGAACGTCACCGCGAAACTGCTTTCCAACGCGCTCTCCCAACGATGAAATTCAGACCTGAACCGCCCTGGCACCACGGCACGCCCGAGCGTATCGGTATTTTGCCGATCAATCTCGGTTCGCCGGATGCACCCACGGCGCGGGCGTTGCGGCCTTATCTCAAACAATTTTTGAGCGATCCGCGCGTGATTGAAATTCCGCGTCTCGCATGGTGGCCGATACTCAATGGCATTATTCTCAACACACGCCCCGCGAAATCCGCTGCGAAATACGCGCAAATCTGGACGAGCGAGGGCGCGCCGCTGCTCATGCACACGCGCAAGCAATCGACCATGCTCAAAGGTTATCTTGGCGAGCGCGGTATTTCCGTTGAAGTTGAGTTCGGCATGCGCTACGGCAATCCTTCCATCGCCGACGCGCTGGAAAAACTGCGCGAACGCAATTGCACGCGCATTCTCGTCATTCCGCTTTATCCGCAGTACGCGGCCAGCAGCACCGGCTCCGCGCTCGATGCCGTGTGGCAGGAGTTGCAACGCATGCGCAACATGCCGGAAGTGCGCGCGGTGCGCCATTATCACGATGATCCCGGCTATATCGCCGCGCTTGCCGCGAGCGTGCGTCAGCACTGGTCGGAACATGGTCGCAGCGGCAAACTCATCATGAGTTTTCACGGCATTCCGCGCCGCTCGGTCGATCTGGGTGACCCCTATTTCTGCGAATGCCAGAAAACGGGACGGCTGCTCGCTGAAGCGCTCGGGCTGGAACAGGAGCAATACATGATCTGTTTCCAGTCCCGCTTTGGCCGCGCCGAATGGTTGCGTCCTTATTTCGCGCCGACGCTGGAACACCTCGGCAAAAACGATGTGAGGCGCGTCGATGTGATCTGCCCCGGTTTCGCCGGCGACTGCCTGGAAACACTGGAAGAGATTGGCATTGAAGGAAAAATCACCTTTCTTGGTGCAGGCGGCAAGGAATATCACTACATCCCCGCGCTCAACGAACGCGACGACTGGCTGCATGCCTTGACCAACATCGCCGAGCGCCATCTGCAAGGCTGGTTGCACGGCGGGGCGGAACAGGGCAAGGCCGCGCTGGAGCAATCGCGTTTGCGGGCGATGGCGATGGGCGCGAAAAGATGATTTCCGCGACTGCCGCATCCCGGCTTTGGACGGTCTGCGGTGTTGCAAATGCTCGCAATAACAACCATATTGCTGCGTTTTGTGCCTTGCATCCCGTCCCGAGTCCGGGTGCGCCAGCTTGGTATTCCCCTTTGCTATACTAACGTTTTACCCGGAACCCGCACCATGATCGTTATTACCGGCGGCGCAGGCATGATAGGCAGCGTGATCGCGCATCACCTCAATCAGGAGGGGCGCGATGATCTTGTCATTGTGGATAGCCAGAAGCACGCCGATCAATGGCAGAACCTGTGCCATCGGCGCTATGAGGAGTATCTCGACAAGGAGGAGCTGTTGCCTTGGCTGGAATCCGGCGCGGAGCCGGAGGCGGTGATTCACATGGGTGCGATCAGCGCCACTACCGAGCGCGACTGGAACCGGTTGCTGGATGACAATATTCGCTACAGTCAGGCATTGTGGCAGTGGTGCGCCGATAATGCCGTGCCGTTTCTCTATGCAAGCTCCGCCGCGACCTATGGCGGTGGAGAATTCGGTTACGACGATGCTGCGGAAATCGAACATTTGCGTCCGCTCAATGCCTACGGCTATTCCAAACACTTCTTTGACCAGTGGGCGCTGCGTCAGGCCGGTCTCGGTAATGCACCGCCGTTCTGGGCCGGGTTCAAGTTTTTCAACGTTTACGGCCCCAATGAATATCACAAGGAACGCATGGCCAGCGTCGTGTTTCATGCTTTCAACCAATACCGCGATCTCGGCACGGTCAAGCTGTTCAAGAGTGATCGCGCGGATGTGGAAGACGGCATGCAGTTGCGCGATTTTGTCTATGTGAAGGATGCTGCTGATGTGGTGGTATGGTTTCTGGAAGGAAAGGGCGTGAGCGGCATTTACAACATAGGCACGGGACAGGCGCGCGCATTCAAGGATCTCGCCACGGCGGTGATGGAAGCGGCGGGCGGCGCGCCCGACATTACCTGGATAGATATGCCGGACGATCTCAAGGGACGCTACCAGTATTACACCCAGGCCAACATGGACAAGCTGCGCGCCGCCGGTTACGAGCGGCCTTTCCTCACGCTGGAAGAGGGCGTGCGCGACTATGTGCAAAATTATTTGATGGAACCCGATCCCTATTGCTAGGAAAATGCATGAATAGCCAGGACAACATTCGCGCCCAATTGATCGAGCATCAGGCGGTCATGGCGCAGCTTGAGGCGCTTGTTCCGCGCATCGCCGAAGTCGGCGCGCGCATGAAACAATGCCTCAAAGACGGCGGCAAGATTTTGCTCATGGGCAATGGCGGCAGCGCGGCGGACAGTCAGCATATCGCCGCCGAAATCGTCGGGCGCTACAAGAAGGAACGGCGCGGCCTGCCTGCCATTGCGCTCACGACGGACACTTCCATTTTGACTTCGGTCGGCAACGATTACGGTTTCAATTTCATCTTCTCGCGGCAGATCGAAGCCTTGTGTCAGCCGTGCGATATCGTGATCGGACTGTCCACTTCGGGCAACAGCGCCAATGTGGTTGCAGGCATGGAAAAAGCGCGTGAAATTGGCGCGTTTACCATAGGCATGACCGGCGCGAAAGGCGGAAAACTTGCGGAGTTGTGCGATCTCAATCTCGCGATGCCCTCGACCGATACGCCGCGCATACAGGAAGCGCATATCACGGTCGGCCATATTCTGTGTGATCTTGTCGAGGCAAATGGGAACCTCTGAACAAATCTTTCGCGGCAGCCACATCCCGGCTTCGGGTGGTCTGCCGCGTTGCAAATGCTCGCAATACATAGCGTATTGCTGCGCTTTGCGCCTTGCATTCTATCCCGAACCCGGGCGCGCCTGCTCGCTCAGACTTATTCAGAGGTTCCCTTGCGCGAACATCTCGTAGATACCGTCAAACGCGGATTTGGAAACAGCGATGACTGGGCGCTGGTTATCGGCGACCTCATGCTGGATCGTTATTTGTGGGGCGATGTCGAGCGCATTTCGCCGGAAGCGCCGGTGCCGGTGGTGCTCATCAAAAACGAAACCGAATGCGCAGGCGGCGCGGCCAATGTCGCGGCCAATCTTGCCGGATTGAAAATCGCCACACGTCTCGTCGGCTTCATCGGCGATGATGACAACGGCATCCGTTTGCAACGCGCGATTATTGAGATGGGCGTGGATGCGGGTGGTCTGGTCAAAGCCGCACATCATCCCACCATCGCCAAGGTTCGCATACTGGGCGGCCATCAGCAAATGATGCGGCTGGATCGCGAAGAGCGCGCGCAATATTCCGATGCCGACATGCAACGTTTGCTCGCGGCGCTCAAGCGGCAACTGGAAGCGCGCCCATCCATCATTGTATTGTCCGATTACGCCAAAGGCGTATTGACTGCCGAGTTGTGCCAGACCGTGATTCAGGCTGCGCGCAAATACAACATTCCCGTGCTGGTCGATCCCAAGGGGCGCGAATATGCCAAATATGCGGGCGCGACTGCGCTCACGCCCAACAAGCGCGAAACGGCCGAGGCGTGCAATGTGGATGCGCGTGACAATGACGCTTTGCTTGCCGCCGCTGAACGGTTGCGCGCAGAATTGAAACTGGATTTTCTCGCTGTCACGCGCAGTGAAGAAGGCGTATCGCTCATCGAAAACGGCCACGCGCTGCACATTCCGGCTACCGCGCGACAGGTATTTGATGTTTCCGGCGCAGGCGATACGGTGATCGCCACACTCGCTGCCGGATTGATTGCCGGACTCAATCGCGAACAGGCGTTGCATCTCGCCAATCTCGCCGCCGGCGTGGTCGTTGGCAAGGTCGGCACCGTGCCCATCAGTTACGAGGAATTGCTGCGCGAATTGACGGTGGAAGACTCCACGCGGCAGGCGGACAAGGTTTGCGTGCTTGATGCGCTGCTGGAACGCGTGGCCGCGTGGCGTGTTTCCGGCGACAAAATCGTGTTCACCAACGGCTGCTTTGATCTGTTGCATGCAGGGCACGTTACCTATCTCGAAGGCGCGCGCAAGCTGGGCGATCGTCTCATCGTCGGCCTCAATACTGATCGCTCGGTCTCCGCGCTCAAAGGCCCGAATCGTCCCGTCATCCACGAAGCTGATCGCGCGCGCGTGATGGCTGCGCTGGAATCGGTGGATGCCGTTGTGCTGTTCGACGAGGACACGCCGCTTGAATTGATACGCGCAATTCGCCCCGATGTGCTGGCCAAGGGCAGCGACTACAGCGAAGACCAGGTCGTCGGCGGCAGCGATGTCAAATCCTGGGGAGGCCGTATTGCGCTGGTCGAACTCGTGCCGGGTCGCAGCACCAGCAACATCATCGGCAAACTCGCCGGTTGATTTCCAAAATGACGCAACAGGTTCTGGTCATCGGCCCTTCCTGGGTGGGCGACATGATACTCGCGCAGAGCATGTTCAAGCTGCTCAAACAACAACGCCCCGATACCGTGATTGATGTCGCCGCACCCGATTGGACATTGCCGCTGCTGCAACGCATGCCGGAAGTGCGCGCCGGCATCGCGCTGCCTTTCAAGCGCGGCAAACTTGATCTCATGGCGCGCATTCGCATCGGGCGCGAACTCAAGGCCAAAGGTTACGATCAGGCCATTTTGCTCACCAATTCCTTCAAATCCGCGATTGTTCCTTTCTGCGCCGGTATTCCGCGTCGTACCGGTTTTCGCGGTGAAATGCGCTACGGTTTGCTCAACGATATGCGCCCGATGGACAAGGCCGTATTGCCGCGCACGGTGGATCGTTTCATCGCGCTGGGATTGGATGCGGGGCAGCCTGTTCCGCCTGCATTGCCCGAGCCTGCGCTGATGACATTCCGCGATTCCGCATTGGCCGCGCTCGCGCGCCTAGGGTATGCGGCTCCGCAAGCACCCGTGCTCGCGCTTTGTCCCGGTGCGGAATATGGCGCAGCCAAGCGCTGGCCTGCGGAATATTTCGCGCAAACCGCGCAATGGGCGTTGCATCAGGGTTGGGAAGTCTGGCTGTTCGGCTCGAACAAGGACGCTGAAATCACGCGGCAAATCAATCAACTCACCGGCGACCGTTGCCTTGATCTCGGCGGAAAAACGACGCTGGTCGAGGCGCTCGATCTCATGGCGCTGGCGCGCGCGGTCATCACCAATGATTCCGGCCTCATGCATGTCGCCGCTGCGCTGGGACTGCCGCAACTCGCGCTGTTCGGTTCGTCAGACCCATACCACACGCCGCCCATGAGTGCGCGCGCTGAAATCATGTATCTCCAACTTTCATGCAGCCCGTGTTTCAAACGTGAATGTCCGCTGGGCCATCTCAAGTGTTTGCGTGATATGACATCTGCGATGGTGATTCAGCGTCTGGAGGCGCTTCTTGCAACATGACACGCAATTTTCGGTGAATCGGTGAGCCAGCCTTTGGATTATTACGAGAACAATGTTTACGGCAGCATGGTGTTGTTGCACGCGATGATGCGTCACGGAGTGAAGCGTCTGGTGTTCAGCTCGTCGGCCACGGTATATGGCGATCCTGATTCATCGCCGATCCGGAAAAAGCTGGTCAGAAACTGGGCTGGAAGGTGGAGCGTGATCTTGATGAGATGTGCCGGAGCACTTGGCGTTGGCAGAGCGGCAACGCGCTTTGATATCTAGCTTCTTACCGGGAGAGGTAGCCGAAGTCGCCGTTTTCCCAAGCAATCCGGCAATCAGGAAAGCCAGCGGAACGGTTGCCAGAAACCAGCGTTGATTCGGTTGGGAGGTCATAAGCCCCTTTCCGTCGAAGGCCAGGGCAATACATCCTGGCAGTAGCGCCCAAGCGGCAAAATGCGCTCGCCGGATACCGGCGATCAAAGGCGGAACAAGCGCCAGCAACAGGAGCGCCAAGCCGGTAATGCCACCCCAGAACAGATGTTGCACATACATGCTGTGCGGGTGCACGATGGTCAATCCGCTTTTCGTCGTGAAGGGGTGCTCCAAACCCCATCCGCAACCGAAAAGCGTGCCGCAGTCGCGCATCGAAGTCAGGTAATCGGCCCATATTTCCAACCGGTAGCTGTCGCCACGTTCAAGTAACACGGGGAAAGCCAATGCTGCGATGGCGAGCAATGACAGCAAAAGCCAAGGCAGTATCCGTCGTTGCTCCTGAGAAGGGATAACATATGCTAGCAGGATTGCCATTGATCCCAGCCATGTCGGCAAGGCGCTACGGGATTGCATGAGCCAGAGCGCCGCAATGATGACGACGGCATTGGCGATGACGAGCGCACGATAATCGCGCGTGGCGAGGCAGGACCATGAATACACCACAAGTACGCTGACCATGAGGACAGTGCAGAAAATGACATTCTCCAGATTGCCGAACAACGGGCCAAGACGCATTCCCGGCGTCCATCCTTGGGTTATGCCTTGGTAAGCGGCATTGCTAAAAACATAAATGAGTAATAGCGTGATGCAAAGGAGAGCGGCTCGTTTGACAGAGGCGGGCTGGATTGTTGGCAGTTTCATCGCGCCCAGCGTCAAGACGAGGAAAGAAACAAGGGCTTTCAAAATGTCGAGCACTGTATCCAGGTCGGTCGAGCGCACCATCGCATAGGTACAAAGTGCGAGGATAGCGAGAAAATGACGGCTCCCGGCGAGGCACCGAACTTCCTGCCACGTTGAAAACAGCAAGGCGGGGAGGAGGATGCCGAAATAAAAACTGGTTTTTACGGGGCCAGAGCCGAATGGCAGCAAAAAGGCGCAAAAGAAAATGAAAAATATGGCGGTCCAGTAGCGGTTGCCGGGGACCAGCTCCTTGAGTCGTTGGGGAAGTGGGTTCATAGGGTCGTTCTTTTGGATAATCTCAGGATGTCGTTCGTCAAGTCGCGAGGCGTTGGTCAGCGCGTGAAAACGCTACCTGTTACGGTCAGCCAATCCTTGCTCTACCAACTGCAGCCAGGCGCTGCGGTATTGTTCAATCGTCATGTGGTCACGGACATAGGCATAAGCCTGCCTTCCTTTCTCTTGCAGCGTTTCGTCGTCAAGGCGGAGATCGTGTTCGAGCGCCTCTGCCAAGGCGTCAACGTTGGCTGGCGGAACGGCCAAACCGCCAGCGCCCTCGATCAGGGGGCGCATGGCGGGCACATCGGAGGCGATGATCGGCAGTTGGCCGCACATGCCTTCCAGCAGCGCCAGGCCAAGCCCCTCCTTGAGCGACGGCATGGCCCAGATATCAAAAGCGCGAACATAACGTTTGGCTCGGGTTCGCCAGCCCAGCAGATGAATACGGTCGGCCAGCCCGTACTGTTGAATTGCCTCGCGCAGCCGGGTTTCTTCTCGCCCATCGCCGATGATCGCAAGATGGGCATCCGGGTGGCGCGAGGCAATGGCGGCGAATGCCCGGATCAGATAAATGTGCCCCTTGACGGGAACCAGACGACCGATGGCGCCAATCAGGCGAGCTTTCTGGGGCAGGCCAAGTTCTTCCCGCGCTGCTGCGCGTGGCAGGAACATGTCCTCGACCACTTTCAGATCGAGCGCGTTGGCGATGGCAACCGTGTTCTCCGGGGTGAAGCCGCAGCCCAGATTGATGAGATAGTCGCGGACGGTGGGTGATACGCCGACGAAACGCCAGTTCGACCGGATCGAGAAGGCGGCAAAGTGATGGCGCCAGGCGCTGTCGTATTCCCCCAGCGCATGCGAGATGCCAATACAGAGCGGAAGGGGCAGGAAACGGTTGATTGTCATGAGTGCGCTGACAGATTTGTAGCGATCACAGATGATGACGTCGAACCGACTTTGACGACAATATCGCCAAAGCGCGCGATGCAAGCCGATGCGCAGGCCACGCATGGATTTTTTCGGCAATCCGAAATAATGGACGTGTTCGGCACAGCTTCTCGGTTGCCCTGATTCGGGTCGGCCTTGCAAAAAGGCAGAAGTGACCTCGAAACGGTCATGCGGGAAAGCGGAGATGATTTGCTCGATGACCTCCATTGGACCGCTTGAGCGAACATGGTATCCCAGCTGTAATAGCAGAATACGGATACGTCGCGAGATTGATTGATCGCTCATGCCGCTGGTTTCACCACCAGCACATCCTGCATGATGAGGTAGTGCAGATCCGAGCCGAAGAACATGTTGAGCGCGTCGGTCGGTGAGCAGATCATGGGTTCGCCGCGGCGGTTGAGCGAGGTGTTGAGCACTACGCCGTTGCCGGTGAGCTTTTCCAGTTCGAGCATGAGATCGTAGTAACGCGGATTGTATTCGCGCTTGAGCACCTGGGCGCGTGAGGTGCCGTCCTCGTGCACCACTTCCGGCACGCGGGATTTCCATTCTTCCGCGACCTCAAACGTGAATGTCATGAAAGGCGCGGGATGATCGGTTTGCAGCATGTCCGGCCCGACCGTATCCAGCATGCTGGGGCAGAACGGGCGCCAGCGCTCGCGGAATTTGATCTGCTCGTTGATGCGGTCAGCCACGCCGGAGATGCTTGGGCAGCCGAGGATGGAGCGACCACCAAGCGCGCGCGGGCCGAACTCCATGCGTCCCTGAAACCAGGCGACAGGATTGCCGTCGGCGAGAATTTTCGCGATGGTTTGCGGCACGTCGGTTATCTGTTGCCACTTCGGCTGCGAGGGATGACTGGCGCAGGCGGCGATCACTTCCTCGTTGGTGTAGCACGGGCCGAGATAAACATGCTCCATTTTTTCGACCGGCACGCCGCGCAGCACCGAGACATACGAAGCCGCGCCTACGGCGGTGCCGGCGTCACCCGAAGCGGGTTGCACGAATAATTCCTTTACTTCCGGGCGCGCGATGATTTTCTGGTTAAGTTTCACGTTGAGCGCGCCGCCGCCGGAAAACGCGAGCTTGCCGGTTTCACGCAGGATGTCGCCGAGGTAGTAATCCATCATCTCCAGCGCCAATTTCTCGAACAATGCCTGCATGCTTGCCGCATAGTGAACGTAGGGGTCGTCCGCGATATCGCCTTCGCGCATTGGGCCCAGCCATTCGATCAATTTGGGCGAGAAATAATAGCCCTTGCCTTTTTCCTTGTAGCGGCGGAAACCGATCACGTTAGCGTAATCGGTGTTGATGATGAGTTCGCCGTGCTCGAATTTGGCCAGGCGAGAAAAATCGTATTTCGCAGCGTCGCCATAGGGCGCCATGCCCATGACCTTGTATTCACCGTCCAGCATTTCAAAACCGAGATACTCGGTCAACGCGCCGTACAGTCCGCCCAGCGAATCCGGGTCGTAGAATTCCTTGATCTTGTGTATCTTGCCGTTTTCGCCAAAGCCGAAGAAGGTGGTCGCGTATTCACCCTTGCCGTCTATGCCAAGGATCGCGGTTTTTTCAGTAAATCCGGAGCAATGGTAGGCGCTGGAAGCGTGCGTCAAATGGTGCTCGACTGGCACGATTTCAATTTTCCCGAGATCAAAACCGAGTTGCTGCAAGCATCCCTCGATGCGTTTTTTGTAACGATAAAAACGCCGGTTGCCTGCGAAAATCGCATCCAGCGCGCGATCCGGCGCATACCAGTAGCGTTTCGCGTAATGCCAGCGCGCCTTGCTGCCAAACAGGGGAATCGTTGCATAAGGAATCGCGACTGCATCCACCTGCGACGGCTTGATCCCCGCGAATTCCAGACAGAACTTGGCCGATTCGAAAGGCATGCGGTTCTTGGCGTGCTTGTCGCGTATAAAGCGTTCTTCCTCTGCGGCGGCTATCAGCTTGCCGTCGATGTAAAGCGCGGCGGAAGGATCGTGCGTCAATGCGCCGGATAAACCCAAAATGATCATAATTTTTCGCTTGTTGTTTCGACTGCCTTTTTTACACCAATCTGCGCCAGCAACGGATCATCACCGTAGGCCAGTATCAGCGCGGATTTCACCATGGTCAAAATATCGGGCGTCTTCTTCCAGTTTTTCAGAAAACGCCGCAAATCGCGCATGTGACGTCGGGCAAATTGCTTCTCGTCACGATGCAGTTTCATCGCATCAAGATCAAGCAGCAAAGGCGCGCCGTTTACCCACTTGATATTGGTCGCTTTCATGTCGCCATGCTCAATGCGCAGCAGACGCAACTGGTGCAGCAAATTCGCCGCACGCAGCGCGATGTCCCGCTTTTGTTCCTCGCTCAAGAAGCCATCGGCAAGCACATCCGCGATATCCGGCCCTTCGGCATAGGACATCAGCAGCCATGCCTCGCGCCGCAACACACCCCAGCGCCGCTCAATCAAGGCGAGCGGTATGGGCGTGGGGATTTCAAACGCGCGCAGCATGTGCGCGTTCGACCACGAAACACTCGCGCGCGAAGGTCGCCATGCGCGGCTGATGGCGTGCCGGAAATTCTTGATATTGTACCGCTTGATGACCACGCGGCGCGCGCCGGATTGCGCCAGAATAATCGTGCAGGTTTTGCCACGCTTGAGATATGCGCTGTCCGGCGCCTGAAAAAAACTGTCGGGATTGTCGATGACACGTTTCAGGTCATCGTCCATTTCCGCCCGCACCACGGCGAGATAGCGGTCGAAACGCCGCTCCACGAAAATATCCGTGCAATCACGCAACACCTTGCGCGCAACAAATTTTTGTACTGTTTGGTAGCGCACCGCGCGTACGCGCGTTTGCAATTCTTCCAGAAGAACAGGCTCGTCCCAACCGCGAGCTTGCGCGTAGAGCGCGAGCCATTCTGCCGTGCGCGCGTCATCCGGCGCGTTGAGTTTGGAAAGCAGCAGCGCGAAATTTTCCAGCGCCAACTCACGCGATACACCTTCGGGATATATGCGTATGCCATCGCCATCCAGCGTGTAAATCACGTCGGCTGCCAGCAGAAAATTGCGCAGATACAAATCCGTTTGCATTACTCCGGCGGTGTGATGCGCGGCCACGGTGCGTATCAATTTATCGGCGAGAGCATGGCGTTGGTGAAGGTCGGCGGCGTTCCAGACTTCTTCGAGATTGCGGCTTTCCGGCACGAAGGCAAAGATCAGCACCTGTCCCTGCTCTCCGGCAATTGCACCCTGATGCAGCAGCTCCGGCGTGGACAGTCCGCTCTCCATAAGCGCCTTCGCGCCACGCGCATCGCGGTTTGCGTAGCGCACCGCTTTTTCGCCGATGAAAAGCTTGGCGTAAACCGCGCGTCCCTGCCAAGTCGCGCTGCATACGACACGACGCCCCGGAACGCGGCGTGCGATCTGTTGGCATTGCAGCGGCGGCGCCTGTTCCAGCGCCACTTCGAAGTTTTCTCCGCCTTCGCGGCTGATATGTTCAAGCGCTGTCATGGTTGATTGAGTGGTTGTGGCCGACCTCTGGCTGCCGGTCAAATGGTGTGGTCGGCCAGCGGTCGTGGTATTTGTGATAAAGCTTGCGGGCGCGTTGATCCACCTGTTTCCAGAAACCTGCTTCGTCGCGCAGAATATCACGCGCTCGCCCGCGTCGATACCACTTCAGAAAACGCAGGCAATCGCGGCGCGTGAGGCCGATGTCGAGCGCGGAAAAATACAGCGCGGCCATGTCTTTCATGCGCGCCGTTGTTGGTGTTTTCCGGCGTGACTGCATGCGATGCAGATCAATGACATAAAGATGAATTTCGCCGATCTGCAACCGTGGTTTGTCGAGGCACAAGTGGCAGATGTAATAATCGCGGTGATTGAGGCCGTGATCGTGCAGTGTCGCGGAAATTTCAGCCACGCGCCGCAGCAGCGCGCGTTTGAGTGACAGTGGAGGCGGCAAGCTTGGCCAGTCGCGGCAAAAATCTTCGAGTGAGACGATGTCGCCCAAATCTTCCGTAATGACAAAGGATTGCCGCGACGCCGGGCTGCATCCGCGACTACCGTAAGCGATGAGCGGGGTGGTCGGAATGCCCAGCGCGTTCAGCCGCTTGATCGCGTTCCATTCCGTCGCGGCGCTTGTGACCGGCAAGCGCAAGGTCAGCAGATTCTTGAAAATCTCGCGCCAGCCCACGCCGCTGTGCAGTTTTGCGAAATAGAATTTTCCATTGAGCTGGAAGCGCAAGGTTTTGCGTGTGGGCACGTCGCGAAAAATTTCACCCTGCAAATGCATGATGCGGTCAAACACGTCGCCGCCGCCCAAGGCTTGCGCGAAATCATCGGGAATTACGAGCGTTTCGCAGCTCATTGCGCGTGTTCCTTTTTGCGTTGCGCGAGTGTTTCCAGCAATCGCGCTTCTGCGCCGCCGTCATTGGCGGTCATGATGTTTGCGGCATAGCGCAATGCGTTGTCACGCCATGCGGGCAGCAGGGGGGAAGTCAGCATGTCCGCGAGTTGCCGGTTGAAATCCTGCTGATCAAACGGTGTGGCCGTTACGTCTCCTGCGCCCGATTCGCGCACATGAAATGCATAGCCGCATTCGGCGCTTGCGAGCACAGGCAAGCCGGAAGCCATGGATTCGATCAACACCAGTCCAGCAGCCTCGCTGTACGCAGGATGTACCAGCAAATCAGATGCCTGCATGAGACGCGAAATATCATTACGTCCCTCGGCTGCAATATGCAGTTGCTTGTTTACGTCCAGTGATCGCGCCAATTTGAGGAATGGCAGAGGATCATCCTGCCCCACAGCCAGCAATCGGGTGCGCGTTTTGAGCGCATCGGGCAAGGCCGCGACAGCTTGTATTGCGCGATCCAAGCCCTTGCGCTTGAAGGCGGAGCCGACCATCAAGACCACATGGTCGTCTGTTTTGAAACCAAATTCTGCACGCACCTCTGCACGCAATTTTTCTCTATCGCCCAGCCCGAAGCGATCTGCCGGGATGGTGAGTGGAAGGAGATGAAAGCGTTCATCAGGCGTGCCGTACCAATGCTGGAACACCAATTTTTCGGAAGGCGAAAGCAGCAGAATTTCGCATTTCGAATCGCGCCCGAAAACCGCCGCCTCACTCTCCGCGAAAAAGCGGTAGCGCCCGGTCAGGCGATAAAGCGGTGGTCGCGCATGAGCGGTGCGTTCGAGAAAGCATGGATCGGCCTGAAAATACGCATCCAGCTCCGGCATCCGGTTGAAGCCGACCACCAGATCAAAATTTCCGGCGTCGAGAAGCGCTTCGACCTTGCTGATGAAGTCGCGATAACGCCAATGATTGAACCAGCCGCTCGCCTCGATGATGTGCGGATGCAGACCCTGTTCCTGCGCTATTTCGCCCTCCCAGTAACCCGTAAAAATATGCACCTCATGTCCCAGCTTCACGCTCTCACGCGCAATGCGCAACATGTCGCGCTGCACGCCGCCGAACGGGAAATACTTGAAGATGATGAAAGCGAACTTCATGTGGCCGGATATCGGAAAAGTAGGAATTGTATGCGAAACAGTGTCAGCTTGCCCGGGTTTGGCGGTTTCCTTGTTGCGCAGCAAGGGGCAGGGCGTGTTAGTGAATGTCGTAAAAACTCCGATACCATTCCACAAACCTGCCCAACCCATCTTCCGTCGCGGCGCGATCATGCAGGGCGATGCGCGCTTCGGTGAAGGCAGGGTGTGACTTGACGCGCGCAAGCCGCGCTTCCTTGAGCCGCACGTCGTAATAATCATTGACGTTATCCACGCCCATGATTTCGTCGCCGCGTTCAAGCAGGCGGATCGCAAGCTCGTTGCCGATGAAACCGGCGGTGCCGGTGACGAGTATTTTCATTTTGTGCTCCAGTTGGGGGATCTCTGCATGAATCCTGAAGAATGATTCGCGCGGAGATCCCTTGGCGCAAGCTTATCAAATCGCGCGGCTTTCTGTGAGAAAATGCGTTGCTATGCGACTCCTGCTCGTCAAAACCTCGTCCATGGGCGATCTCGTGCACAACATGCCCATGATCGCCGATATTCGTCAGCGCTTCCCGGATGCCGTCATCGATTGGGTGGTGGAGGAGAGCTTTGTCGAAATCGCGCGTATGAATACCGAAGTCGCGCGCATCATCCCGGTGAATATGCGGCGCTGGAAGCGCAACTTGGGCAGTTGCCAGTCGTGGCGCGAGTTTTCGGCCTTTCGCCGCGCACTTGAATCTGAACGTTACGACGCGGTACTCGATACCCAGGGGCTGCTTAAAAGCGCGCTGATCTCCCGTTGGTCGCGCAGCCCTTCGCATGGACAGGATCGCCGAACTGCGCGCGAAGCCGTGGCCGGATGGCTCTATACCCATCCGCATGACATTCCGCGCAATTTGCACGCGGTCACGCGCAATCGTTTGCTCGCCGCGCACGCGCTGGGTTATGCGCTGCCCGATACGCCGCCGCGCTACGATCTGCAATTGCCGCCCGCCACATTGCCTTTTACGCCGCCCGCGCCCTATGCGGTGCTGCTGCACGGTACTGCGCGTGCGGCCAAGTTGTGGCCGGTGGAACATTGGATCGCGTTTTGCCGTGAGCTTGCGCAAACGCATCCAGCCATACTGCTGCCGTGGGGTAATGAGGAGGAGCATTCGCGCGCGCAGGAAATTGCCGCCGCAGTGCCGGATTGTCAGGTACTGCCGCGCATGACGCTCACGCAGCTTGCCCATCTGCTGCAAGGCGCGGGCATCGTGATCGGGCTGGATACCGGTCTCATGCACCTTGCGGTTGGTTTGGGCAAACCTGTACTCGCGATTTTCTGTGATACCGAAATCTGGCAGGCCGGAACCTGTCCGCCTGCCGGCGCATATGCGCTTACCGTGGGTGGAAAAGGCGTGGTGCCGACGGTTGAAGAAGCTGTTGCGGGTTTGAATCAGGTTCTGGCCTGATTTGTCCGGCGAAGTTGTTTCGTGTTCGTAATGGCGGTATTCAATATCACCAGCCGATGTCGGCGAAATTGCCGCGCGGGCGGGCGATGTTGGCGGTGAAAATCCTGAGGTCGCGGGTAAAGATGGAGGTGCAGGTTTCCACGGCATTGACCGGGCCGGGGCCGTAGAAATCAATTTGCGCGAAACCCGCCTCGTGCAAAAACTGGTATGCGGCGTTATATTGCCAGCGATCTGAATTGTCGAAAACGATGATGCCGTCCGGTTTGACGTATTGCGCGGCGAGCCAGGCGGTGAGCGCACGCGCCATGCCATCAACCACCACCACATCGAAGCTCTGTTTTTCGTAGTTCATGATTTCGGCGGCGTAGGCGATAAACGCCTCGTTGATCATTCCGTGCGTGATGTCGTGCGCTTGATCTCCGCTGACCGGAAGCTCGGGCGCGTCCGCGAAAAATGGTTCGATCGCATTGCGTGTTTCCACGGAATATTCCGCGTTCATCTCACGCACGACAACTTTCAGATTTTGAAATGCGATCTGTGTTACCTGCGCCGCCCACTGCGCATTGTGTTCCACGCTGATGACCTCGGCGACGCGGGATGCCCACCACAGTGACGATCCGCCACAACCGTATTCAAATACGCGCATATCGGCGCGAGCGATGCGCTCAAGCTGCACAAAGGCCGGGTAGGTGATCCAGGGAACAACGCCGCTTTTGTTGCGCGGAATGCCGCCCAGGCTCTCGAACCAGCCGCGTTTTTCCAGATAGCCTTCGGCGAATTTGTAGAGCGCCGTATTGATCTGGGCGTGTTCGGTGAAATTCATGGCGTGCTCCCTGAAGCTTTTGATTGTTAAAACAAATCAGAAAAAAGAATTATAGGCCAAACGCAATTTTCCGGGCGCGGGACTTGTTTTATCACAAACCGCCACTATCTGCGTACTTATTGAACTGTTATGCAAAGGGAAGTTTCTATGTCGCAAGAAGAAGAAATCCTGCCGGAAAATCCGCAGGATGAGCCGCAAGCCGAAGCCGCGCCTGCCGTGGAGGAGTTGCTCAAGGAAGCCGAGCGCAAGGCGCAGGAACATCACGATGCCTGGATTTATGCCAAGGCTGAAGCCGAGAATATCCGCCGTCGCGCGCAGGAGGAAACCGACAAGGCGCGCAAGTTCGCGCTGGAAAGATTTTCATCCGAGCTGCTTTCCGTGATGGATAGCCTGGATGCCGCGCTCGCGGTCGAATCCTCCACCGTCGAGAGTTACAAGAGCGGCATGGAAGCCACGCAGAAACAGCTCACCAATGTATTCGAGAAATTCAATGTCACCGTGGTTGATCCGCTAGGCGAGAAATTCGATCCGCACCAGCATCAGGCAATAGGCATGGTGGAATCCGATGCCGAGCCGAATACCGTGGTGCAGGTGCTGCAAAAAGGCTACACCCTGCATGATCGCGTATTGCGACCGGCACTGGTAATGGTCGCGAAAGGGAAATAATGCGCAGGCGGATTTGGATCCCGCGCCACTTGAAAAACCGGAACACCATCCCCATTTGCCAACCATGGGTAGCAATTCCACAACTTTTTGAAGGACTATAACTATGGCGAAAATTATCGGTATTGATTTGGGCACCACCAATTCCTGCGTGGCAATCATGGAAGGCGGCAAGCCGCGCGTGATCGAGAATGCAGAAGGCACGCGCACTACGCCGTCCATCATTGCGTATCAGGATGATGGCGAGATTCTCGCGGGCGCACCCGCCAAGCGGCAGGCTGTTACCAATCCCAAGAATACGCTGTATGCGATCAAGCGTTTGATCGGCCGCCGCTTTGATGAGCAGGCGGTGCAGAAGGATATTGACCTCATGCCTTATGCCATCGTCAAGGCAGACAACGGCGATGCGTGGGTGGAAATCAACGGCAAGAAGATGGCGCCGCCGCAAATTTCCGCCGAAACGCTGCGCAAAATGAAAAAGACCGCTGAAGATTATCTCGGCGAAGAAGTCACCGAAGCCGTCATCACCGTGCCGGCCTATTTCAACGACAGCCAGCGTCAGGCGACCAAGGACGCGGGGCGTATCGCGGGGCTCGAAGTCAAGCGCATCATCAACGAGCCGACTGCGGCTGCTCTGGCTTTCGGTCTGGACAAGCAGGAAGGTGACCGCAAGATTGCGGTATATGATCTGGGCGGCGGCACGTTTGATATTTCCATCATCGAAACCGCCGAGATCGACGGTGCGCACCAGTTTGAAGTGCTCTCCACGAACGGCGATACTTTCCTCGGCGGCGAAGATTTCGACAACCGCCTCATCGACTATCTTGCCGATGAATTCAAGAAGGAAAACGGCCTGGATCTGCGCAACGACCTGCTCGCCAAGCAGCGTCTCAAGGAGGCCGCCGAAAAGGCCAAGATCGAGCTTTCCTCCGCGCAGCAGACCGAAGTCAATCTGCCCTACATCACGGCGGATGCGACCGGACCCAAGCACCTCGTGGTTAAAATCACGCGCGCCAAATTTGAATCGCTGGTGGAAGATCTCATTGAGCGTACCATCGCGCCGTGCCGCACCGCGATCAAGGATGCAGGTGTGAAGATCGAGGATATTTCCGACGTGATTCTGGTCGGCGGTCAGACGCGCATGCCCAAGGTGCAGGAAAAAGTTAAGGAGATTTTCGGCAAGGAGCCACGCAAGGACGTGAACCCGGACGAAGCCGTGGCGGTAGGCGCCGCAATACAGGGCGGTGTGCTGCAAGGCGACGTGAAGGATGTGCTGCTGCTCGACGTGACGCCGCTCTCGCTCGGCATTGAAACGCTGGGAGGCGTGATGACCAAGCTCATCCAGAAAAACACCACGATTCCGACCAAGGCTTCACAGGTGTTTTCCACGGCCGACGACAATCAGAGCGCAGTCACGATTCATGTGCTGCAGGGCGAACGCGAAATGGCCGCGGGTAACAAGAGTCTCGGTCAGTTCAATCTCGCCGACATTCCGCCCGCGCCGCGCGGCATGCCGCAGATTGAAGTCACGTTCGACATCGACGTGAACGGCATTCTGCACGTGAGCGCGAAGGACAAGGCGACTGGCAAGGAAAACAAGATCACGATCAAGGCCAACTCCGGTTTGAGCGAGGAGGAAATCAAACGCATGGAAGCCGACGCGGCCAGCCATGCGGATGAAGACCGCAAGGCGCGCGAGCTGGTCGATGCGCGCAATGCCGCCGACAACATGGTGCATGGTGTGAAAAAATCGCTGACCGAGCATGGCGACAAGCTGGATGCCGACGAAAAGGCAAAAATCGAAGCTGCGATCAGCGAAGTCGAGGAAGCGTTGAAAGGCGATGACAAGGACGCCATCGAAGCCAAAACCAGCACGCTCATGGAAGCGTCGCACAAGCTGGCCGAGAAAATTTACGCGCAGCAGCAGGCGGCATCCGGCGGCGGTGAAGCGCCCGCTGACAGCGGCGCAGGCGACGACGGCAATGTGGTGGATGCCGAGTTCACCGAAGTCAACAAGGACAAGGATCAGAAATAAGTCCCCTCGTCATCATCCCTCTCCCGGAAACGGGAGAGGGAAAATCATTAGAACGGCTATATGAGCAAACGTGATTATTACGAAGTCCTCGGCGTCAACCGTGATGCTTCCGATGAGGACATCAAAAAGGCCTATCGCAAACTTGCGATGAAATACCATCCCGACCGCAATCCGGATAATCCGAAAGCGGAGGAGCAGTTCAAGGAGGCCACGGAAGCGAAGGATATTCTGACCGACGCGCAAAAACGCGCGGCCTATGATCAGCATGGTCACGCCGGTGTTGATTCGCAGGGCATGGGCGGCGGTTTTGGTCAGGGTGGTTTTGGCGCGGGCGGTTTCGCCGATGCCTTCTCCGATATTTTTGGCGATATTTTTGGCGGACGCAACGGCGGTCGTTCCAATGTTTATCGCGGCGCGGATTTGCGTTACAACATGGAGCTTACGCTCGAAGACGCCGCGCACGGTACCGAAACCAAGATCCGCATTCCGGTCATGGCGCAATGCGAAACCTGTCACGGCAGCGGCGCGAAACCCGGCACCAATCCGGTCACCTGTACCACCTGTGGCGGTCATGGCCAGGTACGTATGCAACAGGGATTTTTCTCGATACAGCAAACCTGCCCCAAATGCCACGGCAGCGGAAAAATGGTTGAAGAACCTTGTTCCACTTGTCACGGTGACGGCCGCGTCAAGCAACACAAAACACTGTCGGTAAAAATTCCTGCCGGCGTCAATGACGGTGATCGCATCCGCTTGTCCGGCGAAGGCGAGGCTGGTGTCAACGGCGGCCCGCCGGGCGATCTTTATGTGGTTGTGCATCTCAAGCAACACGCGGTGTTCCAGCGCGATGGCGCCGATCTGCATTGCGAAATGCCGATCAGTTTCAGCACGGCGGCTCTGGGCGGCGAAATTGAAGTTCCCACGCTGGAAGGTCACGCCAAAATCAAAATTCCCGCCGAAACTCAAACCGGCGCCGTCTTCCGTTTGCGTGGCAAAGGTATTAAAGCTCTACGCGGCAATGACTACGGCGATCTCATGTGTCACGTTACGGTGGAAACTCCGGTCAAACTCACCGAACGCCAAAAAGAATTGCTGCGGGAACTGGAGGAAATCAATCAGCAGGATGCGGGCAAGCACAGTCCGCGAACAAAATCATGGCTGGAGAAGTGCAAGGATTTTTTTCATTGATTTTGTAGTGCGTGATGCCATTGATTTTTCTTTTCGGAGGAGAATTAAATTCCGGCTTTTGACCACCTGAAACCCCCGCAAAACCTTGTCAAAACAGCCCTGCAACATTGCTACAAATGGGTTCATTAGAGTTCTCTTATGCACATTACTTCATGTGACACTTTAAGTATCACTCTCAACACATGACCTTTATTGGGATGCTTTGTAACTAATTGAAAATAAACGATTTAATTTCGAGTTCATTTTTTGGGCGATAGTAAAAAATCGTTATGGGCAATCAAGTTACAGTTTTAAGTCACAGCTATTCACAGTTTTATCCACAGATTTTGTGGATAGTCAGGGGGCGGAACTCAAGCTCTCAGATTCCTGCTTGCCTTCCGGCGAACCCAGGACAAACAGAGCGGGATTAATCAAGGGAAAATCAGGGCAGTTTCATTGTGACCCCATCCTGTTTCCGGTAAAATGATCTCCCGTCCGCCTCACTCAAAAAGCTCGCTTCATGACCAAATATGTATTCGTTACCGGCGGCGTGGTTTCTTCCCTGGGCAAGGGTATCGCGGCCGCATCGCTCGGCGCGATTCTTGAGTCGCGTGGTATCCGGGTCACCATGCTCAAGCTGGATCCCTATATCAATGTGGATCCCGGCACCATGAGTCCGTTTCAGCACGGCGAGGTATTCGTCACCGACGACGGCGCGGAAACCGATCTTGATCTTGGCCACTACGAACGCTTTATCAGCTCTCGCATGAGCAAGCGCAACAATTTCACCACCGGCCAGGTGTACGAATCGGTGATCCGCAAGGAACGTCGCGGCGAATATCTGGGCAAGACGGTGCAGGTGATTCCGCATATCACGGACGAAATCAAAACCAGAATCAAGGCTGGCGCCGAGGGTTCCGATGTGGCCATCGTCGAGGTCGGCGGCACGGTCGGCGATATCGAATCGCTGCCTTTTCTCGAAGCGATACGTCAGATGGGCATAGAGGAAGGTCGCGTCAATACTTGTTATGTGCATCTCACGCTGTTGCCGTGGATACCCACCGCGGGCGAACTCAAGACCAAGCCGACGCAACACTCGGTGAAGGAGTTGCGCGAAATCGGTATTCAGCCAGATATTCTGCTGTGCCGCGCCGACCGCGAGATTCCCGAAGACGAAAAACGCAAGATCGCGCTGTTCACCAATGTCGCGCCCGAGGCGGTCATTTCCTGTGTCGATGCGGATTCCATCTACAAGATTCCGTCGATGCTGCACGACCAGATGATAGACGAAATTGTTTGCCACAAATTGAGCGTGCTCGCGAAAGCCGCCGACTTGTCGCCGTGGAAAAAACTCATCGAGGCGTGGGAGCATCCCCAGCATCATGTCGATATTGCCTTTGTCGGCAAATATGTTGACCTCACCGAATCCTACAAGTCGCTGACCGAGGCGCTCATCCACGCGGGCATGCACACGCGCAGCAAAGTGAAAATTCATTTCATGGATTCCGAAGAGATTGAGAAAAATGGTGTGGATGTGCTCAAGGAAATGGACGCGATTCTCGTCCCCGGTGGTTTTGGCAAACGCGGCACCGAAGGCAAGATCGCCGCGATCCGCTACGCGCGCGAAAACAAGGTGCCGTATCTCGGCATTTGTCTTGGCATGCAGCTCGCAGTGATCGAGTTCGCGCGTGATGTGGCCAAGCTGGAGCGCGCCAACAGTACCGAATTTGATGCGGATTCGCCGCATCCCGTGGTTGGTCTGATTACCGAATGGAAGGACGCTTCCGGCAATGTTGAGAGACGCGATGAGCACTCGGATCTTGGCGGAACCATGCGCCTCGGTGCGCAGAAATGTCCGATAGAGCCGAACACGCTGGCCGCGAAAATTTACGGCAAGGAGGTGAACGAGCGTCATCGTCACCGTTACGAAGTCAACAACCACTATGTCGAGCAGTTGAAAAAAGCGGGTCTCGTCATTTCCGCGCGCACGCCGACCGAGCAATTATGCGAGATGATCGAGTTGCCGCAGAAAACGCATCCGTGGTTTGTCGCCTGCCAGTTCCACCCGGAATTTACCTCCAATCCGCGCGCCGGACATCCGCTGTTCAAGGCTTATGTCGAGGCGGCTATTCACCATAAAGAGGGCAAGCAATGAAACTATGCGGTTTTGAAGTCGGCCTCAATCAACCGCTGTTTTTGATTGCCGGCCCGTGCGTGGTCGAATCCGAGCAGATGGCGCTCGATACCGCCGGACAGTTGAAGGAAATGACCGCTGCGCTGGGCGTGAATTTCATCTATAAATCTTCTTACGACAAAGCCAATCGCAGCTCTGCCAAAACTTTTCGCGGGCTCGGCATGCAGGAAGGTTTGCGTATATTGAGCGAAGTGCGCCGCCAGATCGGCGTTCCGGTATTGACCGACGTGCACAATGAAGCGGAAGTACCGGAAGTGGCCGCCGTGGTGGATGTATTGCAGACTCCGGCTTTTCTGTGCCGTCAGACCGATTTCATCCAGGCATGCGCGGCGACCGGCAAGCCGGTGAATATCAAGAAGGGCCAGTTCATGGCGCCGTGGGATATGAAAAACGTGGTGGACAAAGCCAAAGCCGTGAATGGCGGTGCGGATACCATCATGGTGTGCGAACGCGGCGCTTCCTTCGGCTACAACACGCTGGTATCCGACATGCGCGGCCTCGCCGTGATGCGCGATACAAATTGCCCCGTGGTGTTCGACGCGACACACTCGGTGCAGCAACCGGGCGGGCAGGGCGACAAAAGCGGCGGCCAGCGCGAGCATGTGCCGGTACTCGCGCGCGCGGCGGTCGCAAGCGGCATCGCGGGTGTATTCATGGAAACACATCCGAATCCCGCCGTGGCGCTTTCCGACGGCCCCAATGCGTGGCCATTGGGTAAAATGAAAGCATTGCTCGGCACCTTGATCGAGCTGGACAGACTCGTGAAACAACACGGGTTTATTGAACAAACACTGTAACTTGCATAAAGGAAAAGCATAATGAGTGCTATCGTTGACATCATCGCGCGTGAAATTCTTGATTCCCGGGGGAATCCGACCGTGGAAGCCGACGTGCTGCTGGAATCCGGCATCATAGGTCGCGCCGCCGTACCATCCGGCGCATCCACCGGCAGCAAGGAAGCCGTCGAGTTACGCGACGGCGACGAGGAACGCTATTTCGGCAAAGGTGTGCAGCGCGCGGTGGAGGGCGTCAACACCGAAATCGCCGAAGCGGTGGTCGGGCTGGATGCGGAGGAACAAAGCTTTATTGACACCACGCTCATTGAACTCGACGGCACGGAAAACAAAAACCGTCTCGGCGCGAATGCGATGCTCGCGGTCTCGCTCGCCTGCGCGCGCGCCGCTTCCGAAGAAAGCGGATTGCCGCTGTATCGCTACCTCGGCGGTTCCGGTCGCATGAAATTGCCCGTGCCCATGATGAATATCATCAACGGCGGCGCACATGCGCAGAACAATATCGACATGCAGGAATTCATGATTATTCCGGTCGGTCGCCCCACTTTCCGCGAAGCCATTCGCTGCGGCGCGGAAGTGTTCCACGCGCTCAAGAAAATTCTGCATCGGCAGGGGCTCGCCACCACGGTTGGCGACGAAGGCGGTTTCGCGCCTGATCTGCCCACCAACGAAGCCGCGCTGCAATACATCATGGAAGCAATTCATCTTGCCGGTTACGAATCGGGGCGCGACGTGATGATCGGCATCGACTGCGCCAGCAGCGAGTTTTACCGCGATGGCCTGTACCACATCAAGGCCGAAAATCTCGCGCTCAACTCCGGGCAGTTCGGCGATTACCTTGCTGCCTGGTGCGACAAATATCCCATCATCAGCATCGAAGACGGCATGAGTGAGTTCGACTGGGATGGCTGGAGCACGCTCACGCAGCGCCTCGGCGACTCGGTGCAACTCGTGGGCGATGACTTGTTCGTCACCAACGCAAAAATCCTGCGTGACGGCATCAAGGCCGGCGTCGCCAACTCCATCCTCATCAAACCCAACCAGATCGGCACGCTTACCGAAACCTTCGACGCGATCGAAACCGCCAAACGCGCCGGATATACCTCGGTCATCTCGCACCGTTCGGGTGAAACCGAGGACACCACCATCGCCGACATCGCCGTCGCCGCCAACGCGCTGCAAATCAAAACCGGCTCGCTGTCGCGTACCGAACGCATTGCCAAATACAACCAGTTGCTGCGCATCGAAGAAGAGCTCGGCAGCGGCAGTTATCCCGGTCGCGGCGCGTTTTACCAGTTGATCGGCTGAGTTTCCTCATGTCCATGCGCTGGCTGACTATCCTGTTCGTCGCGCTTATCGCATTGCTGCAATATCCATTGTGGCTCGGCAAAGGCAGTTGGCTGCGCGTGTGGGATCTTAATCAGCAAATCGACAAACAAAAAGAAACCAATACCACCCTCAAGATTCGCAACGACACCGTGGACGCTGAAGTGCGCGACCTCAAACAGGGCTACGCTGCGATTGAAGAACGCGCGCGCAGCGAACTCGGCATGATCAAGCAGGACGAGGTGTTTTATCAGATGATGGATGGAAGCGGTCTGCCATCCGTGCCGCCAGCGTCATCTGCTCCCGGCGAACAGGCAGAATCCGTCCCGCAATCGCGTTCGCCTTGATTCTTTGGTCTTGTTTTCCTCTCCGGTCGCCGTGCTATAGTATAGGTATATTTTTATCCTGTTATTTCGGCGACATGCCAAGGAAATTTCAATGAAACTCCGCTCTCCCGCGCGTCTGCTCGCGTTGCTTGTACCTGTCGCACTCACTGCTTGCGTCGCTCCGCAAACTCGCGTCCCCCAGGTGGACGACACTCGCGCGCAGGAAGAAACGCGCAAGCAACGCGAAATGGTGATCAATGAATACGTGCAATCCTACCGGCGCTTGCAGGGAGTGGCTTCGCGCATTGTTGTGAGTGGCAGGGAGTTGTGCGGCGACAAGGTCGCGCCGTACTACGGTTTCACCGCATGGACGCAGGAAAATTTCGGCAAGGAGTGGCGGGATGTTGTCGCAGCAGGTTTCGGCATCGACACCACGCCCACTGTCGCGAGCGTCGCGCCCGGCTCAGTGGCGTATCAGGCCGGAATGAAGGAAGGCGATATTGTGCGCTCGGTCAATGGCTGGATACCCTCGATCGGCAAGGACACGATAGCCCGCTTCAACGAAAAAATCGCGGCTGAGGGCAAGCTCGGCGTGCCGGTGGAATTCACGGTGCAGCGCGGCACCGAGGAAATCAAGCTGTCCATGATGCCCGAACAGGCGTGCGATTTCAGCGTGGATCTGTCGCCCGATGACGTGAAGAATGCCTACGCCGACGGGAGCAGGATCGTGATCTACAAGGGCATGATGGAGTTCTTCCGCAGCGATGAGGAAGTCGCGCTGGTGGTGAGCCACGAGCTTGCGCACAACGCGATGAAGCATATTGATGCCCAGCAAACCAACTCCACCGTCGGCGGCATTGCAGGCTTGTTGCTCGATATTGCGGCGGCCCTGGGCGGCGTCAATACCGGCGGTGATTTTTCGCGTGCCGGTTCCGCCATCGGAGCGGGCGTGTATTCCGTCGATTTCGAGAAAGAGGCGGACTATGTGGGTCTGTATTTCATGGCGCTGGCGAATTACGACATCAGCGATGCCCCCAATTTCTGGCGACGCATGGCGACGACCAATTCCAAGGCCATCACCATGAAATCCACACACCCGACCACGCCCGAACGTTTTCTCGGACTGGAAACTGCCGTCGGGGAAATCAAGCAGAAAATCGAGCACGGCGAACTGCTCCGGCCTGAACTGGGGGAAATCCAGACCAGCAAAACAACGCCGGAACAACCGCAGGTGATCCCACACTAAAGCAGTTTGGCAGGGACAGGTTTTTCCATGCCTGTCCTGCGCCGGCCATCGTTTCCCGGTGGTGTTTGAACGGCAATGCACTTAATATTCAGCAGTCCACTTTTATTAGGAAAGCCCCGCTGATTGGGTATTGGGCTTGCAAGGGAAATGTTACACAAAACGCTAAAAGCAACAGGCATCATCATCCTGACCGGCATACTCTCGTTTGCCATATTCTGGGTTTTGGCCATTGTTCTGGAGTTGGCGGGAGAAATAGTTGCCGCCTTTGGCTGGAAAGGTCTGCTCATTGCGTGTGCGGCATTAGCCCTCTGCTTTTATTTTTTCTTTCGAGACAAGCCCCCCTTGCGTATCAAGCATCCGGTGGATGGAACGCTGACATTTCTGGGGCCGGAATATGATTCGCCGCCGGACGGGAGATGCAAATACTGGATTGTGACAGTCGTTGGCATCATTTCCGCGCCTGGAATCCCGGAGTGCGAAGTGAAAGTGACCAAAGCGTTGCTGGAAAACAAGTACCCTGACAAGGGCGATGTCCTGCCCGTCACCGTCGAATTGACCAACCCGAACCGCTTCAATATCAGGTGGGAGGCCGTGCCTGAAAAACCTGATCCCGCCGTGTCGGGAATAAAGCTCGTGCCAGACTGGGTGGCGGTTGCGATGATGGTTTCCTGGTTGATTGGCTTTGCCGTCTGGTACGATATTTCTGAGCTGATTTGGCGTTGAGCAACCGCGCATCACAGCGCGTAAGGCAGCGTCAGTGGCTGAATTTCCGCGCCGTCTGCGCTTCCAAGTTTTAACGCGCCCGCTTCCAGACTTTCCAGCCGGACCTCGTAGAGCAAATCGAAGCCGCCATCGGGCGCTGGCGCAACGCGCACTATCATGCCTGCCGGTTCCGCGCCGTCGCTGCCGAATACCGGCTCGCCCGCTTGTGGCGCATCCGCGCTATCGACATGGCCGAGATGGGTGCGGCGTTTGACTTTGCCGAGGTAGTGAGTGCGCGCGACGATTTCCTGGCCGGTGTAGCAGCCTTTCTTGAAACTGATGCCGCCGAGAGCGTCGAGATTGAGCATCTGCGGCACAAAGGCTTCCTGCGTCGCGGGCGTGATGTCGGGAATGCCCGCGTGGATTTCGCGCCATTCCCAGTTGAGATAACCCGCGGGCGCGCAGGTTTTTTCAAGCGTTTCCCATAACGCGGCGGCGTATTCGGGGCGGACAAAAATTTCGTAACGCGGCATTTGACCGGGCAGACGCAGCAGCGTCGCGGCTTCGTGCTTGAGCATTTGCATGGGCTCCTCGGGTACGCTGCCGAAATGCGCCTTGAGCGCGCTGGCGGCTTCCGCGCCGGCGATGCCAAAATGCACGACTTCGTCGCTCTTGTCTTCAATGACGACTTTGGAGCGCAGCACATACATTTTGAGGCGCTTCATCAGCGCGTCCTTGAGCGCGCCGTTGAGTTGCAGATAAAAATGTTCACTATGCGTGAAGACAAGAAACAGCGCGAGCATCCGCCCCTTGGGGTTGCAGTAACCCGCGTAGAGCGCGTTGCCGCCCGTGAGCAGTTTCATGTCATTGGTGAGTTGGCCCTGCAAAAATGTTTGCGCGTCCTCGCCGCTCACTCTTAACAAACCACGGTGCGAAAGATCGGCGATAATGTCATACTTGCCTGCAGACTGCATCTTCTGCCCGGGCTGGCCGAAATGAACAACGTGACCCTGCTCGATGCGGGCGCCACGGGAAACGAGAAATTCTTGCCAAGCGGAATGCATAAAAAAAATCCAGATAAAAACCGATGAGTCATTATAACGCCAAGCCGGTTCGTCTTGACCTGCGTCCGTCGCGCCGCCTCACCTGGCTGCTGGGCGGCGCGGTCTGCGCCGCATGCGCCGCGATAGGCATACTGCCGATTTCACTCTGGGTGAAATCGGGCATTGTTTTGTTCATGCTGGCAGCATCGGCATTCCATATCATGCGCGATGCCCGGCTTGCGCTGCGCTCGTCCATACTCGCGCTGGAAGTATCAGCCAGCGGCGAATTGAGCATGCTCACGCGCGAACAAGGCTGGCGCGTGGCGACCGTGCGCGGAGACAGCTTTGTCACCCCGCCCTTGACCGTGCTGGTGCTCGCACCGGAAGGGCAGCGGTTATCACGCTATGCGGTGCTACTCCCGGACAGCGCCGACGCGGAAGCCTTGCGTCGGCTGCGGGTATGGTTGAAGTGGGGGAACCAGAACAGGGATCAGGAATCAGGTGACGGGGATCAGTAACCCCATCCCCGCAGCCCCCTCGCTACACTCTCCCCCTTGAAGGGGAAGGAGAACTGTGCGAAGTTTTGAAGTCCTCCCCTTCAAGGGGAGGATTGAGGTGGGGATGGGGTTACTGATTCCTGATTTCTGATACCTGCCCCCCCGCCCGCACAATCTCAAGGCAAGGTCATCTTCAGCACGCCGGGGTGCTCGCGCACAATTTTCCAGGGCAGGGCGGGCGTTTCGATTCTGCAAACCGCCGCGACGTGAGGATAAGACGGCGTGAACACGATGCCTTCCGAAGTGAGATACCAGGTCGGAAACTGCCACCAGAAAGCCGTTTCGGGATCATCGGGATAATCGCTATCGCATCCGTTTTCATCGACGCTGGCCGGACGCAAGGTTTGCAGTTGCTGAATCAGCCAGGGCGCGAAACGAGTTCTACGATAGCTCGCGTAGCTGTCAGAATCTTTCTTGTCAGCGCCTTCGTCGTATCCATAGGGCAGGGCGCTTGCGTAGCGCACGGGCTTTCCTTCTCCCACCCAGAGTATGTCTTCCAGCGTGAGCGGTTGCGCGGTGCGCGCATCCATATTGATCGGGTCATCACCCCAATCAGGGTATGCGCCGCCGCAGTAGTAATCCGTGAACACGCTGATGCTGATGAGATTGGCTGACAAGAGATTGGGCGTGACAGTCTGGTCGTAATTGCTGCCTGATGATCTGTTTCCGCTGACGCATCCGTGAAAGTTGCTGACTTCCTGCCACAATCGGGCGCGCAACACTTCGTTGATTTTCTGCCGCTGCGCATCGGGGTAGCCGTCCAGAATTTCAAACATGCTGATCTTTGAGCCCGGCTCGCTCCACCATTGCAGGGTATGGCCCATGAAAGTCTGCCGCTCTCCTTTCTTCAAGGTGAGGCCGCTTAGCCGCAGATATTCGTACAGATTGCTGGTGTAAAGTTTCTTGAACCAGGGGTCGGCATTCGCCGCGGGTGCGGGGACTTGGGCGGGTTGCAGATGCAGTGCGACAGATTTTTCTTTGGATTTTGTCCATGTGCCCGACCACTGACCTTGGGCATCTTTTTTCAGTTCGATTTTCGGTAGCACGGATTTATCGTAATCGCTGTAGCCCTCCTGCAAGGATAGGCTGTCAGTCCCCGAGGCTTGGCCGGCGAGCTGGAGATCGGCGTGGTATTTCACATAGAAATAGCGACCTTCAATATCGCTGCTGCCATCTGACTTAAGCTCCATCACAATCGGCTGATTGCCCAGCGTGCCGGTATAAACCTCGGTTCCGGCAATTGCGGCAAGCGACCACGCCTGAAAAGCGCACAGCATGAGTGCCCGCACGATCACGAATTTCATGGATGATTCCCCGTGTGTTTGTATTCAGTGATTGTATCAGCGCGGGGTGGAGCAAAGTGAAATGCCGTCTTGCTGAAGCCTGAAACCTGTATCCCGAAACCTGAAACCGAAGTCAGCCCGGATGCGCGCGCAGGATACCGTAGCGGTGCAGCAGCCGACGCAGGAGACGCCACGGATGGTGGCTGAAGTAGGCGGCGATGAGCAGTAGTCCCGCGATGGCGGCCAGTATGCGGTGGATTTCCATGGGTGCCATGTCGCGTCGCGCGGGTTTGAGGCTCGTGATCGCGCTTTGCACGCGGGCGATGCCGTCGCCGCGCACATAACTGCTGCCGATTTCCTCAGCGTATTTCAGCAGATATTCTTCATCCAGTTTGGAATACTGGCGCGAGCTGTCGAGCAGGGCGACGCCACTGTCGCGCGCGCCGAAGTTCTGCTGGGAAATTTCCGCGACGCCGGGTTGCACCTGAAAACTTTCCGCAGACCAGTAGCCGAGCAATTTGTTGTTTTCATCGTATTTGGGAATGGGCGCGCCTTTTTCGCTGCCTATGCCCACGATGAGCCAGCCCTTGCCCTCCTGAAAGCCGGACAGATCGAGCGTGTTGAATGCATGCAATCTCGGCGCTTCTTCGCCGTCGGTGAAAAACACCACCTGCGACGGCTCGCCCAGAGTACGTGTGAGGTGCGCGATGGATTGCGCGGCCTGGCGCAAACGGCTGTTGCCGGACCAGGCCATACGCCATTCCATGTGTTCGATGTTGTCCTGAATCGCGTTGAAATTGGCGCAGACTTCGATGGGAGAATATTGCAGCGCGGCATTAGTTCCCGCAAACAGGGCGACGCTCACGCGCGTGCCGCACGGCATTCCGGAAATCAGGTTGTGCAGCAAGCGGCGTGTATAAATGTTGCGGCTCACGGGTTTGCCGTCCAGCGTCATGTCCACCGTGTTCATGCTTTGCGTGATGTCAACGACCAGCAGATAAGTATAGATGTCGCGTTGCACCTGCACGGTCGGACGAAACAATGCCAGCAGCAACAGCAGCCCCGCGCCGCCCAGCAGCGCGAAGTCGCGGTGATGTTTGAGATAATCCAGCAGTGCGCTTAACCGGTGTTTCATGCAAATCTCAAGGCAAGCCTACCGGAATATTGCCCATGATGAGCCCCGGCGAATCGGATTCGCCCACGCCCGGCGTGACCTCGGCGGGCAGCATGGTGATGATGCGGTCGAGATTGTGACGCGCGTCCCAGTGCCGGCTGTCCAGTCGCAGCGATTGCATGTAGGCGGTCTTGGCTTGCGTGAGCAGATAGACCGCCTCTTCGCGCACCGTAAGGTTGGTGCCGTTGATCGCGAGCCCGCGCAGAAAGAAGATGTTGCCTAGGTTGTACTGCACCGCCGAGTTCTGGCTGGCGTTGCCTTTTTCCGCGAGTTGCAAAAACAGCAGGGTCGAATCCTGATAGCGACCGCTCTTGCCCAACCAGTAGGCGGCGGAGAATTTGGCCTCGTAGGATTGCGCGTCCGTGACCGGCGTTTTGCCCGCGAGAACCGCACGGTTGAAATTCTCGATCTGCCGGATGCGGTTGGCCTCGTAAGCGGCAGCCGCGCCCGCGGCAATCGCGACGACCAATGCTGCCGCCGTCAGTTTTTTCGCGCTCAGCGCCATGTTTTTACCTCCAGCAATTTGATGCTCAGCAGCGCGGCGATGAACAGCGCTGCGAGTGCAAAGCAGTGCGTGGTGAAATCACGCCCCGGGATTTGTTCCAGATAACGAATCGGTTTCTTTTCCTTGCGGTTGATGTCCTCGATCGCGAGCGCGAGCGATTGCGGATCATCCGCCTCGTAAGGCTGATAGCCCGAACGCAGGGTTTGAAAATACTGGTGCAACTCGATGGACGGCGGCAAAGGCTGATCTTCGGGCGGCTTATATTCGGTATCGAAAATGCTGATCGCGCCCGGCTGGCGCAGCACGATCCAGTACAGCATGACGTGCTGGCGATCCAGCCAGTCGCGTATCTTTTGTTGCGTATCCGCGCCCACGCGCCCCGCGCCATCCGACAGCAGCACGATGGCGCGCGAGCCGGAGTCGGGCGTTTTGCTGAACATGCCGAGCGCGGTGGTGAGGCCGCTGCCGATATTGGTCTGGAACAATCCGGGGCCGCCTGCGGCATCAATTGCGGCAAGGATCGCCTCGCGGCTCTGTGTGAGCGGCATCACGTACATCGCGGAATTGCTGAAGGTCACCATGCCGAACATGTCGTTGTTGCGCTGGTTCACGAAATCGGTGATGAGACGTCGCGCCGCAGCCGATTTGGATTCGCCCGCGCGGCTGCTGATCATCGAGCCCGAGAAAGGGTCATCCATGCTAGCGCTGCGATCCATGGTGAGCACGATCTGCGCGCCTTCACCCACGCGCTCCACATGTTGCGCGGCGGTGTGCGGGCCTGCGATGCCGAGGATGATGAACAACAGCGCGAGCGCGGCGAGTATCTTGAGCAGCAGACCCACGAGATCGGACAAGGCATCGCGCGGCAGCATGCCGATCCACGAATACGTCCGGCTGTGCGTGCGTTCGAGCAGCAGCGGCAGTACCGCGAGCGGCAGCAGAAACAATATCCAGTAGCTATTGAACAGCATGATCTTATTTCAATCCCCGTTCGCAATCGCGACAGCGGCGGCAGAATTGACGCAGCCAGCCGAGAGGATCATCCGCGATGCCATGCGGCGCGGCCGGTTCGAAAAACACGTTGCGCGACAGGCCGAAGAACCGTTCCAGTTCGGCAGACATTGGCGCGAAACCTGGCTTGCGTTTGAGCAAGCCGGCGCTGTCGAACACGCTGTTGCCGGCGGTCGCGTTGATGGCCTCGTGCACGCGCGCGACGCCTTGCGACAAATCTTCCGGCGTTGCGGAGAGCTTGCGCAGATCACGATAGGCGCGCGCGAACGGGCCGCCCATGCGCGGCAGCCAGGAGTACGTGCCAAGCACGTAGAGCAATCCGAGCAGAGAGATACCGAGCACGCCGAGCGCGAGCCACAGCAGTTGATAATCGCGCTTGGCATCCAGCGTGAGCGGCCCACGGAAGCCGCTCATGTCGCGCTCGACCACGACCGAACCATAGACCGCGAGTGGCGAGATGCGGAAGCTCCAGCTCGGGATGCGTATTTCAAAATTCTTGCCTTCGCCGCTGAATTTCACGATCTCCGCAGGCAGTATGGCCGGTTTGGCGACGATGTTGTTGGTGAAAACCTGATAGCTCAGATGCAGCGTGTAGGTGTTCGTATTCACGCCCGTCGATTTTTCGAGCCGCACTTCGCGCACCTCGATGCCGCTGCCTTTGTTCTTGCGTTTCTGTTCGTTGCCCGTGATCGGCAGCGAGGTTTCGAGCAGTTGATACGGTTTTTTCGCTTCCAGAATTATCGTGCGTTCGAGGATGTCGCCCACGGTGTAGCCCACATCACGCTCAGGCTCGATGGTTCGCACGCTCACGCGCGGGTCGCTGGTTTCGCCGTCTTCGGCGCGTGCCATCTGGGCGCTCAAGGTCAGCATGAATAACACGGCGAGGGTAATGATTTTTTGCATATCAGGCGGCCACAAACTGGTAAAAATATTCGGTCAGATCGTCGGGTTCGAAAGCATCTTCGATAAACAAGGGCGGCATATCCACGCTCATGAAAAGTTTTTCGAGCGCATCGCGCCTGTCTTCAAACGCTTGCAGTATGCGCTCGCGGTAATGCTTGCGCAGAAACAGGGTGCGGCGCGAGCCGGTCTCGCAATCGGTCACGCTCGCGATGCCGAATTCCGGCAGCTTGCGATATTCGGCGGTGTCCCACAGCACCAGCGGCACCACATGATGACGTATGAGCGTGGCGAGCTGGTCGCCCAGTTGCGCGAGCGGAGTGTGAAAATCGGAAACCAGCAACAGCAGCGAACGCTCGCGCGGCAGGAATTGCGCGACTTCGCCCAGCGCGGTCGCGGGCACATGACCGGGGTGATAGGCGGCGAGCCGCTCGGCCAGATCGAATGCGCCGTGCACTTTGGTCGATGAAGTGAACATCCAGTCGTCGCGAACTTCGCTGTCGTAGCCGATGAAACCGAACGGATCGTTGACGCGAAAGGCCGACCAGGCGGCGGATGCAGTGATCTCGGCGGCGATTTCGAGCTTGCGCATGTGGCCGGAAAATCCCATCGAACCGGAGAGATCGCACACCACAAAAACCGGGATGGAACTTTTCTGGTTGAAGATGCGTACCCAGACCTGATCGAACGGATCGCGCAGGGTCTGGCGCAGATCAATGCGGCGCGGATCGGGATAGGAGATCAGCGGCGCGTGTCCGCGAAATTCCATGCCCAGACCGCGCTGCGCGCTCGCGTGACGACCCGGATGCCGACCGCGCGTGCGCCAACTGATCTGGTAGGTGAATTCCTTGATACGGCCTTCGCTCATTGCAAAACCTGCTTGGCTGCGTTGCTACGGCGCGGAAATCGCGTTGATGATGCCCGACAGCAGTTCGCGCGCGATTTCGGTGCGGCGCATTTCATAGACCGGGCTGAACACGAGACGGTGCGCGACGGTTTCATGGAATATCACGTGGATGTCTTCCGGCAGCACGGCTTCGCGATTGTTGAGCCAGGCGTTGACGCGCGCGGCGCGCATCATCATGGAAACGCCGCGCGGACTCGCGCCGGCGAGCACGAGGCGTTGCAGATCCACGCCGTCCACCTTCACGCCGTACTGACCCGGATTCCTCGTGGCGAGCCACAGATCGAGCGCGTATTTGCGCAGGGTCGGGCTGGCCTGCACATGATCCTGCAACGCGACCGCGATATCATTGAGTTTGTCGAAATGCAGCACATCAGGCTGCACGTTCTCCACCAGCTTGTCGGCATTGTGGAAGCGCGTGTCGAAGATCAGCGATTCCATGATGTCGGAGTCATTCGGCACCGCGATCGGAATCTCCATCATGAAGCGGTCGCGCGCGGCGGAAGGGATGTCGAAGGTTTCCTCTTTTTCCACCTGATTGCGGTCGGCGAATACCAGCATGTGCGGAAAATAATGTTCCTTGTTGAACGCGGACAAGGTGCGCTCGGCCATCACGCGCAACAGCAGCGAGTGTACCTGCGGGCGGGCGCGGTTGATTTCGTTGAAGAAGAATACCGCGAGACTTTCGCCGCAACGCAGCAATGGCCCCGCGTCAACGTGCGGGCGGCCGTCCTCGCCGAGATAGGTGTGATAAACGAGGTCGTTCGGCATGAGGTCTATGGTGCCCTCGATACGCTCGTAGCCGCCGCCGATGCCGCGCGTGAAAGCGCGCAGCAGCGTGGTTTTGCCGACGCCGACATCGCCTTCCAGCAGCACATGGCCGCGCGCGAAAATCGCGGTGGTGATGAGGCGGATGGGTTGTTGCTGGCCGACGACGACCTTGTTGATTTCGGATTCCAGTTTCAGCGCATGATCGCGCCAGTCAGCCAGTTGGCTGTCGCTTGAACTCACTCTTGCTCTCCTCAAAATTGCTGTTATCTGCTGCTGCTTGTAACCCGCACAGTTTACACAGATTATCCCGATAGTATGCCATGAAAAACATACTAACCAGTATGCTTTGTTGTCGGGACAGTGATTTCCGGGAGACGGAGAGATAAAACAGAGGCTTTTCAAACGCCATCATTAAGGGCATAGTGAAAACGCAAATTCCCAGGCAACTTGCATGAACCCGCCCGATACATCAGCCCCGCGCCGCATTGCCCATCTTGATATGGATATGTTCTTTGCGGGCGTCGAGTTGCTGCATTATCCCGAGTTGCGCGGGCAGGCGATGGTGGTGGGCGGGCGTTCGGCGAATGCGCCGGAAGTGCTGCCGGATGGCACGCGACGTTTTCACCGGCTCAAGGAATACGCGGGGCGCGGCGTAGTGACGACTTCCACCTATGAGGCGCGCGCGCTCGGCGTATTTTCCGCGATGAGCATGATGAAGGCCGCAAAACTTGCGCCGGAGGCGATACTGCTTCCGGCCAATTTTGAGGCGTACAGGCACTATTCGCGCTTGTTCAAACAGGCTGCCGCCGTGATTGCGCCGGAGATCGAAGACCGAGGCATAGACGAAGTCTATTTCGACCTCACCCGCCACACGGAAGACAGCCGCGCATTGGCGCAGCGCATCAAGGATGCGGTGCGAAACGCCACGGGGCTGTCGTGCTCAATCTGCATCGCGCCCAACAAATTGCTCGCCAAAATCGGCTCCGATCTCGACAAACCCGACGGACTCACGCTGCTGGACGAAGCCAGCATTCCCGAGCGCATCTGGCCGCTGGCTGCGCGCAAGATCAATGGCATCGGCCCCAAAGCCGCGCAAAAACTCGCGGGGCTGGGCATAGAAACCATACGCGACCTTGCCCACGCCGCGCCGGGATTGCTGCAAAAACATTTCGGATTGAGTTACGCGCACTGGCTTATCGAAGTGGCGCATGGCCGCGACGAGCGTCCGGTGGTGACAGAATCCACACCCAAATCCGTAAGTCGCGAAACCACTTTTGAGCGCGATCTGCACGCCAAACGCGACCGCGCGCAACTCTCGGAAATTTTCACCGACCTGTGCCGGCGTGTATCGCAAGACCTGCAACGCAAAGGCTATGCCGGGCGCACCATAGGCATCAAACTTCGCTTCCACGATTTTCGCACCGTCACGCGCGACATCAGCCTGCCCGTTCCCACGCAAGACGTCGCCATCATCCGCCGCAGCGCAGGCGAATGCCTGAAACGCATCGCACTCGATGAGCGCATCCGCTTGCTGGGCGTGCGCGTCGGAACATTGGTGGGCGAAGATGAATTACGCGAACTGCACGCGCCGGAGCAGAAGGCGCTGGGATTTGACGAGATTTCTTTTTCGTGAAGAGATGGGACAGGGGCTGCGCACCGATTGACGATGCGCTACTGCACGATTTCAAGTGCGAGCAGTTTCCTTTTTTAACAACGCCCGTTTGCGGTCCACGCCCCAGCGATAGCCGGACAGCGAGCCGTCGGCGCGTGTCGCGCGATGGCAGGGAATCGCGACGGCCAGCAGGTTCGCGGCGCAGGCGCTGCCCACGGCGCGCGCGGCAGTCGGTTGTCCGATGCGCGCGGCGATTTCGGCGTAGCTCAGGGTTGCGCCGGATGGAATGGTTTGCAATGTCTGCCAGACGCGCTGCTGAAAATCGGTGCCGCGCATGTCGAGCGGCAGGGAAAAATCGCGCCAGGGCGTGTCCACGAGTTTGGCGACGGCGGCGGCGATCTGTTTATTGTTATCTTCGATCAGGTAGGTGTGCGGCAGTCTTTCACGTAATTCACGCAGCAGGGTTTCCAGATCATCGCCGAGCGCGATGGAACAGATTCCGCGCGAACTGCTCGTGGTCAGCGTCAGGCCGAGTGAGGAATGGCCGAACGTGAAGCGGATATCACGCGGATTCACGGTGTCGTGTCCGGGAGAGGTCAATGCGCCGCTTCCACGAGCGTCTTTGCCATTTCCTTGGCATGCGCGACCGCGCCCGAGCCGCGGCTCATGCGTTCGGTAATCGCCGTGCCTTCAATGATCAGCGTGAGTTGCAATGCGAGCGTGTCTGCCGATTTGATATCCGCGTTCGCGGCAAGTTGAGCCATGGTTTTACGCAAGGTTTGCGCGAACTCCACCGAGGCCTGATACACAAGATTTTCGTCCTGCGGGAATTCAATGGTTGCGTTGGTGAAGGCGAATCCCTTGAATTCGGGATCGGCGATCCAGTCCATGATCGCGTTCACGAGCGCGAGCAACTGCTCGCGGGGAGGCGCTTCGCGCCGCGCCGTCATGCGTGCGCTGATTTGCTGCCAGAGCCGGGTATCGTAGCGGCGCAGATATTCCAGTATCAATTGCTCCTTGGACTTGAAATATTTGTACAGTGTTACCTTGGCGACGCCCGCCTCGGCGACGATGACGTCCACGCTCGTGGCGTTGATGCCGCGGGCAATGAAAAGATCGGATGCGACGCCGAGGATGTATTCACGCATTTGAGTTGCCATGCCGCCTCCTCAACCCTGTGTCCAGGCGACGTTGGTATGTCCGTTGGACGGCGGCATGTAGCATTCGCTCAAGCGGTGCTGCTTGAACCATGCGAGAAATTCGCGCAGGTTTTCGCGGTCGGCGTCCGGGTCATCGGGCGCGCGGGAATTGATCGTGTTCATGTACGCGGTTACCTGACCGGGCGGCAGCACCATCAGCTCAGGCGCGGGGCAGATACCATGCGCGATTTTCTCCTGCAACGCAAGCACAGCCTCGATATTGTCAGAGTTATAGGCAGGCGGCGGTGGCGCGACGGCAAGCGCGGGCGCAGCGGTTGCGACCATTCCCGATGTAGATGAAAAATACGTGGCGGGAGCCAGTACGGCGATGGCTGCGAATGCCGCAGCCGCGCCTCCCATTACCCAATGCCGGATGGTGTTGCGGGGCGCGCAGGTTTCGGCAATGATGACTTGAGCTGCTTTTCCGGCGGCGCGGATTGCGCCGGAATTTGGATCGCGCACATCTTCGGCGATGCCGCCGCGCAGCAATATGATCAGTTGATCGGCCAGAATTTCAGGCTGACGTGCGCGGGCGGCAACAGCGATTTTGGTCAGAAAATCCGCAAGCTCCCGATTCCGGTAAAGAACGAAATCACCATCAAACTGTTCCCGAATACCCGGCGCGGACAACCAGGCATCAAGTACGCTGAAAACGGCCAGCAAACGCTCCTTCGGTGTGTGGCCTTGCTGCTCCACCATTTTGAAAAACCACGGACTTTCCAGTAAACCCATAACAGTTATCCTTGCGTATGAAGCAGTGTGTGTTTTTTTTACAAACGAGCGGGATTATAGCGAGAAGTTGCGGAGCTTCAAATAAGTAAAGATTATTCAGGGCTTGAAAAGCCCCCTCGCCCCCAACCCCTCTCCCGCGAGGGGAGAGGGGCAGGATGCGGAAATCACGAAAATACAACAACAAAGGGCGGCAGGTTTCTGCGCGCAGGTTTCAGAGTATGAGCGCCGCCGCGACGTGCCGTCCTTCCGCCAAAAGAATATTCCAGGTGCGGCAGAGCGCGGCGGTATTCATGCATTCGAGGCTCACGCCGATGTCGAGCAGCGGGCTGGCGATGCGGGGGGGAACAAAGCGGTGCGTCGCGCCCGTGCCGAGCAGCGCGATTTCGGGTTTGAGCGCGGCGATGCGGGCAATGTGATCGGCCGTGAGATGTTCAAAATCGGGAACCGCCCAGTCCGTTTGCAGCAGATTGGGCAGCACGATGAGGCTGGAAGTATGGCGGGTTTCGTTGATTTCGACCCAGCCGGAGCCATAACCGGTGATGAGGTTGCGGCCTTCGGCGCGCGTGAGATGAAGTTTCATGGGGTGCCCGAGTGTTTTGGTTCCCTTGCATGATAAGGTAAAATCGCGCATTTAATCTCCATGCGGGGAACATCGTGCAATCCATACTCAAGTCTTCCAAGCTCCACAACGTTTGCTACGACATTCGCGGGCCGGTGTTGCAGCGAGCGCGTGAGATGGAGGACGAAGGGCATCGCATCATCAAGCTGAACATCGGCAATCCCGCGCCGTTCGGCTTTGAGGCGCCCGAGGAAATCGTGCAGGACGTGATCCACAATCTGCCGGATGCGTCGGGTTACAGCGATTCCAAGGGGCTGTTCGCCGCGCGTCGCGCGATTGTGCATTACACGCAGCAGAAGAACATCAAGGGCGTGACTACCGACGATGTGATCGTCGGCAACGGCGTGTCCGAGCTGATCATGATCGCGATGAATGCGCTGCTCAACAACGGCGACGAGATTCTGGTGCCCGCGCCGGATTACCCGCTGTGGACGGCGGCAGTGAGTTTGTCCGGCGGCACGCCGCGCCATTATTTGTGCGACGAGCAGTCCGGCTGGCTTCCCGATTTCGCGGATATCGAGAGCAAGATCACGACAGCCACGCGCGGCATAGTCATCATCAATCCCAATAATCCGACCGGCGCACTGTATCCGAAGGAAACACTCGAAGGCATCATCGCCATCACGCGCAAGCACGGGCTGGTCGTGTACGCCGACGAGATTTACGACAAGGTGTTGTATGACGGCAATGAGCATACGTCCATCGCTTCGCTCGCGGACGATGTGTTGTTCGTCACCTTCAACGGCCTTTCCAAAAATTACCGCTCCTGCGGTTACCGCGCGGGGTGGATGGTGGTATCGGGCGAAAAGCGTCATGCGAAGGATTACATCGAAGGGCTGAACATGCTGGCCTCGATGCGTTTGTGCGCCAACGTACCCGGCCAGTTCGCGATTCAAACCGCGCTCGGCGGTTATCAAAGCATCAACGATCTGGTCGCGCCCGGCGGGCGTTTGTGCCGTCAACGCGATATGGCCTACGACATGCTGACGGCGATTCCGGGCGTTACCTGCGTCAAGCCCAAAGCCTCGCTGTATCTGTTCCCCAGGCTTGATCCGAAGATGTATCCCATCACCGACGATCAGCAGTTTATTCTCGAACTGCTGCTGGAGGAGCGTGTGTTGCTGGTGCAGGGCACGGGATTCAACTGGCCGCATCCCGATCATTTCCGCGTGGTGTTTTTGCCGAGCGTGGATGATCTCAATGAGGCGTTTGGCCGTGTGGCGCATTTTCTGGAAAATTACCGCAAGCGTCATAACACGAAAATCAAGAATGCCGCGAAAAATTAGGAATCCTATGAAACCCATGAATGCAGGCTTGTTAGGCATCGGTACCGTCGGCGGCGGCACGTTCACCGTGCTTGCGCGCAACGAGCAGGAAATCACGCGCCGCGCCGGTCGTCCGATTCGCATCGTCAAAGTGGCGGAACGCAATCTCGCGCTCGCGAAGGAAATCACCAAGGGAACGGTTGAAGTAACTGACGATGCATTCAGTGTCGTGGCCGATCCCGAAATCGACATCATTGTCGAGCTTATCGGCGGCACCACCGTCGCAAAAGATCTCGTGCTGCAAGCGATAGCAAACGGCAAGCACGTGGTCACCGCCAACAAGGCATTGCTCGCGCATCACGGCACCGAAATTTTCGCCGCCGCGCAAAAGCAGGGCGTGATGGTCGCGTTTGAAGCCGCCGTCGCAGGCGGCATTCCCATCATCAAAGCCGTGCGCGAAGGGCTGGCTGCCAACCGTATCGAATGGATCGCAGGCATCATCAACGGCACCACCAACTTCATCCTGTCCGAAATGCGCGACAAAGGTCTGTCGTTCGCCGCCGCGCTGAAAGAGGCGCAGACGCTGGGCTACGCCGAAGCCGATCCGACTTTCGATATCGAAGGCGTGGATGCCGCACACAAAATCACTATACTCTCCGCGCTCGCCTTCGGCACCGCGATGCAGTTCGACAAAACCTATATTGAAGGCATTTCCAGGCTTGAAGCGGTGGACATCAAATACGCTGAACAACTTGGCTATCGCATCAAGCTGCTCGGCATCACCCGTCGCGTGCCGGAAGGTATAGAGCTGCGCGTGCATCCGACACTGATTCCCGCGAAGCGTCTCATCGCCAACGTTGAAGGCGCGATGAACGCCGTGCTGGTGGAAGGCGACGCCGTGGGCGCGACGCTCTACTACGGCAAAGGCGCGGGCGCGGAACCGACTGCCAGCGCCGTCATCGCCGATCTCGTGGACGTGACGCGCATGCACACCGCCGACCCCGAAAACCGCGTTCCGCATTTGGCTTTTCAACCCAACCACATCGCCGATATTCCCGCCTTGCCGATGAGCGAAGTGCAAACCAGCTATTATTTGCGGCTGCGCGTGGAAGACCAACCCGGCGTGCTGGCCGACATCACGCGCATTCTGGCGGATGAGCATATTTCAATCGACGCAATGATTCAGAAAGAACCCGGCGAAGGCGAAACGCAAGCGGATTTGATTCTGCTCACGCATTTGACGAGGGAAAAACACATCGACGCAGCGATTGCGAAAATCGAGAAGTTGAAAGTAGTGGCAGGCAAGGTGACGAAATTGCGCATGGAGGAGTTGGGGAAATAACCCCACCGGTTTAAACTCCCTCTCCCTCGATGGGAGAGGGCAGAGGAGAGGGTGAAGGTTTCATCAGGCCAGCCCCCTCTCCCCAACCCCTCTCCCACGGGAGGCGAGGGGCTTTATAACCCCCTCGCCCTTGATGGGAGAGGGCGGGGGAGAGGGTGTAGATGTTTCATCAGGCCAACCCTCTCTCCCTAACTCCTCTCCATAAGTAGAGAGGGGCTTTATAGTGAACGTGAATGAATCCAGGATGAAATATATCTCCACGCGCGGCAACAGCCCCGCTAAAACATTTACCGAAATTCTGCTCGGCGGTCTCGCGCCGGATGGAGGGTTGTACCTGCCGGAAAGCTATCCGCAATTCAGCGCGACGGATCTCGCAGCGATGCGGGCGATGAGTTATCCCGAATTGGCGTTTACGGTGTTGTCGAGGTTTGCGACCGATATTCCGGCCAGTGATCTGCGCGCGATTGTGAACAAAACCTACACCGCCGCCGTGTATGGCAATGGTCGTGGCGATTCGGATTTTTCGCAGATCACGCCGTTGCGCACGCTGGATTCCGGCCTGCATATTCTCGAATTGTCGAATGGCCCGACATTGGCGTTCAAGGACATGGCGATGCAGTTGCTCGGCAATCTGTTCGAGTACGCGCTGAGCAAGGCGAATGCGGAACTGAATATTCTGGGCGCGACTTCCGGCGATACCGGTTCTGCTGCGGAATACGCGATGCGCGGCAAGCGCGGCATTCGCGTGTTCATGTTGTCGCCGAACGGCAAGATGTCGTCGTTCCAGCGCGCGCAAATGTATTCACTGCAAGACCCCAATATTTTCAACATCGCCATCGACGGTATGTTCGACGACGCGCAGGACATGGTGAAGGCGGTATCCAACGATCATGCCTTCAAGGAAAAATACCGCATCGGCACAGTCAATTCGATCAACTGGGCGCGCGTGTCGGCGCAGATCGTGTATTACTTCAAGGGCTATTTCGCTGCGACGCAATCGAACGATGAACAGGTTGCGTTCTCGGTGCCGTCCGGCAATTTCGGCAACATTTGCGCCGGCCACATCGCGCGCATGATGGGCTTGCCTATTGGTCAGTTGATTCTCGCCACCAACGAAAACGACGTGCTCGACGAATTTTTCCGCACTGGCGTCTATCGCCCGCGCGACACGCAACATACCTACGAAACCAGCAGCCCGTCAATGGACATCAGCAAAGCGTCCAACTTTGAGCGTTTCATGTTTGATCTTGTCGGGCGCGACGCGAAAAAACTCTGCGAGCTGTGGCGCAAAATGGAAACCGATGGCGCGTTTGATATCAAAGGCACGCCGTATCGGGAGGCATTGCCGTCATTCGGTTTCGTTTCCGGCAAGAGCGTACACGCCGACCGCCTCAAGACCATCCGCGCACTGTGGAAAGAATACGGTGTGATGGTTGATACGCATACCGCCGACGGCATCAAGGTCGGCCTGGAGCAACGTCGCCCCGGGTTGCCGTTGATTTGCCTTGAAACCGCGCTGCCCGCGAAATTCGAGGAAACCATACGCGAGGCGCTGGGGTGCGAACCGGAGCGCCCCGCCGCGTTTGTCGGAATTGAAAAATTGCCGCAGCGCGTGCAGGTGATGGCAACGGACGTGGAAAAACTGAAGGCTTATATCGCGGCGAATGTGTAGCCGCAAAAGAGATCATCAATAATGGGCAAGCCCGTTTTGATTGATCTCTTGTCCCCCAAAAATCTCTTCACCAATCTTTACCTAACATTACCCAAGCGAGCAACGAAGTTACATGGGAGGCTCCTATACTGCGATCACTGCATGCGATTTTGTTCGTGTGCGGATTGGCAAATAGCCGAAAGGAGAACGAACATGAGAAAACAGCTTTTGATTGCAGGTGCGATTGCGATTGCAGCCGCCACCACCACGCCGGCGAATGCAGATATCGGCATATCCGTCAGCATAGGCGAGCCGGGATTTTATGGTCAGCTTGATATTGGCAATTATTATCCGCAGCCACAAGTGATCTACGCGCAGCCGGTCATCATCACTCCAGTGCCGCATGCGTTGCCGCCGATTTATCTGCGCGTGCGCGCTTGGGAAATCAACAATTGGAGAAGCTACTGCGGAAGCTACAACGCTTGCGGGCGTCACGTTTATTTCGTGCAAGACAGGTGGTACAGCAGTGTCTATGCGCCGCGTTATAAGGCACATCACCACGCGCCGCCGCCCAAGATCCGTCACGATGTGTACAAGGGGCCGGTGGTGCAGCATGATGTGCGTCACGATGTACGCCATGATGCACGCAAAGGACCGGCGCAACACGATGCGCGCCGCGATAATAACCGCGGTGGCCGATTCGATGGTGGCCGCCAGGGTGGCAATCAAGGTGGTCGCCAGGGCGGCGGGCATAACGGTCGTCGCTGATCAGCTTCAAAACCCGAATCTCCATGCAAGGAGCCGCATCTGCGGCTCCGTTTTTTTAGGGCTTTCCACGGGTGCGGTTCGGGCACGGCAAACATAGTAAAATGCAACCTTTGAATGCGAAGGCTCGGCGACGTATCGGGCAATTTTAAGAGAAAGACACATGCGCCAATACCTGAACTTGATGCAGCACGTTTTAGCCCATGGTGCGGAAAAATCCGACCGCACCGGCACCGGCACAATTTCCGTATTCGGTTATCAAATGCGCTTCGATCTCGCGCAAGGTTTTCCGCTGGTCACCACGAAAAAATGCCATGTGAAATCCATCATCCATGAGTTGCTGTGGTTTCTGCAAGGCAGCACCAACATCAAATATCTCAAGGATAACGGCGTCAGCATCTGGGATGAATGGGCGGACGAACACGGCAATCTCGGCCCCGTGTATGGCAAACAGTGGCGCTCGTGGGAAGCTGTCGATGGCCGCGTGATTGACCAAATCAGCGAAGTGGTCGAACAGATCAAAAAAAATCCCGACTCGCGCCGCTTGATCGTTTCGGCGTGGAATGTCGGCGAACTCAATAAAATGGCGCTCGCGCCCTGTCATGCATTTTTCCAGTTCTACGTCGCCGATGGAAAACTCTCCTGCCAGCTTTATCAACGCAGCGCGGATATTTTTCTCGGCGTGCCGTTCAACATCGCCTCCTATGCACTGCTCACGCTCATGGTCGCGCAGGTATGCGGCCTCAAGCTGGGTGATTTCGTGCATACGCTGGGCGACGCGCACCTCTATCTCAATCATCTGGAACAAACACGCGAGCAGTTGTCGCGCGAGCCGCGCGTGCTGCCTGCGATGAAAATCAACCCCGGAGTGAATGACATCTTTGGTTTCAAATACGAGGATTTCACGCTGGAAAACTACGATCCGCACCCGGCCATCAAGGCGCCGGTCGCGGTCTGACCGTTTGGTCTTGCGATGAGCAACACACCCCGTCTTTCCATTATTTCGGCGGTAGCCGACAACCGAGCCATCGGCCTCGACAACAACCTGCCTTGGCATTTACCCGAAGACCTCAAGCACTTTCGCCGCCTCACGATGGGGCATCACATCATCATGGGTCGCAAGACCTACGAATCACTCGCCCGGCTGCTGCCCGGCCGCACCACGGTAATAGTGACGCGCCAGCCGGATTATCGCGTGGAAGGCGCGATCATCGTCCGCTCGTTGCAAGAGGCGCTTGCAAGCTGCGGAGACGACAAGGAAGTATTCGTAATCGGCGGCGCGGAAATCTACCAAGCTGCATTGCCGCTCGCGGGCAGACTGTATCTCACGGAAGTGCGCGGCGAATTTCCCGCCGACGCGTTTTTCCCGGAGTACGACAAAACCGCCTGGCGCGAAACCTCACGCGAACAGCACGTCAGTGAAAACGGGCTCGCGTACAGTTTCGTCGTGTACGAACGCCGGGTTTAACAAACTCGGCGCGCTTCTTCTGGGTTTCTCCGAATCCTGTAACCCTGAACCCTCTCCCTTGATGGGAGAGGGGGCCGGAGTTTTATTTCACGCAATCCACGAAATATCCCACTTTGCCGTCTGCTGAAACTTCCTTGACCAGGCCGTGGATGTCGGTTTCGAAGCCGGGGAAGCGTTCGTTGAATTCGCGTGCAAATTTGAGGTAGCGCACGATGGTGGCGTTGAAGCGTTCGCCGGGAATCAGAAGCGGAATGCCGGGCGGGTAGGGAGTCAGCAGCACGCTGGTGACGCGGTTTTCGAGATGGTCAATCTCGATGCGTTCAATTTCGCGATGCGCCATTTTGGCAAAGGCATCCGCGGGTTTCATCGCGGGGATCATGTTGGAGAGATACATTTCCGTCGTGAGACGCGCGATGTTGTTGGCTTTGTAGATGTTGTGAATCTGATCGCACAAATCACGCAGGCCGATCTTTTCGTAGCGCGGCTGCTTGGCGACGAATTCCGGCAGCACGCGCCACAGTGGCTGGTTCTTGTCGTAGTCGTCCTTGAACTGTTGCAGCGCCGTCACCAGCGTATTCCAGCGGCCTTTGGTAATGCCGATGGTGAACATGATAAAGAACGAATAAAGGCCGGTTTTTTCGACGATGACGCCGTGCTCGGCGAGGTATTTGGTGACGATGGCGGCGGGAATGCCGATGTCGTCCGCGAATGAACCGTCCACATCCAGCCCCGGCGTGACTACGGTTGCCTTGATCGGGTCGAGCATGTTGAAGCCGGGCGCGAGATTGCTGAAGCCGTGCCAGCGTTCGGAGTCGCGCAGCATCCAGTCTTCGCGCTCGCCTATGCCTTCCTCGGCGAGGTAGTCCGGCCCCCATACCTTGAACCACCAATCCGTGCCCCATTCTTCATCCACCTTGCGCATCGCGCGGCGGAAATCAAGCGCCTCCATGATGGATTCCTCAACCAGTGCGGTACCGCCGGGCGGCTCCATCATGGCCGCGGCTACATCGCATGAAGCGATGATGGAATATTGCGGGCTCGTGGAAGTGTGCATGAGATAGGCTTCGTTGAACACATCGCGATCCAGCTTGTTCGCGGTCGCGTCCTGCACGAGAATTTGCGACGCCTGTGACAGACCGGCCAGCAGTTTGTGCGTGGATTGTGTGGAAAAAATCATGGAGTCCTCGCAACGCGGCCTGTCCTTGCCGATGGCATGCATGCTGCGGTAGAAATCGTGGAAGGTCGCGTGCGGCAGCCAGGCTTCGTCAAAGTGCAGCGTGTCTATTTTTCCGTCCAGCATCTGCTTGATGGTATCGACGTTGTACAGCACACCGTCATAAGTCGATTGCGTGATCGTGAGCACGCGCGGCTTGGCTTTTTTGTCAGTGATGAACGGGTTTGCGTCGATTTTTTTCTGGATGCTTTCCCACGAGAATTCACTTTGCGGGATGGGTCCGATAATGCCGAAGTTGTTGCGTGTCGGCATGAGAAACACGGGAACCGCGCCCGTCATCATGATCGAGTGCAGGACGGATTTGTGGCAGTTGCGATCGACAATGACGATATCTCCCGGCGCGACGGTGGAGTGCCACACGATTTTGTTTGAAGTCGAAGTGCCGTTGGTAACGAAGAACAAATGGTCGCAGTTGAAAATACGCGCCGCATTGCGCTCGGAAGCCGCGACCGGCCCCGTGTGGTCAAGCAGTTGGCCAAGCTCATCCACTGCGTTGCACACATCGGCGCGCAGCATGTTCTCGCCGAAAAACTGGTGGAACATCTGGCCGACCGGCGACTTGAGAAAGGCGACGCCGCCGGAGTGACCGGGGCAATGCCAGGAATACGAACCGTCCGCCGCGTAATGCGTGAGCGCACGGAAAAACGGCGGCGGCAGTGAATCAAGATAGGTGCGCGCCTCGCGCACGATGTAACGCGCGATAAATTCCGGCGTGTCTTCGAACATGTGAATGAAGCCGTTCAGCTCGCGCAAAATCTCGTTCGGAATATGGCGCGAAGTGCGCGTTTCGCCGTGAAGAAAAATCGGGATCTCGGCATTGCGGAAGCGTATCTCATCCACGAAGCTGCGCAGTTTTTCGAGCGCCTCGGGTGATTCCTCGACAAACTCCTCGTCGTCTATGGAAAGGATGAAGGCCGAAGCGCGGCTTTGCTGCTGCGCGAACGAGGAGAGGTCGCCGTAGCTGGTGACGCCCAGCACTTCGCAGCCTTCGTTCTCGATGGCTTTGGCGAGCGCACGGATGCCGAGCCCCGAGGTGTTCTCGGAGCGGAAATCTTCGTCAATGATGACAACGGGAAAGCGAAATTTCATGGTAATTCCTCACGGAGAAAGAGGATGTCAAAATGAAAAAACACGGGCGAAAAGCACGGCTATTCGCGGTGGGGATAAGGGTTGACCAGACTCAACATCAGCACGGACAAAGCCTCACGCACTTGCTGCTCGTCGCATCCCATGAGGACGGCATCTTCCAGCGCATCCTGCGCGATCTGCCGCAATTCTTCGAGGTTTTCGCGCATGACCTTGTTTTTTTCGACGCACGCGATAACCTCGCCCTCGGGGCCGCGCCAGACAATTTTTTCTATGCTCAGAGGTTCTTCCATGGCTCAAATTTTTGGCAGCGTTACGCCATGCTGCCCTTGATATTTGCCGCCTCTGTCCTTGTACGACGTTTCGCAAATATCATCGGCATCTGCTTCGAAGAACAGCACTTGCGCGCAGCCTTCGTTGGCGTAAATCTTGGCGGGCAGCGGCGTGGTGTTGGAAAATTCCAGCGTCACATAGCCTTCCCATTCCGGCTCGAACGGCGTCACGTTGACGATGATGCCGCAACGCGCGTAGGTCGACTTGCCAAGGCAGACGGTGAGCACGTTGCGCGGGATGCGGAAATATTCCACGGTACGCGCGAGCGCGAATGAGTTGGGCGGAATGATGCAATAGTCGGCATTGACCTCGACAAACGAATTCGGGTCGAAATTCTTGGGATCGACTATGGTGCTGTTGAGATTGGTGAACAGCTTGAATTCGCTTGAGCAGCGAATGTCGTAACCATAGCTCGACGTACCGTATGACACGAGTTTGCGACCGTCTGCCTCCTTGACCTGGCGCGGTTCAAACGGCTCTATCATGCCGTGCTGCTCCGCCATGCGGCGTATCCATCTGTCAGATTTGATGCTCATTGCGATTCTGCGCCAATAGACTGAAAACGAGGGGCATTATACGGCGCATGGCGGCGGATGGGTATGAAATTTCAAGGATTTATTCCTCTGGTATCCGGGATGCTCTTGTTCGCCAGTAGCGGGGTGATAAAAAGAGTGGCAGACCGGACCGCCATTTTTTCTCAACGCGCTTCACGCCGCGCCCGCACTCCCTGCGCGAGCGTGTCGAGCAGGACTACCGTATCCTCCCATCCCAGGCACGGGTCGGTGATGGACTTGCCGTATTCCAGCGCGCAACCGGCTTCCAGTTCCTGCGATCCTTCATGGAGGTGCGACTCGACCATGAGGCCGAAAATGCGGCGGTCGCCTGCGGCGAGCTGCGTGGCGACATCTGCGGCCACGTCGATCTGGCGTTTGAATTGTTTGTTGCTGTTGGCGTGCGAGCAATCAATCATCACGCGCGGCGCGAGCCCTGCATTGGTCAATTCCGCGCAGGCATTATTGACGCTGGCTGCATCGTAGTTGGGCGTTTTGCCGCCGCGCAAAATCAGGTGGCAATCTTCGTTGCCCGCAGTGGAAACAATCGCGGAGTGACCGGCCTTGGTCACGGCGAGAAAATGGTGCGCGCCTGCGGCGGCCTTGATCGCGTCCACGGCGATTTTGATGTTGCCGTCGGTACCGTTTTTGAAACCGACCGGGCAAGAAAGCCCGGACGCGAGTTCGCGGTGGATCTGGCTTTCTGTCGTGCGCGCGCCGATGGCGCCCCAGGAGACGAGATCGGCCGTGTATTGCGGCGTGACTACGTCGAGAAATTCCGTGCCTGCGGGCATTCCGAGCTCATTGATTTCAAGCAGCGTGCGACGCGCGAGCCGCAGACCTTCGTTGATGCTGAAACTGCCGTTGAGATGCGGGTCGTTGATCAATCCCTTCCAGCCCACGCTGGTGCGCGGCTTTTCGAAATACACGCGCATCACGATCAGGATATCGTCGGCGAGACGCTGCTTCTGCGCCATGAGCCGTTGTGCGTATTCCAGCGCGGCTTTGGGATCGTGGATGGAGCAGGGGCCGATAATCAGCAGCAGCCGATCATCCATACCGTTCAAAATGCGGTGTATGTCGGTACGCGTGGCGACGATGTTTTCCATCGCGCCGGTGCTTGCCGCAAGCTCCGCATTAATGCGCGAAGGCGGGATGACCTCCTTGATTTCCCGGATGCGAACATCATCTGTGGTCGGTTTATGTGTGGCGCTCATACGCAAATTTCTGGCGGGTTTTTCCCGCGCAATTAAAACCAACTATTTTATCAGCTATTCTGCACCACGATATTGGGGAATTTGCTGCTGTGATCCAGCCCGTATTCCGAGAGCTTGATGGCGGCGCGGCGTGCGATTTGCCGGTAGGTGGCGGCGATTTTGCCGTCCGGTTCGGCAATGACGGTGGGCTTGCCGCTGTCGGTTTGCTCGCGGATGTGAATGTCGAGCGGCAGGGAGCCGAGCAGTTCGACGTTGTAATCCTTGCACATTTGCTCGCCGCCGCCCGCGCCGAAAATGTGTTCTTCGTGGCCGCAGTTTGAGCAGACGTGGGTGCTCATGTTTTCGACGATGCCGAGGATGGGTACGCCGACTTTTTCAAACATTTTCAATCCCTTGCGCGCATCCAGAAGCGCAATGTCCTGCGGTGTGGTGACGATGATCGCGCCCGTGACCGGCACTTTTTGCGACAGCGTGAGCTGGATATCTCCGGTGCCGGGTGGCAGGTCGATGACGAGATAATCCAGTTCGCGCCAGTTGGTTTCGCGCAGCAGTTGTTCCAGCGCGCCGGTCGCCATCGGCCCGCGCCAGATCATGGGCGTGTCGGTGTCAACGAGAAAACCGATGGACATGGCTTGTATGCCATGACGTTCGAGCGGTTCCATGCTTTTGCCGTCCTTGCTCTCCGGCCGGTCGGTAATGCCCAGCATTTGCGGTTGCGAAGGGCCGTAAATGTCGGCATCCAGAATGCCGACCTGTGCGCCTTCGGCGGCCAGCGCCAGCGCGAGATTAACCGCAGTGGTGGATTTGCCCACACCGCCTTTGCCGCTCGCCACGGCGATGATGTTTTTCACATTGGAGATCAGTTGCACGCCGCGCTGCACGCTGTGTGCCGCGATTTTGCTGACGACATTGACGGTCACAGTGCCGACGCCGGGCAGGGTGTTGAGCTTGCCGGTCACGAGCGCGCGGATATCATCGGCGACGGTTTGCGCGGGGTAGCCCAGCACGATGTTGAGCGTGACGTCATTGCCGTTCACGCGGATGTTGCGCGCGAACTTGGTGGCGATGAAATCCTTGCCGGTATTGGGATCGACGATTTCGCGCAGTGCGGTTTGTATTTGCTGTTCGGAGAGTGACATGATCAGGGAGTAAATTCCGGTAAAAGGGAAATTTTAGTGCAGCCGTGCGGCATTTGCTAGAATTATGCCTTTTTCACGAGCCATTAACATCCCTTACCCATGAGCCGCAAAATCCTCGTTACCTCCGCGTTGCCTTACGCCAACGGCAGCATCCATCTCGGTCATCTGGTCGAATACATTCAGACCGACATCTGGGTGCGCTTCCAGAAAATGCGCGGAAATGAATGCCATTACGTCTGTGCCGACGACACGCACGGCACGCCCATCATGCTGCGCGCGGAAAGTGAGGGCATTACGCCGGAGCAATTAATCGCTCGCGTTTGGCAGGAACATTACGACGATTTCAAGGCGTTCCACGTCGAGTTTGACCATTACGGCTCCACTAATTCCGACGAAAACCGTGTGTGCGCGGAAACCATATACCGCCGCCTGCGTGATGCGGGGTTGATCGCCACGCGCGCCATCGAACAGTTTTACGATCCGGTCAAACAGATGTTTCTGCCGGATCGCTTCATCAAGGGCGAGTGTCCGAAATGCGGAGCGAAAGACCAATACGGCGATAACTGCGAAGCCTGCGGCGCGGCTTATACGCCGACCGAGTTGAAAAATCCGTATTCCGCCGTCTCCGGTGCGAAGCCGGAAATGCGCGAGTCCGAACATTTCTTTTTCAAACTCTCCGATCCGCGCTGCCAGCAATTTCTGCGCGCCTGGACACGCAGCGGCACATTGCAAGTCGAAGCGGCGAACAAGATGCGCGAATGGCTGGGCGGCGATGGCGCAAATCAAACGACTGCGGAAGATGCTGATCGCGTCAATCAACCGCTCATCGACGGCATCGCAGGCGAAAACAAACTCACCGATTGGGATATCTCGCGCGACGCACCGTATTTCGGCTTCGAAATTCCCGATGCGCCGGGCAAATATTTTTACGTCTGGCTGGATGCGCCGGTGGGTTACATGGGGAGCTTCCAGCAGTTGTGCGACAAGGCGGGCATCAATTTTGACGAATACTGGAACCCTGATTCTTCCGCCGATCTTTATCACTTCATCGGCAAGGACATTCTGTATTTTCACGCGCTGTTCTGGCCTGCGATGCTGGAACACGCGGGATTCCGCACGCCGACCAAATTATTTGTTCACGGCTTCCTCACCGTGAACGGCGAAAAGATGAGCAAGTCGCGCGGCACCTTCATCACCGCGCGTAGCTATCTCGATCATGTAAAAAATCCGGAATACCTGCGCTATTACTACGCCGCCAAGCTCAACGGCACGATGGAGGATATTGATCTCAATCTGGATGACTTTGTCGCGCGCGTGAATTCCGATCTGGTCGGCAAATACATCAATATCGCGAGCCGCACCGCAGGTTTCATCTCCAAACAATTCGGCGGCAAGCTGCGCGCGGCTTCGGAGCACGCGGTGATCGCCGAGATGCGCGCCGCCGCGGATTCCATTGCCGAGAATTATGCGAACCGCGACTACGGGCGCGCCTTGCGCGAGATCATGGCGCTTGCCGACAAGGCCAATGCCTGCGTCGCGGAAGCTGCGCCGTGGGATATGGCGAAACAGTCGGGGCAGGAAGCCGCGCTGCACGCGGTATGCTCAGCCGCGCTGGAAATGTTCCGTTTGCTGACACTGTATCTCAAGCCGGTGTTGCCAAAGCTCGCCACCGAGATTGAGAGTTTTCTCGGAATCGCGCCGCTGGAATGGAAGCACGTCAACGACGGTCTTGCCGATGGCCACGCGATCCAGACTTACCAACATTTGATTACCCGTATTGACCCGAAACAGATTACGACCATGATAGAAGCCAGCAAGGAATCACTGCAAGCAGCGCCTGTTCCCGCAAAGGAAAAGAGCGAGGAGGAGAATCACATCTCCATTGATGACTTCACCAAAGTCGATCTGCGTATTGCGAAGATCGTCAACGCCGAACATGTCGAAGGCGCGGAAAAATTGCTGCGTTTGATGCTGGATATAGGCGAGGAAAAACCGCGTCAGGTATTCGCGGGCATCAAGTCGGCCTATGATCCGCAAACACTGGTCGGACGGCTCACGGTCATGGTCGCCAATCTCGCGCCGCGCAAAATGAAATTCGGCCTGTCCGAAGGCATGGTGCTCGCCGCGAGCGATGAACGCGGCGGCCCGTATATTCTGTCACCGGACACCGGTGCGCAGCCAGGCATGCGCGTCAAGTGATGATTTGCCGTTCTCGTCACATCCGGAGGCACGGAAAATTCAGGTCAAGGTGTTTCCGCTGACGGAATGACCTTCCCCGAGTTTCTGAAATATGAAAGAATGGGGGCATTCAATTTCAGGTTTAATGCCATGATAGACCGTGATGGATATCGGCCTAACGTGGGCATCGTCATTTGCAATGCCTACAACAAGGTTTTTTGGGGCAAGCGCATACGCGAGCATTCCTGGCAGTTTCCGCAGGGCGGGATACAGCAGGGAGAAACGCCGGAGCAAGCCATGTATCGCGAGTTGACCGAGGAGGTTGGTTTGCTGCCGCATCATGTGCGCATACTCGGGCGCACGCGCGACTGGCTGCGCTATGACGTGCCTACGCGCTGGGTCAAGCGCGAGTGGCGCGACAGTTACAAGGGACAAAAGCAGATCTGGTTTTTGCTGCGGCTGATCGGGCGGGATACGGATATTTCGCTGCGCGCCAGCGCGCATCCCGAATTTGACGCCTGGCGCTGGAGCGATTACTGGGTTCCGCTCGACGGCGTGATCGAGTTCAAGCGCGAAGTTTACAAGCAGGCGCTGAACGAACTGGTCGGCCATTTGGGCGCGGACAAACATTTGCTCGCGAACAGCAAACCGCAGGAAGAATTGGCGCGGATTTCGTAAGTCGAGCGTATGAATAAAAAAACCGGATACGACTGCGTATCCGGTTTTTTATTTGCCTTGATTCAAGGATGCTCAGCCGAACTCGGCCAATATGGTTGAGCCTGCGCTGACTTTTTCTCCCAGCGCGACTTTGGGTGTGGCGTCGAGCGGCAGGTAAACATCCACGCGCGAGCCGAAACGGATGAAGCCATAGCGTTGGCCTTTGCTGAGCTGGCTGCCTGCATCCGCATAACACAGAATGCGGCGGGCGATCAGGCCGGCGATTTGCACGCAGGTCACGTCCTGACCATCCGTGGTTTTGATCCACAGCGCGCTTCTTTCGTTTTCCAGCGAAGCCTTGTCGAGCGCGGCGTTGAAAAATTTTCCCGCATGATACCAGCGTTGTTCGACGATGCCGTTGACCGGGCTGCGATTGGAGTGCACGTTGAACACATTCATGAACACGCTGATCTTGAGCGCATCACGTTTAAGGTAATCGTCATACGCCTTGCCGACCAAGACGATGCGGCCGTCTGCTGGAGCGATGACGGCATTCGTTTGTTCCGGCAGTTGCCGGGGCGGGTCGCGAAAAAATTGCAGAATGAACAGTGTGATAATCCAGAGCGGAATCGACCACACGGCGCAAAACCAGGTGGCGGCAGCGGAAACAACCAGCGCGATGGCGAGAAACGGCCAGCCTTCACGGGCGATGATGGGGTGGGGGTAGTTCATAGTTTTCCGCAGGCTGGGCAGGGCGACGCCTAACCCATGGATCTCCTGTTATCAAAATCAACACTCCGCGCATCCCCGCAAATTAGAGGCGGGGATGCGGGAGAGAGTTTGTTTTAGTTCTTCGACTGATCAACCAGTTTGTTTTTGGCGATCCACGGCATCATTGCGCGCAGTTGCGTGCCGACTTGCTCGACCGGATGCGCGGCGTTGAGGCGGCGGCGCGCAGTCATTTCAGGATAATTGGTGCGGCCTTCCAGAATGAAGCGTTTGGCGTATTCACCGTTCTGGATGTTCTTTAGACATTCCTTCATCGCCGCGCGCGCTTCGCCTGCGATCACGCGCGGGCCGGTCACGTATTCGCCATATTCCGCGTTGTTGGAGATGGAGTAATTCATGTTGGCGATGCCGCCTTCATAGATCAAATCCACGATGAGTTTCATTTCATGCAGACACTCGAAGTAGGCCATCTCAGGCGCATAACCGGCTTCCACCAGCGTTTCAAAACCGGCTTTGATGAGTTCCACCGCGCCGCCGCACAGCACGGCTTGTTCGCCGAACAAATCGGTTTCGGTTTCTTCGCGGAAATTGGTTTCGATCACGCCGCCCTTGGTGCCGCCGTTGGCCGCGGCATACGACAGCGCGATGTCTTTCGCGCGACCGCTCTTGTCCTGATACACGGCGATCAGTGTTGGCACACCGCCACCCTTGAGATATTCGGAGCGCACGGTATGGCCGGGGCCTTTGGGCGCGATCATGATGACATCCACATCGTCGCGCGGCACCACTTGGTTGTAGTGCACGTTGAAACCGTGCGCGAACGCAAGCGCGGAGCCTGCTTTCATGTTGGCGTGGACTTCGGCGTTATAGACTTGCGGAATATTTTCATCGGGCAACAGCATCATCACCACATCGGCGCTTTTCACAGCAGGGGTGATCTCGGACACTTTGTGGCCGGCCTTTTCGGCCTTGGCCCAGGAAGCGCCGCCTTTGCGCAGGGCGACGGTGACGTTGACGCCGGAATCCTTGAGGTTCTGCGCGTGCGCGTGGCCTTGCGAGCCGTAACCGACTATGGTGACCTGCTTGCCCTTGATAAGGGAGAGGTCGGCGTCTTTATCGTAATAAACTTTCATTTGTTTCCTTTCAGTAAAATTTTTGTCCGGCAGCTATCAGGCTTTGAGTATGCGGTCGCCGCGCCCGATGCCGGAAGCGCCGGTGCGAACGGTTTCCAGAATCGCGCCCTTGTCTATGGCTTCGAGGAAGGCGTCCAGCTTGGAACCGGAGCCGGTGAGTTCTATGGTGTAGCTGCCGCTGTCCACGTCGATGATGCGGCCGCGGAAGATGTCGCTCATGCGTTTCATCTCCTCGCGATACGCGCCGGTGGCGCGTACCTTGACCAGCATAAGCTCGCGTTCGATATGGCGGCCGTCGGAGAGATCGAGCAGCTTGACCACATCGACCAGTTTGTTGAGCTGTTTGACGATCTGCTCAATCACTTCTTCCGAGCCGGAAGTGACAATGGTCATGCGCGACAAGGTTTCGTCTTCGGTCGGCGCGACAGTGAGCGATTCGATGTTGTAACCGCGCGCCGAAAACAGACCGGCCACACGCGACAGCGCGCCCGCTTCGTTTTCCATGAGCAGAGAAACAATGTGACGCATTACAAATCCTCCGCCAGTATGATTTCAGACAAGCCTTTGCCGTTCGGCACCATGGGGAACACGTTTTCCTTGGGGTCGGTGATGAAATCCATGAATACCAGACGATTTTTGTTTTTCGCGCCGAAGGCTTCCTTCAGCGCGCTTTCCACATCGCCCGGGTTTGTGATTTTCATGCCGACGTGACCATAGGATTCAGCCAGTTTGACGAAGTCAGGCAGACTGTCCATGTAGGACTCGGAGTAACGGTTCTCGTAGAAAAACTCCTGCCACTGACGCACCATGCCGAGGTAGCGGTTGTTGAGCAGGACGACTTTGATCGGCAGATGAAACTGCTTGCAGGTGGACAGTTCCTGAATATTCATCTGTATGCTGCCCTCGCCTGTGATGCAGGCCACCTGCGCGTCGGGGAACGCGAACTGCGCGCCCATCGCGTAAGGCAAACCCACGCCCATCGTGCCGAGGCCGCCGGAATTGAGCCAGCGGCGCGGCTTGTCAAACTTGTAATACTGCGCCGCCCACATCTGGTGCTGGCCCACGTCAGAGGTCACAAAGGCCTCGCCTTTGGTGACTTCCCATAATTTTTCGACCACATATTGCGGCTTGATGACCGTGTCGGATGTGGCGTATTTCAAGCAGGATTTGCCGCGCCACTCCTCGATCTTTTTCCACCATGCCTTGAGCGGTTCGGTATTGTTCGGCTTCATGCCTTCATCAAGCAGATGCAACATTTCCGTGAGCACGGATTTCACTTCGCCGACGATGGGCACATCCACTTTCACGCGCTTGGAAATTGAAGACGGATCCACATCAATATGTATGATGGTGCGCGGATTCTGGCCGAAGTGCGCCGGATTGCCGATCACGCGATCATCAAAACGCGCGCCCACAGCCAGCAGCACATCGCATTCCTGCATGGCCATATTGGCTTCCAGCGTGCCGTGCATTCCCGGCATGCCAACGAACTGGCGATCCGACGCGGGATAGCCGCCCAGCCCCATAAGCGTATTGGTGATCGGCAGATTGAGACGGCGCGTCAGCGTTGTCAGCAACTCCGCCGCATCACCCAGCACCACGCCGCCGCCCGAGTACACGAATGGGCGTTTGGCTTCCAGCAGCAGCTTCAACGCTTTTTTGATCTGACCGGAATGCCCCTTCAATACCGGATTGTAGGAACGCATATGCACCGTTTCCGGATAGGCGAACTCCGCGACATGCGCAGTCACGTCCTTTGGAATATCCACCACCACGGGGCCGGGTCGGCCGCTCGCGGCGATGTAAAACGCCTTTTTGATCGTGCTCGCGAGTTCGTTGATATTCTTGACGAGGAAATTATGCTTCACGCAGGGACGCGTGATGCCCACCATGTCAACTTCCTGAAACGCATCCATGCCGATGGATGGCACCGGCACCTGACCGGACAACACCACCATCGGAATCGAATCCATAAACGCCGTCGCCACACCTGTCACCGCATTGGTCGCGCCCGGGCCGGAAGTGACCAGCGCCACGCCGACCTTGCCCGTGGCGCGCGCGTAGGCATCCGCCGCATGCGTGGCCGCCTGCTCGTGACGTACCAGGACATGTTTGAACTTGTCCTGTTTGAAAATTTCGTCGTATATGTTTAATACCGCCCCGCCCGGATAGCCGAAGACGAACTCAACGTTCTCCTCCTGCAAACAGCGGATGACGATTTCTGCGCCAGTCAATTGCATAGATTCAATCAGTTATAGAATTGTTACGAAACCCAGAACACTATCGGTTCAACAGGGTTTGGTCAAGGGGCGACCGCCTGAATTTACATCAAAACCGAAGGGGTGATGCCTCTCTGTTCAAGGCGAACAGAGGTTTGTTCAATCCGTCTCGATTCGCATGGAAAGATCCACCGCTCGTATATTTTTTGTCAGGCCGCCGATGGAAATACGCTGCACACCGGTTTCGGCGATGGCGCGGACGGTGGCGAGCGTGACATTGCCGGAAGCTTCCAACGCCGCGCGCCCGGCGGTGAGCGCGACGGCGCTGCACATTTGTTCCAGCGTGAAGTTGTCGAGCAGGATGAGTTTCGCGCCCGCGTCCAGCGCGGCTTGCAGTTCTTCGAGAGATTCCACTTCAATCTGCACAGGCAGGTCGGAGATCTCTTTCGCGGCCTTGAGCGCGGCAGCGATGCCTCCGGCGGCAGCGATGTGGTTTTCCTTGATGAGCACGCCGTCGAACAAACCGATGCGCTGGTTTTTTCCGCCGCCGACCGTCACCGCGTATTTTTGTGCAGTTCGCAGGCCGGGCAGGGTTTTGCGCGTATCCATGATGACGGCATTTGTGCCTTCGATCGCGTTCACATATTTTCGTGTCTCGGTCGCCACCGCCGACAGCATTTGCAGGAAATTCAACGCACAGCGTTCCGCCGTGAGCAGCGCGCGCGCATTCCCGTGGATTTCACAAAGTTTTTGATCGGGCTGCACCAACTCGCCTTCGCGCGCGAACCATGTCACGTACGCATCAAAGTCGAGCTGTTGAAAACATGCTTCAAACCATGCTGTACCGCATAATACGGCTTCCTCGCGACTGATGACGAGTGCGACAGCCTGCGCCTGTTCGGGGACCAGTTCGGCGGTTACATCGCGCGTACCCATGTCCTCTATAAGCGCGAGGCTGACCTGACGTTCAATATCAGAAAGAAGATTTGGTTGCATGAGAAATTCACTCTGAATTTGCATTATAATAATCAATATTACCCCTCCGCATAAAAACCCATGAAACTTTTTATCACACAGGGCAGCCCTTACGCCCGTAAAGTGCGCGTAGTGCTCGCCGAGAAACATATCGAATGTGAACTGGTTACCGTGGCTTCACTCGCCGCGCCGGATTCGCCCGTGTCCGAATTCAACCCGCTCGGAAAAGTCCCCACGCTGGTGCTCGATGACGGCACGAGCTACTATGACTCCGCCGTGATTGTTGACTATCTGGATAACAAAGTCCCGGTCTCCCGATTGATTCCGCAAGACAATATCAACCGCGCCTCGGTGCGCCGCTGGGAAGCGCTGGCAGACGGCGTGTGCGATGCAACCGTGGCCGTGGTCATGGAAAAACGCCGCCCGCCGGAAAAGCAGGATGAAACCGTGATCGAGCGCCAATTGCTCAAGATTACGCGCGGTTTGAAATGCCTTTCGGATGATATGCGCGAAGGGAAATGGGCGGCCGGCGATCGCTTCACGCTTGCGGATATCGCCGTGGGTTGCGTGCTGGGCTACATTGATCTGCGCATGCCGGAGATCAACTGGCGCGAGCAGTATCCGAATCTCGCTGCGCTGTATGAAAAGCTCATGCAGCGGCCATCATTCAGGGATACCGCGCCGCCCGCGAGTTGATTCACACAGTCAGATGCAAAAAGGCAAAGGCCAACCGGAGATGGTTGGCTTTTTTGCTTTTTCGTTCGGGAGGCATTGCTGTGTCGCGCCCCGTTTTATACAATGGCTCTCCGCAAGGCAACAAGAATTAACGGGATTAACTACCATAGGAAGTTTCCTTGAAATATTTGCCTTTAATAACACTTGGTGTGGCATTGCTCTCCGCAACAGCACCGCATTCGGCGATTGCCGAATGGGGCACGCTGAATGATTGGGGAGAAATACACAAAGATACCGGCGGCTCGAACGGGTATATCTGCACGGATAGATCGGGCAGGGTGATACGCACCGAGGTGCCGATCAACGATAGTTGCCGTACCGCAATCGCAGCGGATGCGAATACCTCTCCATCATCCAAGCAGGCTGCTGCATCAAAACCGTCGAAGCCCAGCACGGAGCGATCCAGGCAGGAGCATGAAGTCAAACTGCCGGAGACGAATCACGCGGCGAGTCCTGCGCCTGCAGTTGCGCCGGAAATAAAGGTTGAAGCGGTTGAGCCGCCACCCCCACCCCAGGATGCCGTACCTCAAGTAGAGTTACCGGCAGAGGCTACCCCCGCGCCCCAGAAACCTGTTGAAGCCACGCCACCAAGCGCGAATGCAAATGTTCCACCACCACCGAGCGCAATCCCTGAATCAGAAGACGTTATGTGGGAGATGGGGAAATTTATTCTGGAGTGGGTCGCTTTAATTATTCTTGTCGTGATACTTGGCGTGCGTATGCGATCTTCCATGCGGGCAAAAAGAGATTCAAATTACACGCCTCCCGCGTCCTCTCCCTCCCCGAAACAGAAAAAGAAGAAGAAGCAGGAGCAGAAACAGAGTTCGGTAGATACCAGCAGCCCCGTGTCGGATCCATTTGTTCCTGCCGCAGCAGCCATTTCGGTCACGGAAGAAGCTCCGGCCGCAGAGGAAGCGCCGGTCGTAGAGAAAGCACCGGTCGTAGAGAAGGCTCCGGTCGCGAAAGAGGCGGATCCACCGGCGCAAACAGACGACGAAAAACCGGGGCCTCCCATGTATTTGTTTTTTGCGGTTGAAACGACAGGAACTGGCGCGACAACAGAAAGGATAGTGCAGATTGGCTGGGCCGTGACGGATGCCGAGGGGAAAAAGATTCTGGAAAGTGAGCGCAGTATCCGTCCGAAAGGTTTTACCATCCCGGATGAAGCCGCGCGCAAACACGGCATTACGACAGAGTTCGCCAAGGCAAACGGAGTGGATCTGGGTGAAGCGCTGACCAGCCTGGTCAGGTGTTGCAAGGGCATCCAGTGCGTAGTCACGCATAATGCCCCCCACGAATTGACGGTGCTAAAACGTGAGATGGAGGAAGCGGGTATCAAAGACCCGTTCTCGGAGCTAAAAACACTCTGCACCATGCAGGCTGCGACGGAGTACTGCGCGTTGTCCAAGGCCGATGGAGAGCGCAGGCCGCCTAAATTACAAGAGCTTTACTATCATCTGTTTGGCGGTTATTTCGAAGCCGCTCACGATGCGCTCACTGTTGCGCGCGCATGCAGGCAATGCTTTGTCGAACTGTACAAGCTTGGGGTGATATGGTTTCGCGCTTAGTCGTTGCCTGAATCCGGGCGGCACGCTTTTCCCTGCTTACTCCGCCAATACCCGCGCCTGCGGAAATATCAACATGAAGCGCGAACCTTGTCCCGGTGCGCTGACGATTTGCAATGTGCCGCCGTGACGTTCGGTCACATGACGGGTGATGGAAAGGCCGAGGCCGGTACCATCTTCGCCCTGGGCATGCCGGGTACGGCTGCGGTCAACGCGGTAGAAGCGTTCGGTCAGGCGCAGCAGGTGTTCGGGCGCAATGCCGGGGCCGTTATCAATCACTTCAAAGCGCGCGCCATGATTGCTTTCACGCGACCAGCGCGCGCTGATTTTTCCTTTCGAACCCGAATAACGCACAGCGTTGGCGAGCAGGTTGCTCATGGCGCTGCGAAGCTCGGCGGAACTGCCTGCGAGATCGAATCCGGGCGCGGTTTCGATTTCAATTTGCTGCGCATCCGCGCCGTACAGCAGCATGGACAATGTGTGCGCTTCGGCGGCGCATTGTGTGGTCAGTTCATGCAGATTGACGCGTTCATTCATGCCGGGTAGCGGGCTGCCTTCAAGCCGCGAGAGCGTGAGCAGATCGGCGACCAGCGACTGCATGCGCACGGTCTGTTGCGCCATCAAACCCAGATAGCGCGCTTGTTCGTCGTGCGATAAATCCAGACTTTGCAACGTTTCGACAAAACCTGCGAGCACCGTGAGCGGCGTGCGGATCTCGTGCGAAACATTGGCGACGAAATCGCGCCGCATGGCCTCGGTTTGGCGTTGTGCGGTCACGTCGGTGAATAACAGCAGCGAGCAATCATCGCCGTAAGGCTGGCGCTGCGCCACCAGACGTATTGATTTGGCGGGCGCGTCGGCATGGCAAGTCAATTCCAGCGGTGCATTTGAAACTTGCTCGCACCAGGCCACGAATGCCGGATCGCGTACCAGATGCACGATGTGCTGCCCGCGGTCGCGCGCCGGATCAAGCTCGAAATGCGATGCCGCGACAGCATTGCAAAAGAGGATGCGGCCTTCGTTGTCGAGCAGCACAATGCCGGCGGGCAGAACATCGAGCGCGGCCAGCAAGGTGTCGAGCCGCGCCGCGCTTTCATTCGCAAGCGCCTGTTCGCGCCCCAGCGCACGTCGTGTATAGGCGGCGGCCAAACCCCATGCGGCGGGCATTTCCGGCATGGGGTTGGTTGCGGGATCGGTGATCCAGCGCATAAAACGCCGCGCGTACCAGCGGTTGACGAGCAGCAGCGTCACGCAAAAAACCAGCAGCAACGCGAGTAAAACGACGAGCAGTTTCACGATGCCGATAACGCTTGCGCGCTAAGCCGGTAGCCCACTCCACGCACGGTTTCGATCGCGGATGCGCCGGCTTCACCCACGGCCTCGCACAGATTTTCGCGCAGGCGTTTGATGTGCACATCGACCGTGCGCTCTTCAATGAACACATGGTCGCCCCATACCTTGTCGAGCAATTGGGCGCGACTGTGCACGCGCTCGGGCGCGCGCAACAAGTGGTGCAGCAAACGGAATTCGGTCGGGCCGAGTTTGACTTGCGCGTCGTTCCACATCACGCGGTGCGTGGATGGGTCGAGCGTGAGAGCGCCCACGGTTACGGCGTCGCCCGTGGCGTGTGGCGCGCGACGGCGTAGTACGGCGCGCACGCGCGCAAGCAATTCCTTGGTCGAAAACGGTTTGACGATGTAATCATCCGCGCCCGCATCCAGCCCCGCGATACGGTCGGCTTCTTCGGCGCGCGCGGTGAGCATGAGTATGGGGATTTCGCGCGTGCGCGGATTCGCGCGCCATTGCCGTGCAAGCGCAAGACCGCTTTCGCCGGGCAACATCCAGTCGAGCAGAATCGCATCGGGCAGGCGTTCATCCACTTCGCGCTGTGCGGCGCGACTGTCGCAAGCCAGCACGCTTTCGTAACCGGCGTGACGCAGGTTGACTTCAATCAGCTCGGCAATCGCGGCTTCGTCTTCCACCACCAAAATACGCGGCATGTTACTCATAATGAACCTGCCCTATGTCAATGCGCGCATCCGCAATGTCGGCGATTTCAGCCTCTGCCTCGGTCAGCGAACGGTGCCGCACATCCGCGCCTTTGACCACATAAATCACGCTTTCGGCGATGTTTTTGGCGTGATCGCCGATGCGTTCGATCGCCTTGGCGATGAACAGCAGACTGAGGCTCGCGGAAATGGTGCGCGGATCTTCCATCATGTAAGTAACAAGTTTGCGTACAAAGCCGTCGAATTCACGATCCACGGCAATATCATCCTTGAGGATGGTGATGGCGGTGGCGGTGTCGAGCCGCGCGAAAGCATCCAGCGATTTGGCGATCAACTCGGCAGCCAGATCGCAGGCGAGACGCAGATCGGACAGCGGCAGCGAGGATGATCCGGCGCTCATGATGGAGCGCACCATGCGCGCGATCTTGGCTGCCTCGTCGCCTGCGCGTTCCAGATTGGCGGTGACGCGCGCGACGGAAAGCAAAAGCCGCAGATCGACTGCCGCCGGTTGACGCCGCGCGATGATGCGCGTGAGCTCTTCATCGATCGCGATTTCCATCGCGTTGACGCGCAATTCGCCCGCCATCACCGCCTCGGCAATCTCGTCGCTTTGGTCGGTCAGCGCCATCAGCGCCTGACGCAACTGTGATTCCACAAGCCCGCCCATTGCGAGCAGGTGGGAGGAAAGGTTTGCCAGCTCGCTGTCAAACTGGCTGGAAAGATGTTTTTCGGTCATGGAATTTAGACTCCTTATCCAAATCGTCCGGTGATGTAATCTTCGGTTTCCTGACGCGCGGGCTTGAAGAAAATCTGCTGCGTCGCGCCGAATTCGATCAGGCTGCCAAGATACATGTACGCCACGTAGTCGCTGCATCGCGCCGCCTGCTGCATGTTGTGGGTGACGATGGCGATGGTGATCTCGTTTTTGAGTTCGGCAACCAGCTCCTCGATTTTCCCCGTGGAAATCGGGTCGAGCGCGGAGCAGGGTTCGTCAAGCAGCAATACTTCAGGCCGTATTGCCACACCGCGCGCAATGCACAAACGTTGTTGCTGACCGCCTGACAAACTCGTGCCGCTCGCGTGCAGTTTATCCTTGACCTCGTCCCATAGCGCGGCCTTGCGCAAAGCCCATTCCACGCGGTCATCCATGTCGGCGGGGTTGAGCTTTTCATACAGCTTTACGCCAAAAGCCACGTTGTCGTAAATGGTCATGGGGAAGGGCGTGGGTTTCTGAAACACCATGCCGATACGCGCACGCACGAGCGCCACATTTTGATTGCGGTCGAGCAAATCCTGATCGCCCAGCATGACCTGGCCTTCGGCGCGCTGACCGGGATACAGTTCGAACATGCGGTTGAACACGCGCAACAGCGTCGATTTGCCGCAGCCGGAGGGGCCGATGAAAGCCGTCACCTGTTTTTCCGCGATATCGAGCGAGATGTTTTTGAGCGCGTGAAATTTGTCGTAATAAAAATTCAAGTCACGCACTGTGAGCTTGGGAGGTGATGAAATTTGCACAGAGGCATCCATTCCGATTATTGCCGTTCACGCGCAATCCAGCGCGCCACGATGTTGAGAAACAATACCGCCAGTGTGATGAGAAACACACCCGCCCATGCCAGTTGCTGCCAGTTTTCGTAGGGACTCATGGCAAACTTGAAAATCGTCACGGGCAGATTCGCCATGGGTGCGCCGAGGTCGGTGCTCCAGAATTGGTTGTTGAGCGCGGTGAACAGCAACGGCGCAGTCTCGCCAGTAATGCGCGCGACCGCGAGCAATATGCCTGTAATGACGCCCGCGCGCGCGGCGCGCAACGTGACCTGGAGAATGACTTTCCACTTGGGCGCGCCCAGCGCATATGCGGCTTCGCGCTGCGCGGCAGGCACGAGGCGCAGCATGTCCTCGGTGGTGCGGATTACGACCGGAATCACCAGCAGCGCCAGCGCCAATACACCTGCGATGGCCGAGAAGGTGTGAAATTTTTTGACTGCCAGTGCGTAAACAAACAGCCCGATCACGATGGACGGCGCAGATAGCAAAATATCATTGACGAAGCGTGTCGTGCTTGCGACGAACCAGCTTTTGCTGCTGTACTCGGCCAGATACACGCCCGCCATCACGCCGATGGGCGTGCCGACGAAAGTTGCGAGCACCACCATCACGAACGAGCCGAAGATGGCATTGGCAAGCCCGCCCGTTTCATTGGGTGGCGGCGTCATCTGCGTGAGTGTGGACAGCGCGAGACCGCCCAGACCCAAACGCAATGTTTCCCATAAAATCCAAACCAGCCAGAATACGCCAAAGATCATTGCCAGAACGCTGCATCCCAGGCTGACATAGTTGATGATGCGGCGTCGGGTGAAGCGGGATCCGCGCAGATAAGCCCAGCCCAGGCCGATGAGCAGGAAGGGCATGAGAACTGCCAGTGCATAAATGATGGCGCTCATGAGCCGGATCCTTCACGTTGCCCCAGCTTGTACAGCAGATAGCGGGAACACGCCAGCACGACAAAAGTGATGAAGAACAGCACCAGTCCCAGATACAACAGCGCGGCTTCGTGCAAACCGCCGCCCGATTCGGCGAACTCATTGGCGAGTACCGAGGTGATGCTGTTGGCGGCTGCAAACAACGAGGGTGTATCCAGTTGGCTCATGTTGCCGATAACAAAGGTCACCGCCATCGTCTCGCCCAATGCGCGCCCGAGGCCGAGCATGATGCCGCCGATGACGCCTGCCTTGGTGTAAGGCAGCACTACTTTCCATACTACTTCCCATGTTGTTGAACCAAGGCCGTAAGCTGATTCCTTGAGCATCGCGGGCGTGATTTCAAACACGTCGCGCATCACCGCGCTGATGAAAGGAATGACCATGATTGCCAAAATAATTCCGGCCGACAAAATGCCGATGCCAACCGGCGGGCCTGACACGAGCGCGCTCAAGCCCGGCGTATCGCCGAACAGATTCTGCAAAGGTTGCTGCACATACGTTGCCAGAATCGGTCCGAACACAAGCAAGCCCCACATGCCGTAAACAATCGAAGGCACCGCCGCGAGCAGTTCTATGGTCGTGCCGAGCGGACGCTTGAGCCAGGTGGGAGAGAGTTCGGTAAGAAACAACGCGATGCCGAAACTTACAGGAACCGCGATCAGCAATGCAATGAACGAAGTCGCCAGCGTGCCATACATCATCGCCAGCGCGCCAAAATCTTCCTGACCCGGATCCCACACGCTGCGCGCGAGAAAGCCAAGACCGTATTTGTCAATCGCGGGCCAAGCGCCGATCAACAACGTGATCAAAATGCCCGCGAGCAGCAACAAAGTCAGTCCCGCTGCGCCCCACGCGAGCAGGGCAAAGACGAAGTCACCCCATATGGCAGGTGCGTGACGCGCGGACGAAGAGGGCGGCGTCATGCCGGCGACGGACTGGTGAAAAGGTTGTGAAGAAGCGGTGGGAGTCATATGCCGGATTTTATGCGAGTTTCAATTCGCCCGTGATTTTTCTGGTCGGGATTCGCCACGCGCATCATCAACCTTACTCGATTGCCTTGCCTGAACCATCCTTGATCTGCTCCCATGATTTGCGGATCAAGGCTGTGACCGAATCCGGCATCGTCACATAATCCAGACCTTCGGCGGTTTTGTCGCCCTCGCGGTAAGCCCAGTCAAAAAACTTGAGCGTGTTTGCTGCCTGCGCAGGCTTGTCCTGTGTTTTGTGCATGAGGATGAAGGTCGCGCCGGTGATCGGCCAGGCATCCGCGCCACTCTGATTGGTCAGCACCTGATAAAAACTCTTGCTCCACTCCGCGCCCGCAGCGGCAGCCTTGAAACTTTCCGCGCCGGGCGTGACGAAATTGCCCGCTGCGTTGCGCATCACGGCGTAGGTCAGCTTGTTCTGTTTGACATAAGCATATTCAACATAGCCGATGGAGTTGGTCAGACGGCCCACGTATGCAGCCACGCCTTCATTGCCCTTGCCGCCCACACCGGTAGGCCATTTGACTGCCGTGCCTTCGCCCACCTGGTTTTTCCACTGCGCGTTGACCTTGCTCAGATAGTTGGTGAACAGAAAAGTCGTGCCCGAACCATCCGAACGACTCACCGGCGCGATGGCCGCGTCCGGCAAAGCGAGCGTGGGATTGAGCGCCTTGATCGCTGCGTCGTTCCAGCGTTTTATTTTGCCGAGATAAATATCGCCGAGCACCTGCCCATCAAGTTTGAGTTCACCGGGTTTGATGCCTTGAATATTGACTACCGGAATCACGCCACCCATCACGGTCGGAAACTGCACCAGTCCCTTGGCCTGCAAATCCTGATCGCTCAGCGGCATGTCCGATGCACCGAAATCCACCGTTTTGGCCTCGATCTGCTTGATGCCTGCGCCTGAGCCGATGGACTGGTAATTGATCTGAATGCCGGTCGCCTTGTTGAAATCCGCAGCCCACTTGGCATACAGCGGCGCCGGAAAACTTGCCCCCGCACCCGTGACGCTCTGCGCCGAAACTGTCATGGATGCGACCACCAGAACGATTCCTGTAATGAACGATAGTTCTCTACTAAACATCAATTGCCCCTTCATGTCGTTGAATAATGACGGGCATTCTAGGGGGACGGTATGACGCTTTTGTGACAGTGTAATAATTTGCACAACGATTTTTCGTTTGTGGTTTTGATGCGACAAAACATCAATATCAGGACAAATTTATCGTTTTATAATGTACAGCAAAGAAAATTATCTGTACTATCCCGTTTAGTCCGTCGGCTATATCTTTTGACGCAGCGATAACTTTGATAAAGGGAAATCAAACCATGGCACGTCTGCATTGGGTACCTGAACTGGATACGGGCATTGAGGAGATCGATGCTCAACACAAACGCATCGTTGATTACATCAACCGACTCTACGATATTCGCGAAAGCCCCAGCCGCGAGGCCATCAAGGATGTGATCGAGGAAATGGTCGATTACACCATCTCGCACTTCGCTTTCGAGGAAGGCATGATGGAAAACGCGGGCTACACCTTCTCCGCTCCGCACAAGCGCGTGCACGAACTGTTCACGCGTCGCGTGGGTGAAATCAAGAAGCGTTTTGACGCGGGTGAAGATGTCACCGATGAATTTCACGGCATGCTTTCGCGCTGGCTGTTCAATCACATCCGCAACGAGGATCACGGCTACATCAACGCCGTCAAACTCTACCAGCGCGTGACCAGCGGAGTAGGCGCGGAGACCACCAAACGCAAAGGTTTCCTCGCACGTCTGTTCGGCGGCGGCTAAACCCGCACGCCGGACGCTTCCGGTTTTCTCTTCTGAATTTGCAGGGGCAGGTTTCAAATCTGCCCCTGCAAAATTTTGCCTGTGTATTTTCGGGTTTTCCGTTGTTGC
>JAITML010000054.1 GCA_031277395.1 Methylobacillus sp. | reverse complement strand
GCGCCGATGATAGTGTGCTCTTCGCACGCGAAAGTAGGTCACTGCCAGACTCCTCTAAACACAAAAACCCTCCACGTGAGGGTTTTTGTGTTTAGAGGAGTCTGGATTCAGGTTACAGGATTCAGATAAACCCATCACTACCTCAATCTCCCCTGGAAAGGGAGGACTTCAAAACTGCGTGCACTTCTCCTTCCCCTTCAAGGGGAAGGACGGGATGGGGATGGGTTTATCTGAATCCTGTAACCTGATCCCTGAAACCTGTTGTAATTATTGCAGAACAAAATTGACCAATCCTGCAAATTTTGCGGAGCTACAGGATGGAAAATCCAGAGGCTTTCGCATAATCAATTGAATTAAATTAATTTCTTCCAAAGGCGAAGCCACCTTTAGCTTTTGCCATAATATGGTATGGCGCTTGCTGGATATATTGCTTCTTAAGCTAATCCAGTTTGATCCGGCATGCGTAGATTTACCCTGTTCACTCCCCAAAGCCGCGTTGTGTTTCTTGCGGCGCTGTTCATCATGCTCACCGGCAACCGCGAGCTGTTCGAGCGCCTGCTGGAGGTTTATCCGCTTAATCTTGCCAATCTGCCGTTTCTGATTTCGCTGGGTTTGTTTTTTACGCTGGCAACCATGCTGTTCATGCTGGCTGTCACGCCGGGGCGGCTGGGGCGATGGGTCTTGGCGTTGCTGTTGCTGGCCGCGTCGCAGGCGGCGTATTACATGGATCAGTATGGCGTAGTGATTGATACCGTCATGCTGGACAATGTGTTCGCGACAAACGCGCAGGAAGCGGCGGCTCTTATGAGTTGGAGTCTCGCGTGGCGCACACTGCTCTTTGGTCTGCTGCCCGCGTGGCTGGCATGGCGCTATTGGCCGAAGGCGGAATCACCGTGGCGCGAACTCAAGGCGCGTCTGGTATTGGCGCTGGCGCTGATTATCGCGCTGATAGCGATCGTGGCGCCGTTCACCGCAGGCTACGCATCTTTCATCCGCGAGCACAAGATGACGCGCATGTACGCCAATCCGACGTTTTTCACCTGGTCGGCGTTGAGTTATATCGGGCAGAAATTCAAGCACCCCTATAGCGGTGAATTGACGCAGGTGGCGCAGGATGCCCGCAAGCTCGATCCTATCCATCACTACGAACTGGCCGTGCTGGTCGTGGGTGAAACCGCGCGCGCCGACCGTTTTTCGCTCAACGGTTATCCGCGCGAAACCAATCCGCTGCTCGCGCGGGAAGATGTGGTGAGCATGACGAATGCCAGTTCGTGCGGCACGTCAACCGGCGAATCCGTACCTTGCATGTTCTCGGTGATGAAGCGGGCGCATTTCGATCGCGAGCAGGCGCAGCATATTGAGAACGCGCTGGACGTGCTGTTCGAAAACGGCGTGCAGATCCTGTGGCGCGACAACAATTCGGATTCCAAGGGTGTCGCGACGCGCATGGAATATCAGGATTTCAAGTCGCCCGCGCTCAATCCTGCCTGCGACGACGGCGAGTGCCGCGATGTGGGTATGCTGGCCGGGCTGGATGACTACATCACGAAGCATAAAGGGCACGATATTCTCATCGTGCTGCACCAGATGGGCAATCACGGTCCGGAATACTATCGTCGCTACCCCAAGGAGTTCGAGCGTTTCACGCCTGCCTGCAAAAGCAGCGAGTTGCGCGATTGCACCCGGGAGGAGATTGACAACGCTTACGATAACGCGATCCTCTATACCGATTATTTTCTCGCGCAGGTGATCGCGTTTTTGAAAAAGTACGACGACGAATACGAGACCGCGATGCTGTATGTCTCCGACCACGGCGAATCACTTGGCGAACACGGCATCTATCTGCACGCCGCGCCCTATCTGATCGCGCCCAAGGAGCAGACCCACATCCCCGCCATCGTATGGATGGGGAAAAATTTCGATTTCAGCAGTGACCAGTTGCGACCCTACCGGAGCTATCCGGTAAGTCACGATGATCTTTTCTGCACCTTGCTGGCCGGCTACGAGATCGACACGGAAATGTGCAACGGCCCGAGGAACATCCTCTACGAAAATGCCGAATTGCGGCAGGCCGCTCGCGCCGAAGTGGTGGCCGCGTCCAAACGCCGGAACAATAACCCCGAATGAAGGCTGCGTGCGTTTTTCCAGTGCGCTTGGTAATCGCGAGTCCAAGCTCATCCCATCTGCATTTTCCTTTTCCGGCAAACGGCAGAATGGCCGGTACACCTTGCCGGATTCGGCTTTGGGAATGCCGGAGCCGCGGCTACGGATACAAGGTTGAGTGCATGCCGCAAACAAGGTCAGGTGAGAAAGTTTTTCACAAAGCAATTCCAATTCCTTGAATTGGTTGATATAATGGCGAGCTTTAGAACGGATGGGCTTTCAGCCCATTTTTTGTTTGTGGAACCGGGCGGATGCTGGATTTGCACACATTGCTGGAAGGGTCGTTGCGGCAGATCGGCTATGAAATGGTCGATTTGGAAATTTCCGGGCGCGGGAAGCTGATTCGCTTGTTTATCGACAAGCCGGGCGGTGTGAATATTGACGATTGCGCGTTGGTGAGTGAGCAGGTTTCCAATTTGCTCGCGGTTGAACATGACGTGGATTATGACCGGCTGGAGGTGTCGTCGCCGGGTTTGGATCGGGTATTGAAAAAACCGGCGGATTTCGCGCGGTTTGCGGGCAGCAAGGTGACATTGAAGCTGCGGATTCCGGTCGAAGGCAGAAAGAATTTTTCCGGGCGCTTGCTCGGATTTGAGCAGGATATGGTGCGGGTGGAAACCGAGGCGGGTGTGCAGGATTTTGCGTTGGGCAATATCGACAAGGCCAGGTTGAACCCTGAATTTTAGGCGGAGGTGGAAAAATGAGTCGCGAAATTTTATTGTTGGTCGATGCGCTGGCGCACGAAAAAAATGTGGAAAAGGAAGTAATTTTCACGGCACTGGAATTGGCGCTGGCCTCCGCGTCCAAAAAACGTTTTCAAGGCGACGCCGACGTGCGTGTCGCGATAGACCGCAACAGTGGCGAATATGTTTCTTTCCGCCGCTGGCAGATTGTCACCGAAGAAATGCTGGAAAATCCGGCGGCGCAGATTGCTGTGGGTGATGAGCGCGCGCAGGGTTTGGGCGAAGGCGAATATATCGAGGAACCGCTGGAGTCGGTTGAGTTTGGCCGCATCGGTGCGCAGGCAGCCAAGCAGGTGATTCTGCAGAAGGTGCGCGAGGCGGAGCGCGAGCAGATTCTCAATGATTTTCTCGCGCGCAAAGAACATCTGGTTTCCGGCGCGATCAAGCGCATGGAAAAGGGCAACGCGATTATCGAGACCGGTCGTATCGAGGCGCTGCTGCCGCGTGAACAAATGATTCCCAAGGAAAATCTGCGCGTCGGTGATCGCGTGCGCGCTTATCTGCTGCGCATTGAGCGCGGCGGACGCGGGCCGCAACTAATCCTGTCGCGCATTGTGCCGGAGTTTCTCGTCAAATTGTTTGAGCTGGAAGTGCCGGAAATCGAGGAAGGGCTGCTTGAGATCAAGTCGGCGGCGCGCGACCCCGGTTTGCGTTCCAAGATTGCCGTGAAGTCGAACGACCAGCGTCTCGATCCGGTCGGCACCTGCGTGGGTATGCGCGGTTCGCGCGTGCAAGCCGTGACCGGCGAGCTCGCCGGCGAGCGTGTGGATATTGTGCTTTGGTCGATGGAACCCGCGCAGTTTGTCATCAATGCGATGGCGCCGGCGGAAGTTTCCAGCATTGTGGTCGATGAAGACACGCACAGCATGGACGTGGTGGTTGACGAAGACCAGTTGGCGCAGGCCATCGGCAAGAGCGGGCAGAATGTGCGCCTCGCCTCCGACCTTACCGGCTGGACGCTCAATATCATGACCGAGGAAGAAGCCGCGCAGAAAAACGAAGCGGAGTATTCCGTGACGCGCCAGCTTTTCATCAGCAAGCTGGATGTGGACGAGGAAGTCGCCGACATTCTCGTGCAGGAAGGTTTCGGCTCGCTTGAAGAGATCGCCTATGTGCCGCTGTCTGAAATGGTCGAGATCGAGGCCTTTGATGAAGACACCGTCAACGAGTTGCGCAAGCGCGCGCGCGATGCGATTTTGACCGAGGCGATCGCCAAGGAAGAAAAGATTGAGGAAGCCTCTGAAAGTTTGCTGACGATGGAAGGCATGGATGCCGAAACCGCGCATCTGCTTGCATCCAAGGGCGTTGCCACGATGGAAGATCTGGCCGATTTGTCAGTGGATGATTTGCTCGAACTGACCGCGATGGATGCGGAGCACGCCAAACAACTGATTATGACGGCGCGCGCGCCTTGGTTCGCCTGAGCGGGAAGAGAAGAGACTGGAGAGCAGTATGGCACAAACAAATGTTGCGCAATTTGCCAGTGAGCTGGGCCTGCAGGCCGAGTTGCTGCTTGAGCAACTCAAAGCCGCCGGGGTGAGCAAGAGCAGCCCGGATGACAAGCTGACGGAGAAAGACAAAACCGCATTGCTGGATTATTTGCGCAAAGGCCATGGCGCGGAAGCACCCAAAAACAAGATTACGTTGACGCGCAAGCAAGTTACCGAAATCCGTAAATCGGACAGCAGCGGCAAGGCGCGCACGATACAAGTCGCAGTGCGAAAAAAGCGCGTGCTCGTGCGCCGTGACGCCGAATCCGGTCAACCCGTCGAGCCGGAAAAACAAGCGCCGGTTCCCGAAGAACCGGTAGTGGAAAAAGCGCCGGTCGAGGCCGTTCCGGAAATACCGGAGACGCCGCAAGCTCAACCGGACGCAAAGCCGAAACCGGAGAAGAAAACCACCAAAACCACGACGACCACCACCAAAAAAGCCAAGGAAACCGCGCGTCCGCGCATCAATGATTTGCTGGATGCCGAACAGATCGCCCAGCGTGAAGCGGAAGCGAAGCGTCAGGCGGAGTTGATCGCGATTCAGGCCGAGGAAGTTCGCAAGAAACAGGCGCAGGAACAACGTCGCGCGGAAGAAACTGCGCGCAAGGCAAACGAAGCCGCGGCGACGCCGCCCAAAGAACAGCCCAGCCTGAGTGAGGGCACGCTGCACAAACCGGCGAGCAAGGGCGCAAAACCCAAGGAAGAAAAGAAGAAGGGCGCCAAAGTCGGCGGCAGCGAATGGGATGGCGCGGGCAAAAAACGCGCGCTCAAAACGCGCGGTGATGTGGGTGGTAATCAGGGCTGGCGCGAGCACAAAAGCAAATCAAAATCGCACAAGGAAGAACCGCAACACGCTTTTTCCGCACCGACCGAACCGGTGGTGCGCGAAGTGCTTGTACCCGAAACCATCACGGTTGCCGACCTTGCGCACAAGATGTCGGTGAAAGCCGCCGAGGTTATCAAGACGCTCATGAAGATGGGCATGATGGTGACCATCAATCAGGTGCTCGATCAGGAAACCGCGATCATCGTTGTCGAGGAAATGGGTCATACCGCCAAGGCCGCAGAGGCCAACGATCCGGAAGCCTTCCTCGAAACCGAACACATTGAAGCCATCAACGAAACGCGCCCACCGGTGGTGACCGTAATGGGTCACGTGGATCACGGCAAAACTTCGCTGCTGGATTACATTCGCCGCACCAAGGTCGCGTCTGGCGAGGCGGGCGGCATTACGCAGCATATCGGCGCGTATCACGTGGAAACACCGCGCGGCCTTGTGACCTTCCTCGATACGCCGGGTCACGAAGCGTTTACCGCAATGCGCGCGCGCGGCGCGAAAGCGACCGACGTGGTCATTCTCGTTGTGGCGGCAGATGACGGCGTGATGCCGCAAACCATCGAGGCCGTGCATCACGCGAAGGCGGCGAACGTGCCGCTGGTCGTGGCCGTCAACAAGATCGACAAGGCGGAAGCCAACCCCGAGCGCGTCAAGCAGGAACTCGTCAGCCACGAAGTTGTGCCCGAAGATTGGGGTGGCGATGTGATGTTCCGCGAAGTTTCCGCCAAGATGGGTCAAGGCATAGATGAGTTGCTGGAAGCCGTGTTGTTGCAGGCGGAAATTCTCGAACTCACCGCTCCAAAAAATACACCGGCCAAGGGTATGGTGATTGAAGGCCGCCTCGACAAAGGGCGCGGCTCGGTGGCGACAGTGCTGGTTCAGTCCGGTACTTTGCGGCGCGGTGACATGCTGCTCGCAGGCACGTCGTACGGTCGCGTGCGCGCGATGCTGGACGAAGCCGGGAATGATGTGAAAGAAGCAGGCCCGTCGATTCCGGTGGAGATTCTCGGTCTGTCGGATGTGCCGATGGCGGGCGAGGAAGTGATCGTGCTCAACGACGAGCGCAAGGCGCGTGAAATCGCGCTGTTCCGGCAAGGCAAGTTCCGTGATGTGAAGCTCGCGAAACAGCAGGCCGCCAAACTTGAAAACATGTTCGAGCAAATGACCGAAGGCGAAGTCAAAACGCTGTCGCTCATCATCAAATCCGATGTGCAAGGTTCCTACGAAGCGCTCGCCACGTCATTGCAAAAGCTCTCCACCAATGAGGTCAAGGTCAACATTCTGCATACCGGCGTGGGCGCGATCAGCGAGTCCGACGTCAATCTCGCGGCGGCATCCAAAGCGGTCGTGCTCGGCTTCAATGTGCGCGCCGATGCGAGCGCGCGCAAGCTGGCCGAATCCTCCGGCGTGGATATCCGCTACTACAACATTATTTACGAAGCCGTGGATGAGGTGAAGGCGGCGCTGAGCGGCATGTTGTCGCCGGAGAAAAAGGAAAGCGCAATCGGCCTCGTCGAAGTACGCGAAGTATTCCGCATCTCCAAGGTCGGCGCGGTCGCAGGTTGCTATGTGCTGGATGGCATGGTCAAGCGCGGCGCGCGCGTGCGCGTGTTGCGCTCCAACGTGGTGGTGCACGAAGGCGAACTGGATTCGCTCAAGCGCTTCAAGGAAGATGTGCGTGAGGTCAAGGCCGGGTTCGAGTGCGGTCTGTCGCTCAGGAATTACAACGACATTGAAGTGGGCGACCAACTCGAAGTATTTGAAGTCGTGGAAATCGCACGCACCCTGTAGCGCTGAAAATCATGGCGAAAGAATTTGCCCGCAGCCAGCGCATCGCCGAGCAGATTCAGCGCGAGCTGGCCGATCTGTTGCAGTTTGAGTTGAAGGATCCGCGCGTGACGCGGGTCACCGTCACCGAGGTCGAGGTGAGTGGTGATCTTGCCCATGCCAAGGTGTTTTACAGTGCCGCCGAAGGCTCGCCCGAGCTGCAAAAAGGTCTGGAAAAAGCAGCCGGTTTTCTGCGCAGCCAACTTTCCCAACGCATGTTGATGCGTACCGTGCCGCAATTGCATTTTGTCTATGATGCCTCCATAGAGCGCGGCATGGCGCTTTCCCGCCTGATTGACGATGCCGTGGCCAAAGATCAAAAACGCGGCGCGGACGACGCGCACGAATCCTGATTATCCATGCAGTTCAAGCGCCTCAAACGCCCGGTGAACGGGGTTTTGCTGCTGGATAAACCCGCCGGGATTTCATCCAATCAGGCGCTGCAAAAAGCCAAATATTTGTTCATGGCCGCCAAGGCCGGACACACAGGCAGTCTCGATCCATTCGCCACCGGTTTGCTGCCGCTTTGTTTCGGCGAGGCGACCAAGTTTTCCCACACACTGCTCGACGCCGACAAAACCTATGCGGCTACGCTGCGCCTCGGCGCGACCAGCACAACCGGCGATACCGAAGGTGAAATCACGCAACTGGCCGAGATCGCGGTGGCAGCGGCGGATATCGCGCGCATCACACCGCAATTTCTTGGTGAAATCAGCCAGGTGCCGCCCATGCACTCGGCGCTCAAACACCACGGCAAAGCCTTGTACGAATATGCGCGCGCGGGCGTGGAAATCGAACGCGCGGCGCGACAGGTGACGATACATGAGTTGACGGTAACGAATTTTGAAATGCCGCATCTCGCCATCGAAGTCACGTGCAGCAAAGGCACCTACATTCGCACGCTGGCCGAAGATATCGGGCGCGTGCTTGGCTGCGGTGCGTATCTGACCGCGTTGCGACGGCTCAAGGCCGGCAGCTTCGATCTTGTTCGCGCCGTCACGCTGGAACAACTCGAATCGCTCACGCTGGAACAACGTGATGCCTTGCTGCTGGCGCCGGACTCGCTGCTCGCCGGTTTGCCGCAAGCGGAACTGGATGATGACAGCGCGTTTTATTTTTGCCGTGGTCAGTCGATCTGGCTGCCGGGTCAACATGCCTTGGGCGAAATCCGGCTCTACGACGCAAATCGCCGCTTCCTCGGTCTGGGTGAAGTGATGCCGGACGGAAAAATTGCGCCCAAACGATTGTTGCAACGGTGACAAACGCGCGAAGTTTCAGTATCATGCCGCCCTTCGTCTGCTGACGAAATGCGGAGTGGTAGTTCAGATGGTTAGAATACCGGCCTGTCACGCCGGGGGTCGCTGGTTCGAGCCCCGTCCACTCCGCCATTTATTTTGATGCATTCGGCAACTGAAATTACACCATCCATCGCATCATTTTCTTTTCGCGCTACTCTCAATTTTTAATTCCGTTTTTGCCGCAGACTTGCTCCGCGACGCAGTGTAAATCCAATTGTAGACATCGTTGTCAGTTATCCACAAAATCTGTGAATAACTCTGTGGATAGCAACGACATAAAACTGTAACTTATGTCTGGGCAAGGGTTTTTTATTTCGATTAAAAATTGAACCATAAAATAAAACAGTTATAAATCAATGAGGTAGGCACTTCCCATTATTTATTATTGCAGTCATGGGTATTTTTAAAGTGATACATGAAGAGGTGTGCACAACTATGCCTTTTCGCGTTTGAAAAAACGCCCCAAAGCCGCGTCAACACTTGGTTTTCCCCGATGAAATTATTCGTGAGTTACCATAGCGGCGATGAATAACACGATGGAATTTGAACCGCTTCCGCTCGCCTGGAATGAAGCCGTGGCTGATTTGGATGTGTTGTATGCGCGCATTGCAAAACAACTCGCGGATGAAACCGATGCGCGTCCGCGTCGCGGATTGTGGTTTGAAGCATTGCGTCGCGTGTCGCCCGAACGTGTGCGTGTGGTGTTGCTCGGGCAGGATCCGTATCACGGCGAAGATCGCGGTATTCAGCAGGCGCACGGGCTGGCTTTTTCCGTGCCCGACGGCGTGCGACCACCGCCATCGTTACGCAACATACTCAAGGAAATGGAAGCTGATCTTGGCCGCCCGTGCAATGGCAATCTCAGCGCATGGGCTGATCAGGGCGTGTTGTTGCTGAATGCTTCCTTGACCACACGCGGCGGCGAGGCCGGGGCGCATGTCAAACACTGGCAACCATTCACGCAGAAACTCATCGCATATCTCGGTCAGCGGCCCGAACCGCTGGTATTCATACTATGGGGCGGACACGCGCAGAAACACAAACAGAATATTGCGCCGCATCACATCATTATCGAATCCGTACACCCTTCGCCGCTTTCAGCGTGGCAGGGATTTTTCGGAAGCAAACCGTTCAGCCAGACGAACGCCGCGCTCGCGCAACTCGGTAAAGCGCCTGTAGATTGGTAGTGTGGCGCTGACGAATTACAGCGAACGGCGTAATTTACGGCTTGGCTGGCGAAGTCCTTATCACCATGAGCGAATCACTGCCCGATTCCGCAAACCACACTTCACCCGGCCTGCCCAGAATCTGGCGCACATTGGCTCCCTTGCTTGACGGCGTGGTGGTGAATTTTTCTGTCGTCGGGTCGAACGATACGATTTGATCTGCGCCCCAATCCGATACCCAAACGATGTCGCGCTCATCGACATAAACCGCGTAAGCCTGCGGCGATGCGCCGGGCAGTTTCCATTCCTTCCAGTTTTTCGTCGCCGGGTCGTACAGGCCAAGCTGTCCCGCGTTCCATTCCGACACCCAGATGCGGCCTTTGGAATCCGACCACACGCGGCGCGCGCCTTGTCCTTTGGTGGGCGGCGCGATCATGGCCGCTTCGCCGGTCTTGGGGTCGATGCGCGCGATATGATTGCCCGCGAGCGAAGCATAGTAAACATCGCCCTGCGGCGTGACCGTGATGCCATAAGGCCCGCGACCACCCGGTGATTTCCATACTTTCATCTCGCCGGTTTTCGGATTGAGCCGCCCGTAAATACCGTTCTGCCCGGTAAACCAGTGGATGCCGTTTTGATCGAACACGCCGGTATTGAGGTTGGCGTTGCCAGTATCCTTCGGCAATTTCCATACCGTGATTTTTTCTGTTTCAGGATCGAAACGCACGATGGCATTTTGTCCGCCGTCGGTGAGCCAGGCCGCGCCATCCGGCCCCTGAATCACGCCATGCGGCGCGGAGTTCGGCCCGAGTTTGATCTCGCGCCAATTCCCGGCGACGGGATCAAGTATGCCGATCGCGCCATTGTGCTGCGCGGCATACCAGACCTTGCCATCGGGTGCGGGCGCGACATCGTGCGGAAAAGCGCCATCGGGAAGTTGGAAGACCTGCTTGTCCACCTTGTCCTGCTGCGCCAGGGCGGCAGGCGCGAAAAGCGCGGCGATAAGCATGAGAACATAAGCTGCTGACACATGACGAAATTGCATGGACACCTCCCGGAAGCGTGGCTGAAACTGGCGCGATGAAGGATGATAGCATGCGAGATATTCGAAAAAACGACCCATGGCGCACAAACGATTTGAATTCGGGATGCCCGCCAACGCAGCGGTGGTGTTCGACGCTTTTCACTATCACTGCTGGCGTTCGCGCTGGGATTCCCTGGTGAGTGAAGCGCGAGTGCAAGGCGGCGGACCTTGCCCTTACGTCGGCGCAGTGACGGAGAATGCCGGAGCGGGAGTATTGCGCGCGCTTTCCATGCGAACGGAGTTTCTTGCCTACGACCGCCCCCGGATCGCGGCAGCCAGCATGGTCGGACATTCATTTCCGTTCAGGCGCTGGGCGGCCTCGATACGGCATCGCGCCGCCGAACCGGGGCGCTCCGTGCTTGTTTACACCTACAACTTTGAGGCGGGCCCGCGCGCGTTGCGCTGGTTGATTGAACCTGTCGTGGTCTGGATGTTCGACCGGCAAACACGCAAGCGCTTCTCACGGCTCGCGGCATTTCTGGAGCGCCATGCGGAGGAAATCGAGTGCTGGCAAACAAGAGCGCGCGAAAGCGATGAGTGAGAAGATTAAATCAAAGCTTTTAGTGCCAGTGGAGTTTGAACAGCAATGCATATAGCATTCAACTGCCCACTTTAAATACGAGGGAAGTCCTGTATGCCTGAAAAGTTTAAATGGTCATCTAGGGTTATTGCTTGGTTAACTGCTGTCATTCTTGTTTGTGCGGTGATTAGTTACAACATGCCTGAACATCCACACCCCAATGAAACAGTACTCCTGCCAGGTTATCAATTTATTGACTATTCTATAAATGTACTGCTTGTTTCGTTTGCTATAGCTATGATTCGAAAGCGCACAGTTTTTCTTAACTTCGAGGCCAATTGGCTAGAGTCATTCATTGCATTAAATGGCGTGGCGTTATTCATTTCTCCTTTTGTTGCCCTGTTGTTTAGGTTTGTTTTGCAGGTTACTGGAATTGTTCGCACCTAAACATTGTGCCTAGCCCAAGCTGACGCGGAAGGTCAGGGATTAAAGGACTAAAGAGGCTAGCTTCAATTTTTCTTAAAGAATTCGCGGATGGCGCGGCATACACGACTCGAACGTGTGACCTACGGCTTAGAAGGCCGTTGCTCTATCCAGCTGAGCTAATGCCGCATGGGGCTTGAAGGAGCTAAAGACCATTTGAGTTATGGTCGGGGTGGAGAGATTCGAACTCCCGACATCCTGGTCCCAAACCAGGCGCGCTACCAGGCTACGCTACACCCCGAGGGGTTGCAACTATACGCAATGCGGAGCTTGCGGTCAATTTAATCTGCTAGAATACGCGCTTCTTTCAACCCTGAATTGTCATGGCCGCGCAACTTCTCAACGGCAAATCCATCGCCGAACAACTTCTCGTCACACTCAAGCAGCACATCGCGCAGCGGTTGGCAGAGGGCAAACGCGCGCCGGCGCTGGCGGTAATTCTGGTCGGCGACAATGCGGCTTCCAGAATTTATGTCGCCAACAAGCGTCGCTCGTGCGAGCAGGTGGGGATGCGCTCGCTTTCCTACGATTTGCCGGAAGATGTCGCCGAAGCTGATCTGCTCAAGCTGATTGACGATCTGAATCACGATGCGAATGTGGATGGCATACTTGTGCAATTGCCGTTGCCGCCGCATATCGACACCGAGCGCGTGATCGAGCGCATAGACCCGCTCAAGGATGTGGATGGCTTTCATCCCTATAATGTTGGCCGACTCACGCTGCGCATGCCGTTGCTGCGTCCGTGCACGCCGCGTGGCGTGATGACGATGCTGCAAACACTGGATGTTGATCTCAAGGGGTTGAAGGCGGTGGTGGTTGGCGCGTCGAATATCGTGGGCAGGCCGATGGCGCTGGAGCTTTTGCTGGCCGGATGCACCGTGACCATTTGTCATCGTTTCACGCGCGATCTGGCCGAGCTGGTTGCTGCTGCCGATTTGCTGGTGGTGGCGGTCGGCAAGCCGGGGTTTATTCCGGGTGAGTGGATCAAGCCCGGCGCGATCGTGATTGATGTCGGCATCAACCGGCTGGAAACCGGCAAAATCTGTGGTGATGTGCAGTTCGACAGCGCCAGTGAACGCGCCGCGTGGATCACGCCGGTACCGGGCGGCGTCGGCCAGATGACGGTGGCGACCCTGATGGAAAATACCCTGGATGCGCTGGAAAACCGGGAGAAAATGCAGTTGGCTTGATTTTCCTTGTGGACATATTTCCCAATCGTAGTAAACTTGCGCCCTGCTTTAACAAGGGTTAACTAAAAAGAGTTTCGACATGACTGAAGTTATCAAGCACTTTACCCCGTACACGCCCAAGCGAGGCGAGGCGTACATGAACACCAAACAGCTCAATCATTTCCGCAAGATTTTGAATGATTGGAAGATGGAATTGAGCCAGGATATCGACCGTACCGTGCATACCATGCAGGACGAAGTGACGATGTTCGCTGATCCCAATGACCGCGCCAGCCAGGAATCTGACATGGCGCTGGAACTGCGCAACCGCGACCGCGAGCGCAAACTCATCAAGAAGATTGACGAGACACTGGCCAAAATCGACGAAGGCGACTACGGTTATTGCGAAAGCTGCGGTGTCGAAATCGGCCTGAAGCGCCTCGAAGCCCGCCCCACCGCGACGCTCTGCATTGATTGCAAAACGCTGGACGAGATTCGCGAAAAGCAGGTCGCCAAGTAATTTCTGTTTCGCCGCATGAAAAAAGCCGCTGACGAATCAGCGGCTTTTTTGTGTCGGGACGGGAGTGGGGTTTACTGGCCCCTGATTCCCGTCACCTGATTACTGCTCCGTCTGTTGTTCTGCGGCAGGAGCTTCGAGCAGCGCCTTCATGGACAGGCGCACACGGCCTCTGTCATCGACTTCCAGTACCTTGACCTTGACCTGCTGGCCTTCCTTGAGGAAGTCGGAGACGGTGTTGACGCGCTGATGCGCGATCTGGGAGATGTGCACCAGACCATCCTTGCCCGGCAACAGCGACACGATGGCGCCGATATCCAGCAGCTTGAGGACGGTGCCTTCATAGACCTGACCCACTTCCACTTCGGCGGTAATCAGCTCGATGCGGCGCTTGGCTTCTTCGCCCGCTTCGGCGCTGATGCAGCCGATCTTGATGGTGCCGTCGTCATCAATGTCTATTGTTGTGCCGGTTTCTTCGGTCAGCGCGCGGATTACTGCGCCGCCCTTGCCGATCACATCGCGGATTTTTTCCGGATTGATCTTGAGCGTGATGATGCGCGGCGCGAATGCGGACAATTCCTCGCGGGAATGACCCATCGCATCCTTCATGAGGCCGAGGATGTGCATGCGGCCTTCCCTGGCCTGCGCCAGCGCGACCTTCATGATCTCGGCGGTGATGCCGGTGATCTTGATATCCATTTGCAGCGCGGTGATGCCGTCTCCGGTGCCCGCCACCTTGAAATCCATGTCGCCGAGATGATCTTCGTCGCCCAGTATGTCGGTCAGCACCGCGAAGCGGTTGCCTTCCTTGATAAGTCCCATCGCGATGCCCGCAACGTGCGCCTTGACCGGCACGCCGGCATCCATGAGCGCGAGACAGCCGCCGCAGACGGAGGCCATGGAGCTGGAGCCATTGGATTCGGTGATTTCGGAAACGACGCGGATGGTGTAGCCGAAATCTTCCTGGCTCGGCAGCGTGGCGATGAGCGCGCGCTTGGCGAGACGGCCATGGCCGATTTCGCGGCGCTTGGGTGTGCCGACGCGGCCGGTTTCACCCGTGGCATACGGTGGCATGTTGTAGTGCAGCATGAAGCGGTCATGATACTCGCCCTGCAAGGCGTCGATGATCTGCTCGTCGCGGCCGGTGCCCAGCGTGGCGACAACCAGCGCCTGCGTTTCGCCGCGCGTGAACAGCGCGGAACCGTGGGTGCGCGGCAGTACGCCGGTGCGTATGCTGATCGGGCGCACGGTGCGCGTATCGCGGCCATCAATGCGCGGCTCGCCATTGAGGATCTGGCTGCGCACCACATTGGCTTCCAGCTTGAACAGGGCGTCCTTGATCTGGTTGGCGGCATGGGTGTCGGTATCCGCGGTAATCAATTCGCCGAGCACGCGCGACTTGATTTCGTCCAGCCTGCCGGAACGCGCCTGCTTGGACTTGATCTTGTAAGCTTCGTTGATGTCGTTGGCAGCCAGCGCGGTCAGCTTTTCGACCATGGACGCATCGGTCTCCGGCGGAGCCCAGTCCCACGGCTCGTTGCCGACTTCGGCGGCGAGTTCGTTGATGAGGTTGATAACCGCTTGCTGTTGCTGGTGACCATAAACCACGGAGCCCAGCATCACCTCCTCGGACAACTGGTCAGCTTCGGATTCGACCATGAGCACGGCGGTGGCGGTCGCGGCGACCACCAGATCGAGTCGGGTTTCCTTGAGTTCGGTTGCGGTCGGGTTCAGCACGTATTCGCCGTTGATATAGCCCACGCGCGCGGCACCGATAGGGCCGTAGAACGGAATGCCGGAAATTGCGAGCGCAGCGGAAGCGCCGATGATGGCCGGAATGTCGGCGTCAATCTCGTTGTCGGACGACATCACGGTCGCGACGATTTGCACTTCGTTGTAAAAGGCTTCGGGGAAGAGCGGGCGCAGCGGGCGGTCAATGAGGCGGGAGGTCAGCGTTTCCTTCTCGGAGGGACGGCCTTCGCGCTTGAAAAAGCCGCCCGGAATCTTGCCGGCGGCATAGGTGCGTTCCTGATAATCCACGGTCAGCGGGAAGAAATCCTGCCCTTCCTTTACTTCGCGCTTGCCCACGACGGTCACGAGCACTGCGGTATCACCCAGGCTTACCATCACGGCGCCGTCAGCCTGGCGCGCGATTTCACCGGTTTCCAGCGTCAGCGTATGTTTGCCGTACTGGATTGATTTTTTGATTGATTTCACGACATTACGTCCTTTTTAAAATGAAAAAAGCCGATAAGCACTGCGTTGCCGCATGGCTTTCGGCTTGTTTTCGTGATCCAGAGGGGATTTACTTGCGCAGACCGAGGCGCGCGATCAAGGCGCGGTAGCGGTCGGCGTTTTTGCGCTTCAGATAATCGAGCTGCTTGCGACGCTGGCTCACCAGTGCGAGCAGGCCGCGGCGGGAATGATGATCCTTGGCATGGGTCTTGAAATGTTCGGTCAGCGTGGTGATGCGGCTGGTCAGCAGCGCAACCTGAACTTCCGGGGAGCCGGTATCATTTGCGCCTTGCTTGTATTCAGCAATCAGCCGAGCCGTTTCGGCAGTCGTAATGGACATTCTGTGTTCTCTCCTGTTTTGAGCCGCGCATTCTAACCCAAAATTGCAAAGTTAAACAAGTGCTTGATTGAATTTCTTCCGGCCGCCTTTGGTGCGGGGTGTGGCTGATTTCACTTCGGAATTTCACGCCATGCTCCCGAGGCTGCAAGAAAAGCGGAAAACAGGTATAAAATCAGCGGTGCGGCAAACAAGTTAAGGATAGGCGATGAACAAAGTTTTAACCATTTGCTTGATGGGGAGCTTGCTGGTCGCGCCTGCGTGGGCGCGGGACGTGGCGACGGAACAATATAATGCGTCACAGGCGCGCAAGAGCTATGTAAGCGCGCGTGACGAGTACGAGTCGCTCACGAAACAGCTTGAGGCGCAAGATCAGCGCGTGAAGCAGGAGCAGGCGCGGCTTGATGATTTGCACAAGCAGCAGAAAGAGGCGAAAGTGCGCATGGATGATGCGCAGGTTCGCATGAAGGAAAGTCAATCAGAGCTGAACAAGGCTTGGGATAACAAATAACAGACGAGTCGCGCGCAAGCGCGGCCGGTTTTATCAACCTTGAGTTTTATCGACCGTTAACAAGGGAACGCGGGAACTCATTCTCTTGGCGTTGGTCGGAAGGGTTCGGTAATCCTGCCATCCGCAATTACGCGTTCGTTCAACAATCAATTATTTCCGCATGGCGCTTACACGTTTCGCACGTTTTATTCTTCATATTGCTGTTGCTCTCGTCATCGCAACTTTTATTGCGGTGGCGCAGTTCGGGGTGTGGCAGTGGGTTAATCGCGGCCAGCCCATGGCTGAGGCGGAGAACACCATCACGGGCTTCGCTTACAGCGGCTACGGGCGCGATCAGGATCCGATGAAGCAGGATACTCTCACGCAAGAGCAGCTTGCGGGTGATCTCAATATTCTTGCCCGCACCGCCAAGCGCGTTCGCACCTATTCCTCCATCGACTATGCCGCCGTGGCGCCGCTTGCCGCCATGGACGGGTTGCGCCTCACCAATGGCATCTGGCTCGATCAGAGCGTGGAACGCAATATGCGCGAAGTGGAGGCGGGCATCAAGCTGGCCAATCAATATTCAAAGACGGTGGATCGCATTATCGTCGGTAACGAAACCCTGCTGCGCGAAGATCTCGCGCCGGAAACGCTGATCCTGTATCTCAACATGGTCAGGGATGAGACGCACAAGCCGGTTTCCACCGCCGAGCCGTGGCATGTCTGGATCAAATATCCGGAGCTCGCGGAAAATGTTGATTTCATCACCGTGCATCTCTTGCCTTACCACGAAGGCGTGCCGGCGGAACAGGCGGTGGAATATGCGATGCAACGCTACCATGAGCTGGAACGCACCTTTCCCTACAAGAGAATCGTCATCGGCGAAATTGGCTGGCCGAGTCGCGGCCCCAAGATAGAGGAAGCGGTCGCTTCGCGCGAAAATGAAGCCCTGTTTCTGCGGACTTTTCTTGCGCATAACGAAACACCCGATCTGGATTATTTCATCATGGAAGCCTTCGACCAGCCGTGGAAGGTTGAACTGGAAGGTTGGGCAGGCGCGTATTGGGGCGTGTATGACGTGAACCGTAAGCCCAAATTCTCGTTCACGGGCGAAGTGCCGCGCGATATTCGCTGGGAACGCAAGGCGCGCGCGGCGGGGCTGTATGCGTTTATCCCGATGTTTCTTGTCACCCTGCTGCTCGGCAGCTGGAGCCTCATGGGGCGTATCTGGCTCGCCGTGCTGATACAGGCTTCGGTCGCCACGCTGATTGTGGGCGGCAATGTGCCGGCGGAATACTATCTCACGCATGGCGATCTGATTGGTCTCACGGTGCTTATCGCGGCAACGCTGATCTCGATTTCGGTGTTGCTCACGCACGGCTACGAATTCGGTGAAGTGCTGTTCAAACGCCTCTGGAAACGACGATTCACGCTGCTGCCGCCGCTGCCGCCGGAGCAGGAACCGTTTGTTTCGATCCATCTTGCCTGTTACAACGAGCCACCGGAGATGGTAATCGCGACGCTCGACAGCCTCGCGCGCAGCCATTACCACAATTTCGAAGTGCTGGTTATTGACAACAACACTGCCGACGAGGCGTTGTGGAAACCGGTGGAAGCGCACGTGGCGAAACTGGGCGCGAATTTCCGCTTTTTCCATCTGCGACCGTGGCCGGGATTCAAGGCCGGGGCGCTCAATTTCGCGCTCAAGCAAACTGATACGCGTGCTGAAATCATCGGCGTGGTGGATGCGGATTATGTGGTTGATCCCGAGTGGATTTCCTCGCTTGTGCCGCACTTTCAGCAAGCGCCGGAGGTGGCTGTGGTGCAAGCGCCGCAAGCGCATCGCGACTGGGAAGCGCAGCCGTTCCGCCGCATGTGCAACTGGGAATTCGACGGCTTTTTCCGCATCGGCATGCACCATCGCAACGAACGCAACGCGCTTATACAGCATGGCACGATGACGCTGGTGCGACGCAAATATCTCGACGAAGTCGGCGGCTGGTCCGAGTGGTGCATCTGCGAAGATTCCGAGCTTGGCTTGCGGCTGTTGCACAAGGGCTACGATACGCGCTACGTTGATCATGTGCTGGGCAGGGGGCTCACCCCCGCCAATTTCGCCGCGATCAAAAGCCAGCGTTTCCGCTGGGCATTCGGCGCGATGCAAATTCTCAGGGCGCACTTTTCCGCATTGGTGGGACACAGCAAGCTCAACGTGGCGCAGCGCTATCACTTTCTCACCGGCTGGTTCGCGTGGTTCGGCGAGGCGCTGCAACTGGTGTTCACGGTGGCTTCGCTGGTGTGGACGGTGCTTATGATCGCCGCGCCCAAATCCTTCGGCTTGCCGATGACGGTGCTGGTTGCGCCCATGCTGGGCTTTATGGCGTTCAAGGCGATGATGGGGCCGATTTTGTACCGTCGCACGATGGATTGCTCATGGATGGATATCGCGGGCGCATCACTGCTCTCCGCCGGCTTGTCGCACACGGTCGCGCGCGGTGTATTCGCGGGCATCTTCCGCAAAAAAGGCGTATTCGTCGTCACGCCCAAAGGCTGGAGCCGCAGCAAAGGGCTCGCTTTTTTCGCGCCGATACGGGAGGAAATGCTGCTATTGCTCGGCTTGCTTGCGGCGGCGGTGAGCATTGCCGTGGATTTGGGATTCAACGAACCTGCCGCGCGCGCGTGGATCGCGGTGTTGCTGTTTGAAACCATCCCTTACTGGGCTGCGCTTGGCTGCCAGATCGCCTCCAACTGGCCGGAAAAATCGCCGCAGGGCGAGTTGGCGTCAACGTAATGAATGCGCGTATTTTTATCCTGATGGTGAGCGGCGCGACGATGCTCGGGCTCGCGCTTTGGGCGCGGTTCGGATTGATTGAGCCGGAAGGTCTCGCGCTTGCCTGCGTGGGGTCGGACGCATGGCATTGTTTGCTGCGCGATCTCGTCGTCGCCACGTTTAATCATCAGCAGTTGGGGATAGTCGCGCTCATCGCGTCGCTGCTCGCGCTGGCGCCGAAATTGCGCGTGCTGGCCTGGTTCGGCTGGGTTTTTGGTATTGCCGGACTGGTGCTCTACAGTTGGGATTATGCGGCGCCGGGCGCGGTACTTTCCTTGCTGATAATCGCGCATCCGGCCAGCAATACGCACAGCGCCGCCCACGCCTGAGCCTGTGGATTCATCGGTTCCATAAGCCAGCGCGCGATGCCGCATAGAACGATGAGCGCGGCGCAAATTTTTTCCGCCCGGCCTATGGTTGCCGACATGCCGCGCAAAGTCAGCAATGCGGGCAGTGGCAGCGCATAGAGCGCGAGCGGAAAATCACGGTAGCGCGGATCGGCGAGCAACAGCAACGCGCCCACTGCCGCGCTGAAAAAAACAAGCATGCGCAGCGAGGAAGCCAAACGTGGTCGCCACGCAACCAGTGCGAACACCAATTCCGCACCCGCCAGCGTCACCACACCCAGCGCGAGCCATTCCACCAGATTGCGCCACGCGACCAGCGCGTGTTCGTATCCCAGCCACAACATGCCGCCCGCCCACGCTCCGGCGGTGACCCCGGTCAGCCAGCGCCAGCGGCGCGTTCCGGTCTTCAAACCGATGGCGCCGCAAACGAATGCGCCTATTAACGATGCCAGCAAAAATGGCAATGCGCTCGCGCGTTCCCGCACCGCGCCTTGCAGCGGAAATTTGGGTTGCAATTCGACATCCAGCATGCCCCAGTAACCGCCCACCGTGCCTTCGGACAAGCGTTTCCATGGCTGATCTATGGCTTCGATGAGGTTGTAATCCCAACCGCGATCGTGCGCTTCCCGGATGAAGGTGCGCACGAAACGCGCCTGTTCCACGATGCCGGGGCGCGCATTTTCACGTTCGCGGCCTTCGCTTGGCCAGCCGGTTTCACCGATGAGCACGGGTTTGCGCAACGATTGCATCATGCGTTCGCGAATCGCAGCGACGTGCTCAACCGCGTGTTCGACCGCGATTGGCTCATCTTCCCAATAGGGCAAAATATGGACGGTGGCGAAATCGACGCTGTCGGCGAGGTCGGGATGTTGCAACCAGAATTCCCACACGTCGGCGTAGGTGACGGGCACATGCACGCGCGATTTCATCTCGTCCAGCATCGCACGCAGCGCAGCTTCCGGCTGCTCGCGGCGCAGCAAAACTTCGTTGCCGACAATAACCGCGCGTACGGTTTCGGGATATTGGTTCGCAAGGCGCACTGCGGTTTCGATCTGGGCGCGATTGTTGGCCGCATCGCGTCCTATCCACGCACCCAGCAACACTTTCAATCCATAATGCCCGGCCAGTTCCGGCACGTTTTCCAGTCCCTGATCGACCGCGTAAATGCGCACGCAATGCGTGATTTTGGCGAGCGCCTTGAGATCGGCCGCGATCTGTTCGCGCGGGATGCGCTGATGAGGGTCGAACGGCGTTTGCCCCGGCTTGTGATACGGCGCGTAGGAAACGCCGGCGAGACGTTCGCCTTCGGCCAGATTCAGGTCGGGCAAAATGACCGGGCGCGTTTGCTGAACAACCCAGAAACCCAGCACGAAAAACGCGGCAAGATGCAGCAGAAAATGGCGGCGCCAGAAAACAGGGGTAAGCATGATGAATGTGAAAACGAAAACGGCGGCAGAAGCTGAATCCTGTCGCCGTTTTTCGATTCGCTAAAACTTACTCCTTGCTCGCTTCCACCGCGATATTGATCGTGACTTCGTCGCCCACGTTGGGCACATATTTGCTCATGTTGAAATCCGAGCGTTTGACGACGGTTGTGGCGTTCGCGCCGCAGGCTTCCACTTTTTTCATTGGGTGCATCATGCAATGGAAATTGCTGATGCTCAGCGTGACCGGTTTGGTGATGCCTTTCAGTGTCAGCGTACCCGACACTTTCACGGGCTGGTCGCCGCTGAATTCCACCTTGTCGCCTTTGAAGGTGGCCTTGGGAAACTGTTTGGTATCGAGGAAATCTTCTCCCTGGATATGCTCATTGAACGTCTCGGAGCCGGTGTTGACCGAGGCGGTGGTTATCGTGATATCAACCGAACCGGCGCGCGCTGCGCGATCCAGCACAATTTTTCCCGCAACATTGTCAAAGCGGCTCATCTGCACCGAGTAGCCCAGGTGGGTGTAGGAAAAATTGGCAAAGGTGTGGTTGGCGTCGGTGACGTAGGTTTCGGGAGCCGCATGGGCAACTGTGGTTGCGCCGGCGAGCAGCAACAGCGTGGCGTATCGGTTCATGGTGATCCTTTCAGTTCATCGTGGAAAGCGCCTATTATGAACCCGGACAAGTCGCAAGAAAACTGCACTCACTCTTGCGGAAAGTGGTAAATTTCACGCTTTGCAAAATTCCGCGCATTCACATGCCCAAAATACCTCCGGTTTTCACGCCGCAAACCCGCATCGTTCTGATCGTCGCGCTGTTTTTCATGGTGACCGGCAATCTGCGATTGTTCGGACGGCTGCTCGAAGTTTATCCGCTCACGCTCGCCAATGCGCCGTTTCTGATTTCGCTTGCGCTGTTTTTCACGGTGGGAACGCTGCTGTTTCTGGTGCTTGTCACGCCGGGTCGCGCGGGTCGCTGGATATTGGCTCTGCTGCTGGTGGCGGGGGCGCAGGTCGCGTATTACATGGACCATTTTTCGGTCATGATCGACACGGTCATGATAGATAACATCTTCGCTACCGACGTGCACGAAGCGACAGGTTTGATGAGCTGGAGTCTCGCATGGCGCACGGTGGTATTCGGCCTGATTCCCGCGGGGCTGGTGTGGCGTTACTGGCCGAAAACGGAATCGCTGCGGCGCGAATTCTTCGCGCGGCTCAAACTGGCGCTGGGTTTGATCATCGTGCTGACATTGATTGCCGCGCCGTTCGCGGGGAGTTACGCCTCGTTCATTCGCAATCAAAAAATGGTGCGGAAATACGCGAACCCGACCTTTTTTGTTTTCTCGTTTTTTGAATATCTCGGCCAGAAAATTGACCTCTCCCACATCGGCCCGTTGACACCGACGGCGCCGGACGCGCATTTGCTGAATCCCGATCGCAAAAAGCAGTTGATTATCGTGGTTGTGGGCGAAACTGCGCGCGCGGATCGTTTTTCGTTGAATGGCTACGCACGGCCGACCAATCCCTTGCTCGAAAAAGAGGAAGATGTGGTCAGCATGACCGACGCGACTTCGTGCGGCACCTCAACCGGCTACTCCGTACCTTGCATGTTTTCGGCGCTGGGGCGCAAGCATTTCGGGATCAAAAAAGCGGCGCAGATGGAGAATGCGCTGGATGTGCTGGCGCGGCTCGGTGTGCAAATTTTATGGCGCGACAACAATTCCGACTCCAAAGGCGTGGCGACGCGCTTGCCGTACCAGAATTTCAAAACCCCCACACTTAACCCGATGTGCACGAACTACGAATGTCGCGACATGGGCATGTTGAACAAGCTGGATGACTACGTTGCGTCGAAAAAAGGGAAGGATATTCTCATCGTGCTGCACCAGCGCGGCAACCACGGACCGGAATACTATCTGCGCTATCCTCAGGAGTTTGAGCGCTTCACACCGACCTGCCAAAGCCGTGATTTGAAAACATGCAGTCGGGAGGAAGTCGATAATGCCTACGACAACGCGATACTTTACACCGACTATTTCCTGTCTGAAGTGATTCAGTTCCTGAAAAAATACAGCGACGAATACGGCACCGCGATGCTGTTTGTCTCCGACCATGGCGAATCGCTTGGCGAAAACGGCGTCTATCTCCACGCAGCTCCTTACGAGACCGCGCCCAGAGAGCAAACGCACGTCCCCGCGATCATCTGGACGGGGCCCAACTTTGGTTACAGCGCCGATCAACTCAAGCCGTACCGCGATACCCCGGTTAGTCAGGACGACATGTTCTGCGCATTGCTCGCCGGTTTCGAGGTGGGTACAAAAATATGCGAAGGGCCGAGAAACATCCTGCCTGAAAATCTTGATTTGCAACGTGCGGGAATTGCACCGAAAGTCGCGCCGGACGGACAGTAAATTCCGCTTAGTGGAAAGTGATGCGTACCAGCAACCCGCCGTCAGATGCGTTATCCAGCGCGATGGTTGCCGCGTGTTTTTTCAGTGCGCGCATGGCGATGGCCAGCCCCAGCCCGTAGCCGGAAGGTTGCGATTTGTCTTTTTCCGATACGCGATAAAAGGGCTGGAATACCTTGTCCAGCTCCGCCGCGGGAATGCCGGGGCCATGATCGCGGATGAGCACGACGGGTTTGTGCGCATCGGTGGCGAGCGTGATTTCCACGGCGGTATTTTCGGCGGTGTATTTGAGCGCGTTGCGGATGATGTTTTCAAACGCGCGGCGCAGCAATTCGCGCTGGCCTTGCAGTTCGGCGCTGTGATCCACCTTGAATGCAACGCTGCGATTGAGCGCCTGCGCTTCAAAGCCGACATCCTCGACGATTTCGCCGAGCAACTCGTCCAGGCTGACTTTTTCCGTCGCGTCGCGGTTGAGGTTGGATTCCAGCCGCGCCAGTGTGAGTATCTGCCCGAGCAGTTCATCCAGCCGCTCGGTTTCGCGCTCGATGCGTTCCAGCGCGAATTGCAGTTTTTCCGGCTGTTGTTGCGCGAGACCCGCAGCGAGCCGCATGCGCGCGACGGGTGAGCGCAGCTCGTGCGAAACGTCATGCAGCAACTGGCGCTGCGCGTCGATGAGTGATTGCAGACGGCCTGCCATGAAGTCGAAATCCTCGCCAAGCTCGGACATTTCATCATTGCGTCTGCCGAAAAAAGGTTTGACGCGCGCGTCGAGCTCGCCTTCCGCGAGGCGCGTGCTGACCTTGCGCAGATAGCGAATGGGGCGGGTCATGTAGCTGGCGAAAATCGCGCTGAACAGCAGGCTGGCGAGCAGGGCAATGGTGATCTGCACGGCGACCGGCGGCATGCGCGGCGGGCCGGTGTAGGTGGTGTTGTCTGCAGGCAGAAACACCACATAATGCTGGCCATCGGGCGCTTTGACTTCGCGCACGCTGCGGTTGTCGCGGTCATTATTGCGATCACGCCCCTGGCCGCGCTCCAGTATCACGCGCGCCTTGGCGAGCACATCCGGCGGCACGGTTCGCCCAAGCACATCGCGCCCGTCCGCATCGACGATCATCACGCGCAGCGGATATTGCCCCGGCCAGTTGGTCAGCAGATCCTGCGCGCCCGTCACGCCGCCGTGATGCAGCGCATTCGCGAACAACCCCACTGCAAATTCGGCGCGGCGGTCGCTCTGTATGCCATCTGCGTTGCGCTCGTGTTGTTCATGCAGATAAACGCCGCTGCCGATGATGATGCCGATGAGGATCAGCGTCACCGAAAGACTGATGAATAATTTCCAGAAAAGGCGACCCATGATGTCAGCCGGTAATGAATTGATAGCCGACGTTGCGCACGGTCTGGATGGGCGAGCGACCGTCATCCAGCGTGCCGAGTTTTTGGCGCAGATTGCTGACGTGCACGTCTATGCTGCGATCATATTTGGTTTCAGGACGGCCAAGCGCCTGCAAAAACAGATCGGCTTTGCTGACGACATGGCCGGCGTTTTTGAGCAGCGTTTCCAGAAGCGCAAATTCGCTGGTGGTAAGTGACAGCGGTTCGCCGTTCCATTCGGCGGTGCGGTCGGCGGAATTGACTTGCGCGCGACCCACGCGCAGCACGCCGTCTTTCGGCTCATTTGCGTCACGCGCTGCCACGCGGCGTTGAATCGCCTTGAGGCGGGCGACCAGTTCGCGCGGGTTGAAAGGTTTGGTCAGATAATCATCGGCGCCGAGTTCCAGTCCGATGATGCGATCAATGTCATCGCCCTTGGCGGTGAGCATGATGACCGGAATCTGGCTGGTATTGCGTATGAGACGCAGCGTATCGAAGCCGTCGATGCCGGGCATCATTACGTCCAGCACCACCAGATCATGTTTGCCGGATATGGCCATGCGCGCGCCGGTTTCGCCGTCGTGGGCGAATTCCAGCGCGAAATGTTCGGCTTCCAGATATTCTTCCATCATCTGGCACAGCTCGATATCGTCATCAATCAGCAGAACCTGCAACATATTTTTGTCATACCATGCGCAATGTGATGGGTGGATTGTGCCAAAGAACTGCAAGGTATTGGTGGGTTTCTTACACAATTTTACCAAGTCTTACCCCATCCATACCCAAGCTTGCGCGGCAATCAGGAAAATGGGCACCGTGTTCAACCGCAAGACCGAAGGAGGTCATTTTATGAAACGTCATTATTTACTCGCATCTGCTGCACTGGCAGCCGCCTCATTGCTAGCCACCGCGCCCGCCATGGCGGGTGACCATGGTGGTGATGGTCGTCATTCCGAGCATCGCTGTGGCGGTCACGAATACCGCGGCTCTGATGATCGCGCATCGTTCAAGGATTTGAAACTGACCGATGAGCAAAAATCACAGATCAAGGATATCCGTGAAAAGCAGAAATCGCAGTTTGAAGATCGCCGCAAGGAATTGCGCGAAACGAAAAAGGCGCTGCGGGAAGCCGCCCGTGCTGAAAAGTACGATGCCGCCAAGGTGAATGAACTGGCGAACAAGCAGGCCAAGCTGATGGCGGACGCAACGGTGCAACGTATCGAAACCATGCGCCGGATTCATGACGTGCTGACGCCCGAGCAAAAGCAGAAGCTGGAAGATCGTCGCAAACGTGACAAGGAAGATGACGACGATTAACGCGATATTCCGCGCATAAGCTGATGCGCTGAATTGTGTTTGCGCGTTGCTCCGGGTAATGTACAACTTACCCGGAGCTTTTCCATTTGAAACCACCATGAAAACAAGTCAAAACCGTCTGTTGATAATCCTGGCGCTGTTGCTGGCGGGATGCAGTCCGTCCGGTGACGGGCAAAACGCACCCAAGCCGCCGCCGGAAGTCGGCGTGATTACGATCACCACCGGCGTGCAAACGCTGGTGACCGAGTTGCCCGGTCGCACGACGGCGCATGTGGTCGCCGAGATCCGCCCGCAGGTGAGCGGCATCATACGCGAGCGCATGTTCGTTGAAGGCGCGAATGTCAAGGCGGGTGACGTGTTGTACCGCATTGATCCCGCGCTGTATCAGGCCGAAGTTGACAGCAGTCAGGCCGCGCTGGAAAAAGCGGAAGCCAATCTGCAATCGCTCAAGCTCAAGGCCGAACGCTACGCCGAACTCATCAAGATCAACGCCGTCAGCAAGCAGGATTACGATGATGCGCTGGCCGCGCAGATGCAGGCGCAGGCGGATATCGCGCTCGCCAAAGCCGCGTTGCAAACGGCGCGCATCAATCTTGGCTATACCCGCATCACCGCACCGATTTCCGGTCGCGTGGAAACTTCCGCCGTCACGCCGGGCGCGCTTGTCACCGCCAATCAGGCCGCCGCGCTCACCACGGTGCAACAGCTCGATCCGATTTATGTGGATGTGACCCAGCCCAGCAGCGAGTTGCTGCGGCTCAAGCAGGAACTCGCGAGCGGCAAGTTGAAACGCATGGGTCGCGACGAAGCGAGCATCAAGGTGATACTCGAAGGCGGTGTTGAATATCCGCATCCCGGCCGCTTGAGCTTCAGCGGGGCGACGGTCAATCCGACTTCAAGCACAGTAACGTTGCGCGCCATCCTGCCCAATCCCGAAGGTCTGCTGCTTCCCGGCATGTATGTGCGCGCGAAGCTCGAAGAAGCGGTGGACGAAGCCGCAATTCTGGTGCCGCAGCAAAGCGTGACGCGCACTGCCAAAGGCGAGGCGATGGTGCTGGTAATCAATGCGCAAAACAAGGTGGAGCAAAGGCTGGTGGAAACAAGCCGCACCGCCGGAGACCAGTGGGTGGTGGATGGCGGACTGAGCGCCGGTGATCGTGTGATCGTGGATGGTTTTCAGCGTGTCAAACCCGGCGACGTGGTGACGCCGCGCCCGCCCGCATCTGCTGCCGCGCCTGTTGCCCAACCAGCCGCGCAGCAAGGAAAGTAAGGCGTGGCGCGTTTCTTTATTGACCGTCCCATCTTCGCATGGGTGATTGCCATTATCATCATGCTGGCCGGTCTCGCTTCGATTTTCACGTTGCCGCTGGAACAATATCCCGATATCGCGCCGCCGGTCGTCAACATCAGCGCCACCTATCCCGGCGCATCGGCCAAGACGGTCGAGGACTCGGTCACGCAGGTGATTGAGCAGGCGATGACGGGCATCGACCATCTGCTCTACATGACCTCGACTTCCAATTCCTCGGGCGGGGCGAGCGTGCGGCTTACGTTTGATGCGGGCACCAATCCCGATGTGGCGCAGATGCAGGTACAAAACAAGCTGCAACAGGCGATGCCGCGATTGCCGCAGGCGGTGCAAACGCAGGGTGTGATCGTCAACAAATCCAACGTCGATATTCTCATGCTGGTGTCGCTGATTTCAAACAATCCCAAAGTCACGGCGATCGACATCGGCGATTTCATCAACAGCACGGTGATCGACCAGATCAGTCGTCTTGACGGCGTGGGTGAAGTGACGTCCATAGGCGCGGGCTACGCGATGCGCGTGTGGATGGATCCGGCGAAGCTGGTGAAATACAACCTCATGCCGTCCGATGTCAATGCGGCGATACTCGCGCAGAATACCCAGGTTTCCGCCGGACAACTGGGCGATGTGCCCGCCACGCCCGGCCAGCAACTCAACGCGACCATCACCGCGCGCAGCAAGCTCACCAATGTCGATCAATTCAACAACATCGTGCTGAAGTCCGAAGCGGACGGCTCCACGGTGCGGCTCAAGGATGTGGCGCGGGTTGAGTTGGGCGCGAGCAGTTATTCGCCACGCACGCGGTTCAGTGGCGAAGTTTCCGCCGCGATGATGATACGTCTTTCCTCCGACGCCAACGCGCTCGGCACAGCGGATGCGGTCAAGGCCAAAATGAAGGAGCTGGAGGCGTACTACCCGACTGAACTCAAGCTGGAAACCAGATACGGCTACGACACAACGCCCTTTGTGCGGATCTCCATCGAGGAAGTGGTCAAGACGCTGATCGAGGCCATCGCGTTGGTGGTGCTCATCATGTTCGTGTTTTTGCAGGAATGGCGCGCGACGCTGATTCCCGCGATTGCGGTTCCGGTTGTGTTGCTCGGTACCTTCGGTGTGCTCGCGGCGTTTGGCTTTACCATCAACACGCTTACCATGTTCGCGCTCGTGCTCGCCATCGGCTTGCTGGTCGATGACGCCATTGTCGTGGTCGAAAATGTCGAGCGCGTGATGCGCGAGGAAAAACTGCCGCCCAAGGCGGCCACACGCAGATCAATGGACGAAATTACCGGTGCATTGATCGGTATCGCGATGGTGTTGTCGGCGGTGTTCATTCCGATGGCGTTTTTCGGCGGCTCCACCGGTGTGATCTACCGCCAGTTTTCGATCACCATTGTTTCCGCAATGCTGCTCTCCGTGCTGGTCGCGCTTGTGCTCACTCCGGCACTGTGCGCCACACTGCTCAAACCGGCGAGTGACCACCACCCGCACCAGCGGCGCGGTTTCTTCGGCTGGTTCAACCGGACTTTCGATCGCTCTTCGGCTGCGTATCAAACGACGGTGCGCGGCATCATCGCGCGCAAGTTTGTCGCGCTGCTGGTGTATGGCGGCATTGCCGTGGTGCTCGCGTTGCTGTTCCATCGCCTGCCGACTTCCTTCCTGCCGGACGAAGATCAGGGCACTCTCAGGGCGGAGGTGCAATTGCCGGTGGGTGCGACGGATTACCGCACGCGGCAGGCGATGCAGCAGGTGGAGGACTACTTTCTCAAAAAAACCGACGCGGTCGAATCCATAGTCACCATCATAGGCTCGGGGCAAAGCGGCAACAGCCAGAATGTGGGACGCGCTTTCATCAAATTGCGCGACTGGTCGGAACGTACCGATCCTTCCAAAAGCGCTGCCGTGATTGCGTCAGAAGCGAGCCGTGATTTATCCGCGATGATTCGTGATGCCAAGGTTTTTGTGATGATGCCGCCCAGTGTGCGCGGCCTCGGCCAGAGCGCGGGCTTCACGATGGAGTTGCGCGATCTCGGCGGCAGAGGCCATGAGGCACTTATGGCAGCGCGCAACCAGTTCCTGGAGCTTGCAAAAAAAGATCCGCGCCTCGATCCGAACAGGGTGCGCGCCACCGGTCTCGAAGACACGCCGCAATTCCAGGTTGATATTGATGACGAAAAAGCGGGCGCGTTCAAGCTGACCACAGACGCGGTCAACAGCACGTTGTCGCTTGCGATGGGCGGCGATTATGTCAATGATTTCGTGCACAACGGCCGCGTGAAAAAAGTCTATGTGCAGGCCGATGCGCCTTTCCGCATGGCGCCGGAAAATATCGGGGAGTGGTACGCGCGCAACGGCAATGGTGAAATGGTGCCATTCGCTATGTTCTCCAACAGCTACTGGACGTTCGGTTCGCCGTTGCTGGAACGTTACAACGGCATCTCCGCGGTGGAAATCGTCGGTGAAGCCGCGCCTGACGTAAGTTCCGGCGATGCAATGAATGCGGTCGAAGAACTCGTGAAAGAATTGCCGGAAGGTTTCGGCGTCGATTGGACGCAGGCCTCGTATCAGGAACGGTTATCCGGCTCGCAGGCGCCGCTGTTGTATGCGATTTCCATTCTGTTCGTGTTTCTCTGTCTCGCCGCGCTGTATGAAAGCTGGGCGGTGCCGTTCTCGGTCATACTCATCGTGCCGCTTGGCATTATCGGCGCGGTGCTTACAACCACTTTGCGCGGTATGTCGGCTGACGTATACTTTCAAGTTGGCCTGCTTACCACGGTGGGTCTCGCCGCCAAAAACGCAATTCTCATCGTGGAATTCGCCAAGCATTTGCAGGAGCAGGGCAAATCGCTCATGGATGCGACCATGCAAGCGGTGCGCCAGCGGTTGCGCCCCATCCTCATGACTTCGCTCGCCTTCCTGTTTGGTGTGTTACCGCTCGCGCTCTCCACCGGGGCGGGCGCAGCGAGTCGGCGAGCCATCGGCACCGGTGTGCTGGGCGGTATGCTGACCGCGACGGTATTTGGTATTTTTTTCGTGCCGCTGTTCTACATGCTGATACGGACCCTGTTTCCGTACAAGCCCGATGCTGAGCAGATACACGAATCGCAACATGGATGACTCAGATGACTAACATGAACAAGACACTTGTTTCCCTCACAATCACGGCGCTGCTGGCAGGTTGCAGCTTGATTCCCGATTACCAGCGCCCGGAAGCGCCGGTAGCGGCGGACTGGGGCAGCAACGCTACCGGCGACAGCGCGCTCAATGTTTCTGATATCGGCTGGCGCGAATTCTTCGTTGACGAGCAACTGCGCAAACTGATAGAACTCAGCTTGCAGAACAACCGCGATTTGCGCATCGCCGCGCTCAATATCGAGCAGGCGCGCGCCATGTATCGCGTCCAGCGCGCCGATCTGTTTCCCACGGTGGATGCGGGCGGCATAGCCACGCATCAACGCAACCCTTCCACACTGAATTCCGGTACCGGCGCCAGTTCCGGCGATTCCCGGGTGACGCACACCTATCAGGCGGATATCGGCCTGACTGCCTATGAACTGGATTTCTTTGGTCGCATACGCAGCCTCAACGAGCAGGCGCTGCAAGTGTATTTCGCCACCGAGGAGGCGAAACGCGCGACGCAGATTTCACTCGTGGCGGAAATCGCCAATGCGTGGCTCACACGCGCCGCGGATAGTGAGCGCTTGCGTCTCGCGCAGGAAACCCTCGCCAGCCAGCAGAATTCCTACGATCTCACGCGCCGCCGTTTCGAGCTTGGTGTCGCTTCCGAACTGGATATGCGTCAGGCGCAAACGACGATGGATACGGCACGGGTCGATGTCGCGCGTTACACCACGCTGATCCGGCAGGATGAGAATGCGCTCACGCTGCTGGTCGGCGCGCCTTTGCCGGATGAACTCAAGCCGAGCGGCGGCATGGTTGAGGTGACAGCACTCGCCGAGATTCCGGTCGGCTTGCCGTCCGAAGTGTTGCAGAACCGCCCGGATGTATTGCAAGCCGAGCGCATGTTGATGGCGGCCAATGCCAACATTGGCGCTGCCCGCGCTGCGTTTTTCCCGACGATTTCGCTTACCGCTTCCATCGGCACCGCGAGCAGTCAGCTATCCGATCTGTTCGGCGCGGGTTCGGGTTTCTGGACTTTCATCCCGCAGATTACCGTGCCCATCTTCAACGCGGGTCGCAACAAGGCCAATCTGGAAGTCGCGGAACTGCAAAAAGACATCAACGTCGCGCAGTACGAAAAAACGATACAGACCGCGTTCCGCGAAGTCGCTGACGCGCTCGCGCTCAAGGCCACGATCAATGAGCAACTGGACGCGCAAAAATCGCTGGTGGACGCGACGGATGTGAGCTATCGCCTCTCCGAAGCCCGCTTCAACAGTGGCATAGACAACTACCTCACCGTGCTTGATTCCCAACGCGCGATGTATGCTTCTCAGCAGGATCTGATCACGCTGCGGCTGACGCTGCTGAACAATCAGGTGACGCTCTACCGCGCGCTCGGCGGCGGCTGGAAGGAGTAGCCCGGAATTGGGGCGCTCGCGCAACGGCGTGCGCTATAATCGTTTAATCCAAATTGTTTTGTGAATGCAACCATGAATACCCATCTTGAGCAGTCCCGTTTCAACATGATAGAGCAGCAAATCCGCCCGTGGGATGTGCTTGATCCCGCCGTGCTGGAGTTGCTCAACAAAGTGCCGCGCGAAAATTTCGTGCCGCCGCAATATCTCGGCCTCGCTTTCGCCGATCTCGAAATTCCCGTCGGCCACGGTCAGGTGATGCTCGCGCCCAAGCTGCAGGCGCGCATAACGCAATCGCTCAACCTCAAAAAATCCGACCGCGTGCTCGAAATCGGTACCGGTACCGGTTTTATGACCGCGCTCATGGCGCACCTCGCCAAGCATGTGCTGAGCGTGGAAATCGTGCCTGAACTGACGGCAGAAGCGCGCCGCAATCTGGCCGCGCTTGATGTGGATAATGTCTCGCTCGAAACCGGCGACGGTGTGCGCGGCTGGCTTAATGCCGCGCCCTTCGACGTGATTGTGCTCACCGGCTCGATGCCGGTATTGCCCGCCGAATTGCAGCAACAACTGGCGGTTGATGGCCGTTTGTTCGCGGTGATAGGCGAAGCGCCGGTGATGGAAGCCACGCTCATTCGCCGTGTTTCCGATCAGGTTTTCCGCTCCGACATGCTGTTTGAAACCTGCGTGCCGGAACTCATCGGAGCGCCGCAGGCGGAGCGCTTTCGCTTCTGATGCCGCCGCTCGTCTGCCGCCGGGAATCCAGCCAACTCGTCATCATTGATGTGCAGGAAAAACTGTGCGGCGTAATGCAACCCCAGGCGCTCGCCACCGTGGTAAAAAATTGCGCCATTCTGCTGCAAGCGGCGCAGTTGCTGGAAATTCCCGTATTGCATACCGAACAATATCCCAAAGGACTCGGCGCTACCGTGGCCGACCTGGGCGACTGGCTGCGGCCTGAAAACGCCATCGAAAAAACCTGTTTTTCCTGCTGCGACGAACCGGCTTTCAGCGCGCGCCTGCATCGCGACCGACCGCAAATTGTGCTCGCCGGAATGGAAACGCACATCTGCATCCTGCAAACCGCGTTGCAACTGCACGCCTCGGGCAAACAGGTATTCGTGGCCGAAGATGCCGTGCTGTCACGAAACGAAACCCACAAACAAAACGCGCTCGCGCGACTGCGCCACGCCGGCATCATCGTCAGCAATACCGAATCGGTGATATTCGAGTGGCTCAAGGCCGCAGAAGGCGACGCGTTCAAACAGGTCAGCAAGTTGATCCGCTGAGCGGAATCGCGTTCAATACCGATGCTCACTGTATTCGAGCCACTTGCTTATTGGCTCGGCATTGGTTTTAAATTAACCGGATACATAGTCAGGAGGTATCATGAAAAAATTCGATGGGTTATATCGCTCCTTGTACTCACGTTCGCTTTTACCGCATCAGCAGAGTCTGCGCGGGATGCACAGCAAGGTGATACAGTTCAACTTCGCAAGGCAGCCGAACAAGGGAATGTTGATGCACAACTCGAGCTGGGCTGGATGTACGAGAACGGCAAGGGCGTACCACAAGACTACAAGGAAGCCATCACTTGGTATCGTAAAGCAGCGGAACAAGGAGATGCTGACGGACAATTATTTCTGGGCATGATGTACCTCGAAGGAAAAGGTGTACCCCGTAACCTTGTTTTGGCCTATATGCTCTTCAATCTCGCAGCGGTAGAGGGGGACGACGTTGCTGTGGACCTTCGCAATTTCACTGAAAAACAGATGACGCCTGCCCAAATCGAAAAGGCACAAGGGCTATCACGTCAATGGAAAGTTGGCACGCCGTTCCCAACTTCCAGCAAGTAATAGCGACGAGCGATTTCTCTACATGCAGGAAATTCCCCTTAATTTAGGCACTAACGTAATTTTCGGCAGACCATCATGACGAATGACGACGAGTTGCGGCATCTGTGTCGCTGCGTGGAATTGGCGACCGAGGCTTTGGAGGCGGGTGATGAGCCGTTTGGTTCTGTGCTTGTCGCCGCGGACGGAACCGTCCTTGCCGAGGATCGCAATCGCGTGGCCTGCGGTGACCGGACGCGTCACCCGGAGTTCGAGCTTGCTCGCTGGGCTGCAACGAACATGACTCCTGACGAACGGGCGGCAGCGACTGTCTTTACCTCAGGTGAGCACTGCCCGATGTGCGCCGCCGCGCACGGTTGGGTCGGGCTGGGCCGTATCGTATTCGCGAGTTCTTCCGAGCAACTGTCAGCGTGGCTCGCTGAATTGGGAGTTCCTCCGGCTTCCGTGCGTGCCTTGCCGATACGGGAGGTTGTCCCCGATCTGGTGGTGGAAGGCCCGATTCCCGGCTTCGCAGAGCAGATTTGCGATCTGCACCGTCGCTTCTACGGCGCAAGAGGGTTCCCGAAGCCGGCAACTGTCTAATGGCGAGAGCCAACGCCGTTACCTGCGATTCATCTCTCTCAGGTTGGCATCGCCGCCAAGCTTTGCTACGCTTAACCCAGACTACAACGCGACCCCTTCATTCTCGGAGCCATGCCATGAAACACCTGCTACTTGCCGCTATCCTCGCCATTTTGCCCTTGGGCGCTGTCCACGCACAGGAAGCGCCCATCGTGTTGCCAGACCCACCCACTCTGGAGGACATCATTGCCGAAAAGTGGAGTGATCCCGGGAAAAAGTGGCGCGCCCCTGCCAATGTCGCGCGTGATCGTTACCGGCATCCGCTGGAAACCCTGACCTTCTTCGGCATCACCGCGCAAGATCAGGAAGTGATTGAAATCACGCCCGGTGGCGGCTGGTATTCAGAAATTCTCGCGCCCTATCTGCGCAAAAATTTCTGGTCCAGGAAGAACCAGTACGTCGCCGCGGTAAACAACGACGCCAAGGCATTGCGCGCCAAGTTCACCGACAACCCCATGAAAATGTACCCTTGGGTGTACGACCAAGTGGAAATCCGCACCTTCGATCCGAAGCAACCCATTTTTGGCCCCGCTGATTCCGCCGATGCGGTGCTGACATTCCGCAATGTCCACAACTGGGTGAAAGCGGGCAGCGCGGAAGCGTATTTCAAGGCATTCTTTGATGTGCTGAAACCCGGCGGCACGCTGGGCGTGGTCGATCACCGCGCCAAACCCGGCACCGATCTGGAAACGATGAAAAAATCCGGCTACCTGACCGAAGAACTGGTCATCGGGCTGGCAACGCAAGCCGGTTTTGTACTGGCAGAAAAAAGCGAAATCAACGCCAACCCCGCCGACACCACCGATCACCCCAACGGCGTATGGACGCTACCGCCAAGCAACAAACACGATGCCGCCGACGATGCAAAATACAAAGCCATCGGCGAAAGCGACCGCATGACTTTGAAGTTTGTTAAACCGGGTGGTGCTCCGTGATGCTCCGCCAGATACGGTTAAATGGGTCAGCCGACTACTATATTCGATCAATTTCTACTAATTATTAAATAAATTAGTAGAAATTGCCAAGTTAAGTAGGTATACTAAAGTCTACTAATATCATGCTAGGTTAGTAGACCCATGAAAATCCCGGACAAGGCACCCACCATTGTCGAAGCGATAAACAATCTTTCCCCAGATAGGGCGCATATTATTTTTCAACACGCCCAAACGCCGCTGCCGGATGGCCGCTATCTCCATTGGCATGATCTCAAATACAGGGAGCCACCCGATGGATTGACACGGGAAGAATGGTGGACGGCAATATTGCTTGCAAGAGCCAGCACCCTCCAATGGCTCCCTTTGCTCGATAAGCAGGGAAACCCTTTTCAATTTTCAACGCCCAGCCCCGTGTTAATTGACCTGCACTGTATTGATCGGGATGCGGCGGGACAACTTCATTCCGTGGCGGGCAGCGCCCTGGAGGTCGATAAAAATTCTCAGAGATATCTACTCAGTTCGCTTATCGAGGAAGCCATTACATCCAGTCAGCTTGAGGGTGCGTCGACCACAAGGCAAGTTGCAGCGGCGATGCTGCAAACCGGACGCAAGCCCAGGAACCACAGCGAAACAATGATATTCAACAACTACCGGACAATGGAGCATCTGCGGTCGTTAAAAAAAGAAAACCTTACGCCCAATCTTGTTCTGGAGTTGCACAGGATGCTTACCCAAGACACGTTGGAAAATCCTGAGGATGTCGGACGGCTGCGTCAAGACAATGGCATACACATCATACATCCCGGAACAGAAACGACGCTGCATATCCCGCCTGACTATAAAGAGCTTCCAGAGCGGCTTGAACGACTATGTAAATTTGCGAACATGGACGAGACGGATTCACCTTTTGTTCATCCGGTACTCCGTGCAATCCTGCTGCATTTCATGATTGGATATGACCACCCATTCGTGGATGGGAATGGCCGTACCGCCAGGGCGCTCTTTTATTGGTCTCTGGCGAGAAGCGGTTATTGGCTGATGGAGTACACATCAATCAGCCATATCCTGAGAAAAGCGCCGGCTCAATATATGAAAGCCTACCTGTACACCGAGACGGATGGGAATGACACCACTTACTTTTTGCTACACCAGCTGCGCACAATCCGGCGATCCATTACCGCATTGCATGAATATATTGATAGAACGCTAAGGGAACAAAAAGAAACCCAGCAATTACTCGCCGCCTCGCCAAAGCTCAGAACAGCGTTTAATCACCGGCAGGTTTCGTTATTGACGCACGCCCTGAAACATCCCCAAGCCAGCTACCGCGTGGATGCGCATCAACGCTCTCACAATGTCGTCTATCAGACCGCCAGAAGTGACTTGCTTCAATTGCATGAATTGGGGCTGCTTGAGAAAGGGAAACAAGGGAATGCGTATGTCTTCTTTGCGCCGGAGGATTTACGCGATCGCCTAACTGCGTTAGCTCGGTGATTGGGGGGCAGCGATTTTATGTATGCCGGGCATCGCTTCGGTTTTCAGAAGCGGCAACTCCGTCGGTTCGTTATTATGCCGGTCGACACCGAGATTGCCGCGCGCTCGGTTGATCTAACGGGGGACGTTTCGCAAAGATTCGCGGACAGGATGATAGTCGCGACGGTGGCGGGAACGGAGGATGAGAGGGCTCGCGATTATTCGTAGGTGAGGACGGCTTGAAGAAAGGCTGTCGAGTTAGACTTGATGCTGAATCGGGGTACACCATACCACATGGTAATTATAGGAAATATCTTGATGGTCACAACAATTGAAGAAGCAAAAATATACGCAGTCAATGTGACTAGCGGGAAACTAACTTCTGCCCAAGTATCAGTGCGGTTGGAATCTTTCAAAAAATATAAGGAGAATGCCATAGGGGCAGAAGAAAAGCAGGATTGGCAACGTCAAATTGATGAATTACAGATTTGGGCTAATAGTGAGACATTTACGAGCGGGGATTTTCCACAAGGAATCGACACATTAGTATTCGATTTGATCGAATGGCGAGCAATGATCTATGCCTTCACCCAGGCGAACACAAAGGATAATCCGTTTCACAAGTTTCCGTTCTTCTCCCAGTGGCTCGTGGGTGCGACATATGCAGTATTTTCCATTATAGGAAAGCTAAATAGTCATTATCCTGACGATACATCGCTACGAAAAGTTTGGGGTAAAATAAGGCCGTTTATTGAGCAGGATGGCGTAAGGTTAATCGACGAAATTCACTATATTGATGAGTGCCTTAGTAATCGACTTACTAAATCGAGATCAAAGGCTCTGCAATTTCGCCACAAAGTTATTGCTCATAACGAGAAAAACCTAAATTTAAGCTGGGACGATATCGATCCCGATATTCAGATGCTGGTTCGCATCTGGGCACTTATCGTGTCTTGGTGCTCATACGGTGTACTGCCTCCCTTCTATCGATCGAAAGACATATTTGCTGGGCTGGAATCCTATTATGATCAAGAGGATATGGCGGTGCTTCATGCAAAGCGTGACGAATACATTGAGCGTACTAAGACTTGGTGTAAAACTTATCTACATAATGGACAGCCAG
>JAITML010000001.1 GCA_031277395.1 Methylobacillus sp. | reverse complement strand
GAACAGCCATATCTCCGACGCGCAAGTGAACGAAATTGAGCGTTCCGCGTGCCCGACCTGCGGTTCCTGCTCCGGCATGTTCACCGCCAATTCGATGAACTGTTTGACCGAAGCGCTGGGCTTGTCGCTGCCGGGTAACGGCTCGGTCGTCGCCACGCACGCTGCGCGCAAGGAATTGTTTTTGCGCGCTGGTCGTTTGATTGTTGAACTGGCGCGGCGTTATTACGAGCAGGACGACGATGCCGTGCTGCCGCGCAGCATCGCAACGTTCAATGCGTTCGAGAATGCGATGACGCTGGACATCGCAATGGGCGGCTCGACCAACACCGTGCTGCACCTTTTGGCTATCGCGCAGGAAGCCGGTGTGAATTTCACCATGAGGGACATGGATCGGCTGTCACTCAAAGCGCCGACGCTGTGCAAGGTCGCGCCCTCCTCCGCCTATCACATGGAGGACGTGCATCGCGCGGGCGGCATCATGGCGATTCTCGGCGAACTCGACCGCGCCGGTTTGTTGCATCGCGACACCGGCACAGTGCACAGCAAGACGCTGGGCGATGCGCTGAAGCAGTGGGATATCGCACAGACCGCCGATGAAGCCACGCAAAAATTTTATCGCGCAGCACCCGGCGGCATCGCCACCACCATCGCGTTTTCGCAATCCATGCTCTATCCCGATCTCGACGCCGACCGCGCAAACGGCTGCGTGCGCGACAAAGCGCATGCGTATTCGCAAGACGGCGGCCTTGCTGTGCTGCACGGCAACATTGCGGAGGACGGCTGCATTGTGAAGACCGCCGGTGTGGACGAACACATCCTCAAATTCACCGGACGCGCGCGCATTTTTGAAAGCCAGGACGCGGCGGTGGAAGGCATCTTGTCCGATAGCGTCGTCGCGGGCGACGTGGTGGTGATTCGCTACGAAGGTCCGAAGGGCGGGCCGGGGATGCAGGAGATGTTGTACCCGACTTCGTATCTGAAATCGAAAGGGCTGGGCGCGGCCTGCGCGCTGCTTACTGATGGGCGGTTTTCCGGCGGCACCTCCGGGCTTTCCATCGGCCACGTTTCGCCCGAAGCCGCGAGCGGCGGCGCGATTGGCTTGATCGAAGAAGGCGACACCATCGCCATCGACATTCCGAATCGCAGCATTGCGTTGAAAATTTCCGACGAAGAACTGGCGCGTCGCCGCGCTGCGATGGAAGCCAAAGGCAGCGCAGCGTGGAAGCCCGCCGCCGCGCGCCCGCGCAAAGTCTCGGCGGCGCTGCGGGCGTATGCCGCGATGGTGACGTCGGCGGACAAGGGCGCGGTGCGGGATGTAGGGTTGGTGGAGAAATAAGGAAATTCCGCTGGCTCACTCCCTCTCCCTTGATGGGAGAGGGCTGGGGAGAGGGTGAGAACTCAGCGCATCGCCCTCTCCCCCACCCCTCTCCCGCCAGGGGAGAGGGGCTTTAGCTTAAGGAGTCACCATGAAAACCATCCTCATCACAAACCCCAAGGGCGGCAGCGGCAAGACGACGCTTTCGACCAATATTGCCGGTTATCTCGCATCGCATGGCTATCGCGTGGCGTTGATGGATCTGGATCGGCAGCAGTCCGCAATGCAATGGCTGACCGCGCGCCCTGCGGAATTGCCGCCGATTGAACCGTTCCGTTCGTCCGCGCCGGGCGAGTCGCCGCCCGACTGGCTGGTAATCGACTCGCCTGCCGGATTGCACGGCAAAAATCTGGAACATGCTTTGCGGCTCGCAAACAAAGTCGTCGTCCCCATCTCGCCGTCGCTGTTCGACATTCAAGCCAGCCGCGATTTTCTCGAAAAATTGAGCGAGGAAAAATCCGTGCGTAAAGGCAAGGTGTTCGTCGGCCTCGTGGGAATGCGCATGGCGCCGCACACGCGCGCGGCAACCACGCTGGAGCAATTCATCACCGGACTGGATCTGCCGGTGCTGGCTTGGCTGCGCGAAACCCAAGTCTATGTGAACGCCGCGTTTGAAGGCCGGACGCTGTTCGATCCGCCGCTCTGGGTATCCGAGCGCGAGCGGGAACAATGGGCGTATCTGCTGAACTGGCTGGAAGAAAATTAAATCCCCTCAACGAGGCCAACGCCACGGCTTCATCGCATTCCAGCCGTCTGCGCCGGAACCATCCACATTCCCTTGCGTTTTATCTCAAACGCATAAAATTGCACGTCGATTTACTTTCAATAAATATAAAGTTGATTTCTGAAAGAACTATCTAGTACAGTACGTCCAAGGAGCTTGTGGCGACACAGCACCTTAATCATCCGGTTTATCCAGGAATCCAATGCACGTGAAAGGAGAACGACATGAAATCTTTTATCGTTAGCATGATGGCGTTGACGAGCTTGCTCATGGTGAACGCAAATGCAAGCCCGAACGAGATAGAGGAAATTCAGCAAGACATAGCCAGCAGCGCGTTTGATCCGCTCTGGGGCACCCCATCACAAACCGAGATGGCGTTGGTGCAGGCGAAGACAGCGCTCGCGCAGGCTGCGGCAATGTGCGGCACCAGGCTCAGCATCGAGCAGGCTCAAATCGATCAGATCACTGGCTGAATTTGAGTCACGCGGCATACCCCCAACGAGGTCGGTTATTCCGGCCTCGTTTCTTTTCTGCCATGCGCAACGCATCTCCCGCGCGCAACGTCAGTAGTAAATAGTTACAAGACAATACATAGTTAATCCTGAATTAATCTTAATAGGCCAATATGCTCTCCAAGGAGATCAGCAATCGCTCCCCAATTT
>JAITML010000079.1 GCA_031277395.1 Methylobacillus sp. | reverse complement strand
AGGCGCCGCCGCCGCCGGTGGCATTACCAGCCTCGCCTGCCCGCCGGACACCAACCCTGTGCTGGACGAACCCGGTTTGGTCGAAATGCTCAAGCATCGCGCCAAATTGCTCAACATGGGCCACGTTTATCCGCTCGGCGCGCTTACGCGCCAACTGCAGGGCAAACATCTGACCGAAATGTGCGAGCTGGCGGAAGCGGGATGCATCGGCTTCTCGCATGCCACCGCGCCGCTTATCGACACGCAGGTCATGCGTCGCGCATTGCAGTACGCAAGTACGTTTGGCTACACCGTATGGCTGCATCCCGAAGACGCTTTTCTCGCCAAGGATGGCGTCGCGCATGATGGCGAAGTAGCCGCCCGCCTCGGCCTGGCCGGGATTCCGTCCAGCGCCGAAACCATCGCGCTCGCGACCATACTCACGCTCGCGCAAGATACCGGCGCCAAGGTTCACATCTGTCGCATCTCGACGCACGAGAGCGTGGAGATGATACACAAGGCGCGCCAGCAAGGGCTGTCCGTCACCTGCGACATCGCGGCCAATCACCTGCACCTTGTCGAACACGACATCGGCTTCTTCGACTCGCAATGTCATCTCAAGCCCCCGCTCCGCACCCAACGCGACCGCGACGCGCTGCGCGCGGGATTGGTGGACGGCGCCATCACCGCGATCTGCTCTGATCACACGCCGGTCGATGATGACGAAAAACTCGCCCCCTTCGCCGAAAGCGCACCCGGCGCATCCGGCCTGGAACTGCTGCTGCCGCTAACCTTGAAATGGGCGGCGGAAACCGGCACATCACTCTCCATCGCGCTCGCGCGCATCACCTGCGAACCCGCCGCCCTGCTCGGCATCAATGCCGGTCATTTGAGCCCCGGCGCGCCCGCCGATATCTGTATATTCGCCCCGGAAGAATACTGGAAAGTCGAACGTCACTCACTCCGCAGCCAGGGCAAAAACACGCCCTTCCTTGGATGGGAGCTTGCAGGGAAAGTACGCGCGACGCTGGTGGACGGGCATTTGGTGCATCAGGGGGAGTGACTCTCCATCTGCGAGAATCACTCCATCCGGCGCCGTATCAATAACGCTGCGCGCTTAAAAGCAACGCCGCAGACTTGCTTCAAACCACCCCGAGATGGTTGATTCCCGCTGCGATGTCCTTTTCCTTGGCGTCCTTGCTTTCCAGCTTGATGCGCAGACGCAGGTCATTCACGGAGTCGGCGTTGCGGAGGGCATCCTCGTAGGTGATTTGACCGGCTTCGTAGAGATCGAACAGTGACTGGTCGAAGGTTTGCATGCCCAGCTCGCGCGATTTGCCGATGATGTTCTTGATTTCATGTACGTCACCCTTGAAGATGAGGTCTGAAATAAGCGGCGAGTTAAGCATGATTTCAATGGCGGGAACGCGGCCTTTGCTGTCTTTTTTCGGCATGAGGCGTTGCGAGATGAAAGCTCGAGTGTTGAGCGAAAGATCCATCAGCAATTGTCCACGGCGATCTTCCGGGAAGAAGTTGATGATACGGTCGAGCGCCTGGTTGGTGTTGTTGGCGTGCAACGTGGCAAGGCAAAGGTGGCCGGTTTCAGCGAAGGCAATCGCGTAGTCCATGGTTTCGCGGTCGCGGATTTCACCGATGAGGATCACGTCTGGCGCCTGACGCAGCGTATTTTTGAGCGCAGAGAACCAGTCATCGGTATCCACACCAACCTCGCGTTGCGTGACGATGCAGTTTTTGTGCTCGTGCGTGAACTCGATCGGATCCTCGACGCTGATGATGTGACCGTAACTGTTCTCGTTGCGATAACCCACCATCGCCGCCAGCGAGGTGGATTTGCCGGTACCGGTGGCGCCGACGAAGATCACGAGACCGCGTTTGGTCATCGCGATTTCCTCGAGAATGGGCGGCAGGCCGAGCTCTTCAATCTTGGGAATTTTGTTCGGGATGGTGCGGAACACCAGTCCGGTACAGCCGCGCTGCACAAAGGCATTGACGCGGAAGCGGGCGACGCCGGGCAGACCGATGGCGAAGTTGCATTCCTTTTTTGCTTCAAACTCGGCAGCCTGTTTGTTGTTCATGACGGCGCGCGCGATTTCCTCGCACTGCTGTTGCGTCAGAGTCTGCTTGGTCACCGGAGCGATTTTTCCGTCGATCTTGAGCGCGGGCGGAAAGCCGGTCGTGATGAACAAATCGGAGGCGTTTCGCGCGAACATCATGCGTAGCAAATCGTGTACGAATTTCTCTGCGTTTCCGTTTTCCATGATGATTTTCCTTAGAAAATTTCGTCTTTGTTGGTGGCGATGGCGCGCGCCGCCTCCTTGGAAATGATGTTGCGTTTTATCAGTTCCATGAGACTTTGATCCAGCGTTTGCATACCCAGCGCCTGTCCGGTTTGAATCGCGGAATACATCTGCGCGACCTTGTTTTCACGGATAAGGTTGCGGATGGCCGGCGTGCCGAGCATGATTTCATGCGCCGCGACACGACCATTGCCATCCTTGGTCTTGAGCAGCGTTTGCGAAATGACCGCGCGCAGCGACTCCGACAACATGGAACGCACCATGTCCTTTTCCGCTGCCGGGAACACGTCCACGACGCGGTCTATGGTCTTGGCGGCGGATGAAGTGTGCAACGTGGCGAACACCAGGTGGCCGGTTTCCGCCGCCGTGAGCGCGAGGCGTATGGTTTCCAGATCGCGCATTTCGCCCACCAGAATCACGTCCGGGTCTTCACGCAGCGCAGAGCGCAGCGCATTGGCAAACGACAGCGTATGCGCGCCGACTTCGCGCTGGTTGATGAGACATTTCTTGGATTGGTGAAGAAACTCGATCGGGTCTTCCACCGTCAGAATATGCGCCTGCTCGTTATCGTTGATGAAATCCACCATCGCCGCCAGCGTGGTCGATTTACCTGAACCGGTGGGGCCTGTGACGAGCACGATACCGCGCGGATTCTTCGAAATTTCCTTGAAAATCATCGGCGCGCCGAGTTGTTCCAGTGTAAGCACTGTGGAAGGAATGGTACGGAATACCACCGCTGCGCCGCGGTATTGATTGAAGGCATTGACGCGAAAGCGCGCCAGATTCGGAATCTCGAACGAAAAGTCGATTTCCAGATTCTCTTCATACACCTTGCGCTGGTGATCGTTCATGATGTCATACACCATGTCATGCACCTGGCTGTGTTCCAGTACCGGCGAATTGATCCTGCGCACGTCGCCGTGGATGCGCACCATGGGTGGCAGCCCGGACGAGAGATGCAGGTCGGAAGCGTTGTTCTTGACCGAAAACGCCAACAGTTCAGAAATGTCCATCAAAACCCCCTGATATAATTTTTAAACAGGCTAATTATGACCACAATATCCAACCGCTTACAAGCTGTAACTGCAACTCTGCGCGCGGCGGAAATCGCAAATGGGCGAATTTCCGGCAGCGTTACGCTCGTTGCGGTGAGCAAAACGCACCCGCCCGAGGCCCTGCGCGAAGCCTGTTTCGCCGGGCAGCGCGCCTTTGGCGAGAGCTATGTGCAGGAGGCACTGGAAAAAATTTCCGCCCTGCGCGATTTATCACCGGAATGGCATTTTATCGGCCCCGTCCAGAGCAACAAAACCCGGCCGGTTGCGGAACATTTTGCCTGGGTGCACAGCGTTGACCGGCTCAAAATCGCCCAGCGGCTGTCTGATGCGCGCCCGGAAAATCTGCCGCCGCTCAACATCTGCATCGAAGTCAATGTCAGCGGCGAAGCCAGCAAGGGCGGCGTCGTGCCGCATGAAGTCAAGGCGCTGGCAGATGCAATCGCGCCTTTGCCGCGCCTCAAGTTGCGCGGACTGATGACCATCCCCGCGCCGACCAAAGAGGTTGCGTTGCAGCATCAGCAGTTTAGAATGTTGCGGGAACAATTGGCGATGCTTAACGCGGCAGGATACGCGCTGGATACGCTGTCCATGGGCATGTCGGAAGATTTTTCGATTGCGGTTGCCGAAGGCGCGACCATGGTACGCATCGGCACGGCCATTTTCGGGCCACGGGCAACACGCGGTTTTAAAAGGTAAAAGCATGAAAATCAGTTTTATAGGCGGCGGCAACATGGCACGTGCGCTCATCGGCGGATTGATCGCGCAAGGCCGCGCGCCGGACGATATCAGCGTAATCGAACTGGATGCCGACAAACGCCGGCAATTACACGCGGAATATGGCATCGCGGCCAGCGACCAGATACCGGGCACAGCCAGCGCCGACATCGTAGTACTCGCAGTCAAACCGCAACAACTCCGCGACATCGCCATTTTTCTCGGCAGCGTGCTGCGTAAACAACTCGTGATTTCCGTGGCCGCCGGCATACGCAGCAGCGACTTGATCCGCTGGCTGGGCGGTTACGACGCCGTTATCCGCGTCATGCCCAACACGCCCGCGCAAATCCGCAGCGGCGTTTCCGCGTTGTTTGCCGCCTCCGGTGTCAGCGCAGATCAACGCACGCAAGCCGAAACCATTTTCTCCGCTGTCGGAAGCACGATCTGGCTGGATGACGAAACACAAATGGATGCCGTGACTGCTGTCTCCGGCAGCGGCCCCGCCTATGTGTTCTATTTTGTCGAAGCCATGCAGCAGGCGGCGCGGGAACTCGGCCTCTCGGACGCGCAAGCGCGCGAACTCAGTCTGCAAACCTTCCTCGGCGCGAGCCAGCTCGCGCTGCAAAGCACGGAATTGCCCGAGACGCTGCGTGCGCAAGTGACTTCCAAAGGCGGTACCACCGAGCGCGCGCTGCTCAGCATGGAAAATTCCGGTGTGAAAGCCGCCATCATTCAGGCATTGCGCGCGGCTGCCGAACGCTCACGCGAGCTGGGCGATCTGCTCGGAAAGGACTGAAGTTGTTCACCGCTGCCGTATCATTCGTATTCGAGATCGTGCTTGATTTGCTCACCGGCGCATTTTTGCTGCGCTGCATTCTGCAACTCGCGCGCGCGCCGTTTCAAAACCCGATTTCGCAACTGGTCGTCGCCGTCACCAATTTCGCAGTGCGCCCGGCGCGACGCATCATTCCCGCGCTGGGCCGACTGGATACCTCCTCGCTGCTGCTCGCGCTGCTGACCCAGTTGCTGTTGCAATGCGGCTTGCTGTGGCTGCATGACGTTGCGATTTCGGCAACGGGAGCATCGGTCTATGCCGCCATATTCGGGCTGGCGGCGCTCAGTCTCGTCAAAATCACGTTGTATATCCTGCTCTACGTCATCATTGCCCAGGTATTGTTGAGCTGGATCAATCCCTACACACCCGTCGCGCCTGTGCTGGAAAGCCTCACCTACCCGATACTGCGCCCGTTGCGGCGTATTGTGCCGACATTGGGCGGCGTGGATTTGTCGCCGCTGGTGGCCTGCATAGGCATTGAAGTACTTGTCCTGTTTGTCATCACGCCACTGACGGGGAAGCTGCTGCATTTGCTCTAAACTTGCATATTCGGTTGTGGAATACACATTACCACCCATCCGATACATTTATATAACATAATGAATTAATTGATAAATTTATGCTATCGTCGCGATAGGTGTGACAATTTTATGGAATTTAATGGCCATATCACATAGAATGCGCGGACGGTTGGCGATCTCGACATAGCCGACGTGTATTATGGCTTCACGACGCTCGGAGAAACGAGATTGAGCAACCTGACGTTTGAGCAACAAATCAGTGAATATCATCAATGGCGCGAGCGGTTGAACAGCGCCATTCATGCGTACCGCGACTGGCTGGAACAAACCGACACATCCGATGCAATGCAGGATTTGCGTCTGTACGATCTGTCGCAGATCGTCATGAAAGACCGGCTGTTGCTCGCCTTTGTCGCCGAATTCGCGCGCGGCAAAACCGAAACCATCAACGCACTGCTCTCCTCCAATTTCAGGGCGCGCCTGCTACCGGTTGAGCCGGGACGCACCACGATGTGCCCCTCCGAAATTTTCTGGGATGAAGCCGAAAAACCTTACATCAAACTGCTGCCGATAGAAACGCGCAAGCGTGACGACAGCCTGAATACACTCCGCAACAAGCCGCTCGAATGGGTCAATCTGCGGCTGGATATATCGTCACTCGACACCATGCGCGAAGCCTTGCGTGTGCTGGTTGCGACAAAGGAAGTCACGCTGGGCGAAGCTCGCGCGCTCGGTTTGTGGTCTGATGAAGACCCCGAGACCAACATGCTCAAGGACAACGGCATGGTTGAAGTGCCGGTATGGCGTCACGCACTCATCAATTATCCGCATCCACTGCTCAAAACCGGACTGGTCATCCTCGACACGCCGGGCATGAACACGCTGGGCGCCGAGCCGGAACTTACCATCAGCACCATTCCGAACGCGCATGCGGTGATTTTCCTGCTGGCAATGGATACCGGTATTACCAAGTCCGACATGGATATCTGGACGCGTTACATCCGCGACAGCGAAACCCACAAACTGGCCGCGCTCAACAAAATCGATATTCTGTGGGACACGCTGCGAGGCGAGACCGAAGTCAACGCGATGATACAGTCGCAAATCGTCTCAACCGCGCGCCAGCTTGGCATTCCGCCCGCCGATGTATTCGCGATCTCGGCGCAAAAGGCGCTGGTCGCGCGCGTCAAGAACGATGACGAGCTGCTCAAACGCAGCGGCATCCTGCGCGTGGAAGAAATGCTCGCGCGCAACATTATCGGCATGAAGCAGGAAACCCTGCGCAAGAATGTCATCGCCGAAGTCAGCGAACTCGGCAAAGGCTCGCGCAAAACCATACGCTACCGCATCACATCCCTGCGCGGCCAGGTGGCAGAACTGGAAGCCTTGCGCGGTCAGAACAGTGAAGTGGTGGAATCCATGCTCGCCAAAGTCATGGCCAACCGCCGACTCTACGAGGAATCCATAGGCACCTTCAATGAAGGCTACCGCCATATCATGACGCAGGGCGAAACCATTCTGGAACAATTGAGCCTGACTGCATTCGATGAAATGGTCAGCCGCAGCCTCAAAAAAATCGGTGGCAGTTGGACCACGCACGGTCTGAATCAGGGGATGCGCAGCCTCATCAAGGAAGCAGGCGCAATGGCGGAAAAAATCAGCCTCGAAGCACAGGGGCTTTCGGATATGGGCGAATCGTTGTATCTGCTGTTCCACAACCGGCACGGTTTTGATCGGCTGCGCCCGCGCACGCTCAGCATGAGCGAATTCCACCAGACCCTGCAATCACTGCAAGACCGCACCGATGAATTCTGCGCCCGACTGGTCAACATCATGACCGAAAAACACTTTCTCGTGCGCAAGTTTTACTACACGCTGGTGAGTGAAGCCCGCAAGGAGTTTGAACAAGCCGAGCACATGGCCAGAAGCTGGATCGGCAATCTGCTCACACCGCTCCGCATCCAGATCAATGAGCACAAGACGCTGCTCGATCGCCGCAGCGACTCCCTCGCGCGCGTCAATGAAAACCAGTTCACCCTGCAGAAAAATCTGGAAGAAGTCGCTGCTCAACTCGCCACGGCGCAAAACCAATGCACCACGCTCGACCGGATTCTGCTGACGCTGATGACCGTACCGAAAAAAACTGACCCGGAAAAACAAACCACGTCCATGGTGGCCTGATGACCCATTGAAGCCGATTGGCAGCAATGCAGCCAATCGCAACGCTTTCTACATACTGCATTACATCAGCACAATATCATACACTTCCTGCGCGTACCGGTTTTCCGTCTGCAACAAAATCGGCTTGCCGATGAAATCGGAGAGTTGCGCGATGCTTTGCGATTCCTCGTCGAGGAACAGATCGATCACGCTTGCGGCTGCAAGCACGCGAAATTCGCGCGCGTTGAATTGGCGCGCTTCACGCACCAGTTCACGCAGAATTTCGTAGCATACCGTGCGCGCGGTTTTGATTTCTCCGCGTCCCTGGCAGGCGTGACATGGCTCGCAAAGAATATGCGCGAGACTTTCGCGTGTGCGTTTGCGTGTCATCTCCACCAGCCCCAGGCCGGAGAATCCGTGTATGGTCGTCCGCACGCGATCTTTCGCAACGGCCTTGCGCAGCTCGTCCAGCACGGCTTGGCGATGCTCTTCTTCTTCCATGTCGATAAAATCGATAATGATGATGCCGCCAAGATTGCGCAGTCGTAATTGCCGCGCGATGGACTGCGCCGCCTCCAGATTGGTTTTGAAGATGGTGTCGGCGAGCGAACGTCCGCCGACGAAGCCGCCTGTGTTCACATCCACCGTGGTCAGCGCTTCGGTCTGATCGAAAATCAGATAGCCGCCGGATTTCAGCTCCACTTTGCGCGACAATGCTTTTTCGATTTCCTGCTCTACATTGTTGGCCTCAAACAGCGGACGATCACCGGGATAACGCTCGATGCGGTTCTTCACGCCGCCTGCATAACGCTCGGCGAACTCCAGCATTTTCTGGTAAGTCCCGCCTGAATCCACGAGGATGCGGCTGGCATTTTCATTGACCACATCACGCAACACGCGCAACGGCAACGTCAGATCCTGATACACCAGCGAGCCGTGCGCCGCTTCACTGTTGGCAGCCTGAATATTGGCCCAGACCTTGTTGAGATATTCAATATCAGCCAGCAATTCCTCATCGGTCGCGACATCGGCCAGCGTGCGTATGATATAGCCGCCTTCGCGCTGTTCCGGCAACAGGCGCAGCAGGCGGTCGCGCAGTGCGTCACGTTCGGATTCGTCTTCGATGCGTTGCGATACGCCGATATGTTCCTGCTGCGGCAGATAAACGAGGAAGCGCCCCGCGATGCTGATCTGCATGGTCAAGCGCGCGCCCTTGCTGCCTATGGGTTCCTTGATGATCTGCACCATCACTGTCTGCCCTTCGTACAGCAATTCCTGTATCGGTTTTTCCGCGTTGGTTTCGTATTCGAGAATATCCGCGATGTAGAGAAACGCCGCACGAGAAAGACCAATGTCGATGAATGCCGATTGCATGCCGGGCAGCACACGACACACGGTACCCCTGTAAACATTACCCACCAGCCCGAGTGAGCTTGCGCGCTCGACGTGCAATTCCTGCACCACGCCTTGCTCCATGATCGCCACGCGCGTTTCCTGCGGGGTAACGTTGATCAGTATTTCTTCACTCACGGCAAAATCACTCCAAACTGTTTCAATAATTGCGCTGTTTCATAAACCGGCAGCCCCATGACGCCGGAATAACTGCCCGCGATGCGGCGCACAAACACTCCTGCCAAACCCTGAATGCCGTAGGCGCCCGCCTTGCCCTGTGGCTCGCCGGAAGCGACGTAGGCTGCAATGGCGTCTGCGCTCAAATCGGCGAACTCAACCTCGGTGCTCGACAGCGCAACTTCCACGCGCCCGCCTTGCGTTACTGCAACCGCTGTATGCACCGCATGACACCGCCCCGACAAACGGCGCAGCATCGCGGCTGCATCCGCATCACTCTCCGGCTTGCCGAGGATAAAACCATCGGCGCACACGGTGGTATCCGCCGCAAGTATAGGCAAATCCACCAGCCCTTCCCGCGCAACGCGGTTCGCGCACACCAGCGCCTTTTCGCGCGCAAGCCGCAGCACATAATGCTCGGGCGTTTCGCCGGGCAGCGCGGATTCGTCCACATCCGAGGGCCGCTCTTCGCACGCGATACCGATCTGGTTCAGCAACTCGCGACGGCGCGGCGAGCTGGAGGCGAGGTAGATTTTTTTCATTCAATCAAACTTCCTCTCCCACAAATCACCGCTGCAAATCCGCTTCCACCGCATCGCGTTTGGGCTTGCCGACAAGCAACTCCACCAGCGTCAATGCGAAATCCAGCGCGGTTCCCGGACCTCGTGACGTAACAATTTTTCCATCCGTCACGACTTTTTCATTCAGATAAACATGGTCGCCCGGCAAGCGATCAAGCACGCCGGGGAAACTGGTCGCGCGTTTGCCTTGCAGCAGATTGGCCGCGTGCAAGGCCATGGGCGCGGCGCAGATGGCAGCGACGTATTTTCCCGCACTCGCCATGCTTTTCAAAAGCGCGATCACGCGCGCGTCGTTTTTGAGATGCTCGGAACCCGGCATACCACCGGGAAGAACCATCATGTCGAAATCATCCGCGAGCACCGCATCCAGCGTGTTATCGGGCATGAGCACCGTGCCGCGACTCGCGCGCACTGCGCCGGTTTCCAGACCGGCTATAATGACGGCAATTCCGGCGCGGCGTAAAATATCCGCAACCGTGACCGCTTCCAGCTCTTCGCAACCTTGTGCGAGCGGCATCAATACTTTCGCCATAACTTGTTTCCTCTTTATAGGGTTGTGGCGATACTAACCTAATTCAGCAAAGGGCATCAAATGGTCGAATGGGGCCATCTCATCAAAGTTGGCGTAGCCTTGTTCGCCATTGTCAACGCAATCGGCACCGTACCGATTTTCATCACCGCGACCGAAGGCTGGTCGGACAGCGAGCGCAAGCGCACAATACGCTTGATCGCACTGACGGTGTTTCTGGTGCTCACGGTGGCGCTTTTCATCGGTGACAAAATCCTCACATTCTTCAGCATTAGCATTCCCTCTTTCCAGATCGGCGGCGGCATATTGTTGCTGCTCATGGCCATAGGCATGATGCATGGCCATTCACGCCAACACGAAGCCGAACCCACCGTCTCGCGCGATGCAGTGGCCATTGTGCCGTTCAGCATCCCCCTGCTCGCGGGGCCGGGCGCAATCAGCAGCGTCATCATCACCGCCGAACAAAGCGGGACTTTTTGGGGGCATGTATTGCTGGTGATTCCGGTATTCGTCGTGGCCTTGCTGGTCTACATCATCCTCAACCTCTCCATGCCCATCGCGCGCAAACTCGGCGCAGTCGGCATCATCATCGTGACCCGGCTTATGGGTCTGATTCTGGCTGCAATGGCAATCGAATTCATGGCGCACGGGATAGGCAGCCTGTTCCCCGGCCTGCGAGGCTAGTAAAATTAGACCATGATCTGGAAACCCAATGTCACCGTCGCCGCCGTCATTGAACAGGACGGAAAATTCCTGCTGGTCGAGGAAGAAACTGCCGACGGCGTGATGTTCAATCAGCCGGCCGGCCATCTGGAAGATGACGAAACGCTGCTCGCGGGCGTGGCGCGTGAAGTACTCGAAGAAACTGCCTACGACTTCAAACCGACCGGCCTGCTCGGCATGTATCACTGGAAGCATCCGAAAAAAGACATCACCTATCTGCGTTTTGCCTTTACCGGCGAAATCGGTGGTCACGACCCCAACCGCAAACTGGATGACGGCATTCTCCGTGCGTGCTGGCTCACACCGGACGAAATACGCGCCACCCAATCGCAGCACCGCAGCCCGCAAGTGCTCACCTGCATCGAACACTATCTGGCCGGTCAACATTTTCCCTTGTCGGCGCTCACGCACCTATGAAGAAAAAAGTCATTGTCGGCCTGTCCGGCGGCGTGGATTCCTCCGTCGCCGCACTACTGCTCAAGGAACAGGGCTTTGAAGTCATCGGCCTCTTTATGAAAAACTGGGAGGACGATGACACCGACGAATATTGTCCGGCGCGGCAAGACCTCATAGACGCGGCCGCCGTCGCCGACCGCCTCGGCATCGAGCTCGAAGCAGTGAATTTTTCCGCCGAGTACAAGGACAAGGTTTTCAGCAACTTTCTCGAAGAATACCGCGCCGGACGCACGCCGAATCCGGATATTCTTTGCAACTCGGAAATCAAGTTCCGCGCCTTTCTTGATCATGCGCTGGGCATGGGCGCAGACCTCATCGCGACCGGGCACTACGCGCAGGTACGCGAAGCGGACGGGCTGTTCCAGTTGCTCAAGGCCGAGGATGGCGGCAAGGATCAGAGCTACTTTCTCTACCGCCTCAATCAGGAACAACTATCCAAAACGCTGTTCCCGCTCGGAGATTTATACAAGCGTGAAGTACGCGAAATCGCGCGCAAAGCGGGCCTCGCCACCAGCGAGAAAAAAGACTCCACCGGCATCTGCTTCATCGGCGAACGCCCCTTCCGCGAATTTCTGCAACGCTACCTGCCCGTCCAGCCGGGCGAGATACGCACACCGGAAGGTAAAGTCGTCGGCCATCATAACGGGCTCATGTATTACACGCTCGGCCAGCGTCAAGGCTTGGGCATAGGCGGCTCACGCGACGGTGATGGCGAACCCTGGTTCGTGGCTGGCAAGAATATGAAAAAAAACGAACTCATCGTGGTGCAAGGCCACGATCATCCCATGCTGTACGCCGACGGCCTGCTCGCGCAGCACATGCACTGGATCTCGGGGAGCGACCCGCGCGAGCACTGGGTCTATGCCGCCAAAACGCGCTACCGCCAGCCCGACGCGCCGTGCGAAATCGAATCCATCACCGGCGACCATTGCGAAATCCGTTTCGGAGAAGCCCAGTGGGCGGTAACGCCGGGGCAATCAGTCGTGGTCTACGAAAGCCGCGTCTGCCTCGGCGGCGGGATAATTACAGAAGCAATTAACATTTGATGATCACACAAAAACTCTGCTCGCCCTGAGCTTGTCGAATGGCAAATAACCTTCTAATGCCCAAGGAACAGCCATGAAACGAATTGTTCTTATCGTCTGCTTCGGATTGATGCCGATGACTGTCCATGCCGATAATTGGCCAAAATTGGTTGAAGGGAAAGGAAAGCAATGCGATGAGGCGCTCGCTATCGCCAAAATGGCGTTCAAGTCACCGTCGTTCTTCTTAATCACACCTCTGGAAATTCCATCCGACTTATCCAGCGAGCCGTTATTGAAGCTGTATATAAGCGATGGTGCGCCTGCAGATGGGGATACTTTAAACAATCTATACGATCCAAATGCTGCCTCCACTATGCCAGCGGATGCTATATCCTACGTTGATGACGTTATCTCTTCTAACTTTGACATACCATTTGGCCAACTATCCATCAGCGGTGGGGATATTTATTGGCAGAAAAAAACGCACCTCGGAAAACGACTGGTTGTGTGGGAAGACGCATGGCGATGGAACTACATATATTCTTTAATACGCTATTGATGAAAAAGTTCAGCTAGCCAACTTTCTGCAGGGAAATACTGAAGCTGACAGCCATGAGAAATACCCCTCTTTCGCTAAAGGATCTCAGCCACCGCTGATATTTCAGGAAAAGAATTCCGGAATTCTTTGGGTCATTATGACTGGATATCTTTTCGAAGATTGGAGCGTTTATGGTATGGAATCGGAGAGCTTCCATCAGCGTTGCACAATACGGTTTCATCCAAGAGTAAAGCAATCAGTTGACCTCCTACCCAAACCTGTCCGCGAATTGGAACAACTTCTGGATCAATCTATAGGAAACGATGATAGCTGGGGTGGTTCATGGCATCCGCTCGACAGGTTACGAAGTCGTGTCGCCGACACTTGGAGCAATGCCGCACTACGCCCGTGGAGCATAGGAATAAATGGCAAGCGACCCGTCACAGTTGGCGGTATTCAGAAGGAAGTCCCAGCGGCGATCAGCACACCCAGCAATACGCGCGAGGAAGTTGATGCCGGCCTGAAAATTTGGGCACAATCAGACCCGGAATACCAAAGAATTTACGATGAAATACAGCGTCAATACCCGCTCGCCGAAGAGTCTTTGGCCGAATTTTATCAACAGCATTTCCGGCTATCACCTGCCAAGGCGAAAATATTGGCTGCCTTCGTACTAGATGTTGCCTTTCGATCTCATTATAGATTCCATAGTGAGAACACTGGCTACGCCGACTCATTACCAAACCCCTGGTATGAGAAAAATGAGCCATAAAATCCATCTATCTGCTTCACCGATAACAGCACAAACAGGGTCGCCAAACCCCGCTTGTTTTCTCACTCACTTGAAAATCAACTCACTGGCAGTGCGGTATGGGCGTTACATCGGACTGCTTAGGACAAAAAAGCCGGAACCCTTGTTATTTCTGGGTTTTCCGGCCTTTGTTGGATTGCTTTGGATGATTAAATGGTGGAGGTGGGGGGAATTGAACCCCCGTCCGCAAGCCCTCTACAGGCAGTTCTACATACTTAGCCAGGTCGATTGATTTAACCTTGCAACCGCCGACCGACAGGCTGAAGCAAGGCGAGTTACCTTGATTTAATGCCGTGCCAAGTAACCCGACACGACACGATCCTCTCTAAATGACGCTGCTGCGGGTTTTACCCCACCCGACCGAGAGGCTCTTCGGTGCAGCGTCCAGCCGGATTAAGCGGCCAGAGCGTAAGTTTCGTCGTTTGCGACTATCTTGGTTCCAGAGGATTTACGAGGTATCTGGTCCTCGGTATGCCCTGCTCTGCTTTGCAACCCACGTCGAAGCCAAGTCACCCCCGGTTCGTTGTCATTGACCAAACAGCGGTCAATAAAGTTTCAGCAGTATGAGTATTATACAACCAAATCACCTGTCTTCTGCTGATACTGCAACAGAGTGCCGCACACTGAAGGCTATTTGTTCTTGGCCCGCAGAATCCGCCCTTTTTCGCGCTCCCAGTCGCGCTCTTTTTCTGCTTCGCGTTTATCGTATTGTTTTTTTCCTTTGGCGAGGCCGATTTCGATTTTAATGCGGCCGCGCGTATAGTGCATGTCGAGCGGCACCAGCGTGTATCCGGCGCGTTCAACCTTGCCGATGAGCTTGGCGATTTCTTCGTTGTGCAGCAGCAGTTTTCGTGTGCGCGTGGCATCGGGGCGGATGTGCGTGGAGGCGGTGCCCATGGGGGTGATGTGGCAGCCGATAATGAAAATTTCGCCGCGCTGAATAACAACGTAGGATTCCTTGAGATTCACGCGACCGTCGCGGATGGCCTTGACTTCCCAGCCTTCGAGCACGATGCCGGCTTCGTATTTCTCTTCGATGAAATAGTCGTGAAAGGCTTTTTTGTTCTGGGCGATACTCATGGGCAGGGCGTGAGGAATAGCTTAAAATCACGCCATTTTAAACCATCCCCTTCTTTTCATGGCGCAAGTCGAAAAATCCGTGCTGGTGTCGCATTCCGCAGAGCGGATGCATGCGTTGGTGGATACACCCGAGCGTTATCCCGAATTTCTGCCGTGGTGCAGCGGGGTTGATCTCATCAAGCGCGATGACACCATCACCATTGCCACGCTGCATATTGATTATCACGGCATCAAGCAGAAATTCACCACGGAAAACGCCAAGACGTTTCCGACCTTGATGAATCTCAAACTCGTGGATGGCCCGTTTCGCAAACTTGAAGGCGTGTGGCGCTTTACTCCGCTCACGGAGGCTGCCTGCAAAATCGAATTCAAGCTACACTACGAGTTCTCAAATCACTTGCTGGAAAAAATTATCGCGCCCGTGTTCAGCCATATCGCCAATACCCTGGTCGATGCTTTCGTAAGTCGCGCCGATATTATTTACGCATCCAAATGAACAACGAAATTCACGTCGAAGTTGCTTACGCGCTGCCCGCGCAACAACTGATTCTGGAACTCAAGGTACCGGAAGGCACGACTGCCGAACAGGCCGTACAAAAAAGCGGCGTGCTCGCAAAATTTCCGGAGATTGATCTCGCGCAGAACAAGCTGGGTATCTTCGGAAAACTGGTCAAATCGGATACGGTCTTGCGCGAAAAAGACCGCGTGGAAATCTATCGCCCCCTGATCGCCGACCCCAAGGAAGTGCGCCGTCAACGCGCTGCCGAAGGCAAGGCCATGAAAAAAGGCGGAGGGGATGCCCCCTCCGCCGATGAATAAGAAAATATCGCCGCGCTGTTACGGCGGGCAGTTGGCTTCGATGTCGCTCTGGGCTTTCTGGACTTCCTCGTCAATTTCCTTGCTACTGAAGTATTCGCGCTCACCGTTTTCATTTACGCGATAAACACGCCCACCCTGCTGGAACTGCACATGCCGCAGACGCGCATTCCTGCACCTTTCTTCCTTGGCCTTGGCTTCCTCTGCCAGTTTTTCTTCTTCCTGCTTCTTTTTGGCGGCATCCTGCTCGGCTTTGGCTTTCCATTCTTTTTCCGTGTTCGTTTTCATATCGACACTGCCCGCCGTATCAGAACCGATCGGAGCAGGATCCTTCTCCAACGTTGTATAAGACGCGCCACCCGGCGGCGGCGTATCGGAATATTGCCATTTGCCGTTCTTGTCCTGCCATTTGTACATTTCGGCGGACGCAACCAGCGGCGTGGTCAACGACAGGCAGCACAAAACAACCAACAGTTTTTTCATGTTCACCTCCAATTACAAGGCGGATGAAATGCTTTCCGCCGAGCGGCATACAACCGCGCTGTTACGGCGGGCAGTTGGCTTCAATATCGCCTTGGGCGTTCTGGATTTCCGCAGCGATTTCCTTGTCGCCGTAGTATTCGCGCTCACCGTTTTCATTCGCGCGGTAAATGCGCCCGCCCTGCTGGAATTGCGCGAGCCGTATGCGCGCGTTCTTGCATTTTTCTTCCTTGAGCTTGGCTTCCGCGGCCGCTTTTTCCTCTTCCTGCTTCTTCTTGGCGGCATCCTGCTCGGCTTTGTCTTTCGGGTCTTGCGCTGCCTTGTCATCCTTGGCTGCACCGTTCTTGCCTGCTGCGGCATCGGCAGCCGGCGTTTGCGCGCCTGCGTCTGCGGGCGCGGCTGTTTCCGCCGGCGGTGAATACGTTTTGCCCGACAATGTCGTATAAGGCACATTGATCAAGGGCGGCGAATCGGAGTATTGCCATTTGCCATTTTTGTCCTTCCACTTGTAAACTTCGGCGGCAGAGGTCAAAAACGCCAGCAACGGCAGACAGCACAAAACAAGCAGTAGTTTCTTCATTATCCTTACCCCCAGTAATTTAACGGTGAAACAATAACGCTTAGCCACTGAACTGGCAACTGAAATTCCTGCGAGGCCGCACCCTCATCCCGGCAAATGCCCAGGCAATTTACCCTCGCACCGTCTGCCTGTATAATTGCTTTTTGCCACACAGGGATAGCATATGCGTCTGCTTCAAAAAGCGCTTACCTTCGATGATGTGCTGCTGGTGCCCGCGCATTCCAATATTTTGCCCCGCGAGGTCAGCCTCGCCACCCGGTTGACCCGTTCCATCCACCTCAATATTCCGCTGGTTTCCGCCGCGATGGATACCGTGACAGAAGCTCCGCTGGCGATTGCGATGGCGCAGGCGGGCGGCATCGGCATCATCCACAAGAATATGTCACCCCAGGCGCAGGCGGCGCAGGTAGCGCGCGTCAAACGGTTTGAATCCGGCGTGGTCAACGATCCCGTGACAATTCCGCCGAACATGACGGTGCAGCAGGTTCTCGCGCTTACGCGGCAACACAGGATTTCTGGCCTGCCGGTGGTGGAAAACAACAAGGTGGTTGGTATTGTTACCAACCGCGATCTGCGCTTTGAAACCAATCTCGATCAGCCGGTCAGCAACATCATGACGCCTCGCGATCGCCTCGTGACCGTGCGCGAAGGCGCGCCACGCGAAGAAGCATTGGCGTTGATGCACAAGCACCGGCTTGAGCGCGTGCTGGTCATCAATGCGCAGTGGGAACTCAAGGGACTCATCACCGTCAAGGACATCCAGAAATCCAGCGATCACCCGCTCGCCTGCAAGGACGGCGAAGGCCGCTTGCGCGTTGGCGCGGCGGTGGGCGTGGGCGAAGGCACGGAAGAGCGTGTGGCGGCGCTGGCTGAAGCAGGCGCGGATGTGGTCGTGGTCGATACCGCACACGGGCATTCGCAGGGCGTGCTGGATCGCGTCAGCTGGGTCAAAAAGAATTTCCCGCAATTGCAGGTGATCGGCGGCAACATCGCCACCGCCGCCGCCGCGCGCACCTTGGTGGATTCCGGCGCAGATGGGGTCAAGGTCGGCATCGGCCCCGGCTCGATCTGCACCACGCGCATCGTCGCGGGTGTGGGTGTGCCGCAGATCACGGCCATCTCCAATGTCGCCAAGGCGCTCGAAGGCACGGGCGTGCCCTTCATCGCCGATGGCGGCATCCGCTACTCAGGCGACATCGGCAAAGCCATCGCTGCGGGCGCGCATTGCGTGATGCTGGGCGGACTGTTCGCCGGAACCGAGGAAGCGCCGGGCGAAATCGAATTGTTTCAGGGACGTTCCTATAAATCCTATCGCGGCATGGGTTCGGTGGGTGCGATGCAAAAAGGCTCCAGCGACCGTTATTTTCAGGACAACGAAGGCAACGTCGACAAGCTGGTGCCGGAGGGTATCGAAGGCCGCGTACCGTACAAAGGCAGCGTGCTCGCGGTGATTCATCAACTCATGGGCGGCCTGCGCGCATCCATGGGTTATGTCGGTTGTGGCACCATAGACGATATGCGCAACAGGGCGGAATTTGTGGAAATCACCGCTGCCGGAATTCGTGAATCGCACGTGCATGATGTGCAAATTACCAAAGAAGCGCCTAACTATCACGTCGAATAAAGCTTGCCCGGATGGACGCATCTCTTGCGCCCATCCGTTTTTCACTCACGGAACAATCCATGTCCCACAAAAAAATTCTCATCCTTGATTTCGGCTCCCAATACACGCAATTGATCGCTCGCCGCGTGCGCGAGGCCAACGTCTATTGCGAGCTGCATTCGTGGGATGTGGATGATGCCTTCATCCGCGATTTCAAACCAGCTGGCATCATACTCTCGGGCGGACCCAACTCGGTGTATGAAGACGAAACACCCAAGGCGCCGCAAGCCGTGTTTGATCTCGGTGTGCCGGTGCTCGGCATTTGCTATGGCATGCAGACCATGGCCGCGCAACTCGGCGGCAAAGTGGAAAGTGCGGCGCATCGCGAATTCGGTTACGCTGAAGTGCGCGCGCGCGGCCATTCCGAGTTGTTCCGTGATATTCAGGATCGCAGCAATACCGAAGACCACGGCTTGCTCGACGTGTGGATGAGCCACGGCGACAAGGTGACCGAATTGCCGCCGGGATTCAAGGTGATCGCCAGCAACGCTTCTACGCCTGTTGCGGGCATGGCGGATGAAACACGCAAATTCTACGCGATGCAATTTCACCCCGAAGTCACGCATACGATACAGGGCAAGGCGATACTGGGCCGCTTCGTTCACAGCATTTGCGGCTGCGGCAACGACTGGAACATGCCGGACTATGTTGCGGCAGCCGTGGATCGCATCCGCGCCGAGGTTGGCTCCGATCAGGTGATTCTGGGTCTCTCCGGCGGCGTGGATTCCTCCGTCGCCGCCGCCCTCATCCACCGCGCCATCGGCGATCAGCTCACTTGCGTGTTCGTCGATAACGGCTTGCTGCGCCTCAACGAAGCTGAACAGGTAATGCAAACCTTCGCAAAAAATCTCGGCGTCAAAGTCATCCACGTCGATGCCGGTGAACGCTTTTTGAGCGAACTCAAAGGCATCACCGATCCGGAGCAAAAACGAAAAATCATAGGCCGTGAATTCGTGCATATTTTTCAGGAGGAATCCGCCAAACTTCCTCAAGCCAAATGGCTCGCGCAAGGCACGATTTACCCGGATGTGATTGAATCCGCTAGCGCAAAAACCAAAAAAGCGCACACCATCAAGAGCCACCACAATGTCGGCGGTCTGCCCGAAACGCTGCATCTCAAACTGCTTGAGCCTTTGCGCGAATTGTTCAAGGACGAAGTGCGCGAACTCGGCATTGCGCTTGGCTTGCCGCACGACATGGTCTATCGCCATCCCTTCCCCGGCCCCGGCCTCGGCGTGCGCATCCTCGGCGAAGTAAAACGCGAATATGCCGACCTGCTGCGTCGCGCCGATGCCATCTTCATTGAAGAACTGCGCGCCGCGAAGGATGCTGACGGAAAAAACTGGTACGAAAAAACCTCACAAGCTTTTGCCGTATTCCTTCCTGTCAAAAGCGTGGGCGTGATGGGCGATGGCCGCACCTACGAATACGTTGTCGCATTACGCGCTGTGCAAACACAGGATTTCATGACGGCGCATTGGGCACATTTGCCTTGTGAATTGCTCGGCAAGGTTTCCAACCGCATCATCAACGAAGTGCGCGGCCTTAACCGCGTGGTCTATGACATCTCCGGCAAACCACCCGCCACGATAGAGTGGGAATAGTCCCGAAGCACCGGGCATTATCCTCGCTTCACACATACCATGAGCAGAGCATTCGTCAAAGAAAATGATTTGGAACACGCGGGCACCGATTTGCCGGAACGCCCGCAGAGTGAGCATCCCAACTATGTCACTCCTGCAGGACTGGCGCAGTTGACACGGCAAGCAGCGGAACTGGAGAGCGAATATCTGCGCTTGAATCCGCAGAAAGATGATCCCGTGATACGGCAAAAACTGGCCGTGATCGAGCGCGATCTGCGCTATTTTCAGAGTCGCTTGGAAAATGCCATTCCGGTGAATCCGGCAGAGCAGCGGCAAGATGTGGTGCTGTTCGGCGCGACCGTTGAAGTGGAAAACGAGGAAGGCGAGCTGCACGTTTTCGAGATCGTGGGCGAGGACGAGGCCGACATTCAGCGCAATAAGGTGAGCTGGGTTTCGCCGCTGGCGCGCGCGCTCATTGGGCATAAAGTCGGCGACAGCGTGGTCTGGCGCCGCCCGGCAGGCGATCTGCCGCTGGAAATCACCGCCATTCATTACAAGCAATCACAAGGAAATCAGCCATGAATATCAAAGACGCAATTGAGAAACGCCGCGCCGTCAAACAGTTTGATGCCGCGCATGCGATGAGCGATGCCGAGATCAAACAACTCATGTCGCTCGCGCTGCTTTCGCCAACCGCATTCAATATTCAGCACTGGCGTTTCGTGCTCGTGCGCGATCCCGAACTGCGCAAACAGATGCGCACCGTGAGTTGGCATCAGGCGCAGGTAACCGACGCCTCGCTGCTGATAGTGATAACGGCGGATATCAAGGCATGGAACAAACAGCCCGAGCGCTACTGCCGCAATGCGCCCAAAGAGAGGCAGGATGTTCTGCTTCCGCTGCTGCAGAATTATTACAATGGCAAGAAACAAGTGCAGCGCGACGAAGCAATGCGTTCCTGCGGCATGGCGGCGATGACGCTCATGCTGGCCGCGCAGGAGATGGGTTACGACTCCTGCCCGATGGATGGCTTTGATTTCGATTCCGTGGGCAAGCTCATCAATCTGCCGCAAGATCATGTCGTCGCAATGTTCGTCGCCATCGGTAAACCGCTGCAACCGGCGTTTCCGCGCGGCGGGCAGTTGGCGCTGGAAGAAGTTGTTGTCACCAATCGATTCAAGTAAGCCACCTTCGCCATGCTCGTCGCCAGCAACATCACCATGCAATTCGGGGCCAAGCCCCTGTTCGAAAATGTCTCCGTCAAATTCGGGGAAGGCAATCGTTACGGCCTCATCGGCGCGAACGGTTGCGGCAAATCCACCTTCATGAAAATACTCGCAGGCGCGCTGGAGCCCACCTCCGGCAACGTCGCGCTTGATGCCAACGAGCGCATGGCATTTCTCAAACAGGATCAGTTTGCCCATGAAGATCAGCGCGTGCTGGACGTGGTGATGATGGGGCATGAAGAAATGTGGAATGCCAATATTGAGAAAAATGCGATCTACATGAACCCTGACGCGACCGAGGAAGACTACATGAAGGCCGCCGAGCTGGAAACCGTGTTCGCCGAATACGACGGCTACACCGCCGAAGCGCGCGCGGGCGAATTGCTGCTCGGTGTCGGCATTCCCACCGCGCAGCATGACGGGCTTATGAGCGCGGTCGCGCCGGGCTGGAAATTGCGTGTGTTGCTCGCGCAGGCGCTGTTCGCAAACCCCGACATTCTGCTGCTCGACGAGCCGACCAACAATCTCGATATCAACACCATCCGCTGGCTGGAAGACGTGCTCAACAATCGCAACAGCACGATGATCATCATCTCGCACGACCGCCATTTTCTGAATCAGGTTTGCACGCACACCTGCGACATGGATTACCAGACGCTCAAGGTTTACCCCGGCAATTACGACGATTACATGGAAGCCGCGCAAGCCGCGCGCGCGCAGCAGGCCAAAGACAATGCGCGCGCCAAGGAAAAAGTCGCGGAATTGCAGGAATTCGTGCGCCGCTTCTCGGCCAACAAATCCAAAGCCAAACAGGCCACCAGCCGTTTGAAAATGATAGACAAAATCAAGGTTGAGGAATTCAAACCTTCCAGCCGCCAATACCCCTTCATCCGCTTTGAATTCGACGACAAGGAAAAACTGCATCGCCAGGCCGTGGAAATCGAAAAACTCAGCCACGGCTATGACAAACCGCTGTTCAACGACTTCAGCCTCATGCTCGAAGCCGGAGAGAAAGTCGCCATCATCGGCGAAAACGGCGTCGGCAAAACTACGCTGCTGCGCTGCATCGCGGGCGATCTAAAACCCAGACATGGCGAGGTCAAATGGGCGGAAAAAGCCAATCTCGGCTACTTCGCGCAAGACCATGAATACGCATTTGAAAAAAAACAGTCGCTGTTCGAGTGGATGTCGCAATTCACCCAGGCCGGCGACGACGACCAAGCCGTGCGCAGCATGTTGGGACGCTTGTTATTCTCCGGCGAAGAAACCAAAAAGTCGGTGAACGTGCTCTCCGGCGGCGAAAAAGGTCGCATGCTCTACGGTCAACTCATGCTCGGCCGCCACAACGTCCTGCTCATGGACGAACCGACCAACCACATGGACATGGAATCCATCGAAGCTCTCAACACCGCGCTCGACAAATACAAAGGCACGCTCATCTTCGTCTCCCACGACCGCGAATTCGTAAGCTCAATCGCCACGCGCATCATCGAAATCAAACCGGAAGGTATCGTGAATTACAAGGGGAACTATGAGGAGTATTTGGAGAGTCAGGGGGTTGAGTGATGCAACAAGTGGCAAGTGCATTCTTTGAGATGGCAGGCAGGATTTTAGGGCAGCTTTTGTTCAAACCGTAGAACGCGCGCTCGCTTTTTTCCTCTCTCCCCAACCCTCTTCTACAATGGGAGAAGGGGTTTGCTTTCTCCGATTTCTCGCACCAATTCCCTCACCAACTGGTGAACACTTCAATCAAAAATATTCTAATTGCGGGAACCGG
>JAITML010000066.1 GCA_031277395.1 Methylobacillus sp. | reverse complement strand
GGAGAGGGGGAGTATGGCACGCGCTGCATGTGTTGGGAGCGGCGCTGCTTCTTCTTCCTCAAGCTCTCTTTCGTGAGCCGGGTGATTTCGAGTGTGTATTTGCCCCCTTGCTTCCAACCATCACGCTTTTGCAGGGGTTGGCTTTTTCCTGACCCCCTCTCCCCAACCCCTCTCCCACGAGGGGAGAGGGAGGGTGATGGAAGAGCGAGCGGTGCTTCATTCATTACGCCCACAAAAAAAGGGGCTCTCAGCCCCTTTTTGTTTGCATGTGCAGAAGTTTACTTCACGCGGTTTTTGTATTCCAGCGTGCGCGTGTCAATTTCAATTTTGTCGCCGGTATCCACGAACAGGGGAACGGGCAATTCAAAGCCGGTGTTGATGCGGGCGGGTTTGGTTACTTTGCCGGAGGTGTCGCCCTTGACGGCGGGTTCGGTGTAAACGACTTCGCGCACGACCGAGTTGGGCAGTTCGACCGAGATGGGTTTGCCGTTGTAGAACACGGCTTCGCAGGCCATGCCGTCTTCGAGAAATTTGAGCGCGTCTTCCATGGTTTCCGCTTCGACTTCGTACTGGTTGTAGTCGGCGTCCATGAAAACGTACATCGGGTCGGCGAAGTAGGAATAGCTGACCTCTTTCTTTTCCAGCACCACAACGTCGAATTTGTCATCGGCCTTGAACACGGCTTCGCTCGGGGAATCGGTGAGCAGGTTTTTGTATTTCATTTTGACAACGGAGGAGTTGCGGCCGGATTTGCTGAATTCGGCCTTGAGCACGACCATGGGGTCATTGCCTATCATAAACACGTTGCCAATGCGGAGTTCCTGGGCTGTTTTCATTTGCTGTCTCGCGGAATTTCGGGAATTGAAAAGGGGCGCATTATACCTTGTTTCCGCAAAAAATCACCAACTTGGAAGCAAGATCGGATTGCGCATAATAGTAATCCGCCCAGCCTGCTGCGTTGGATTCAAAGGCTTTGCGGTGGCGAATGAAATCCTTCCACGAGAGCGCATTGAAATTGTTCCAGCCGAGATGAAAAGCGCGCATCGCCGTCAATGCAGGCTCGGGTATCGTCAATGTGTAGAGATCGAGAAACGCATCCAGCTTGGGCCGATGCGCGTCATCCTCCTGCGGATAAATCTGCCATACCAGAGGCTTGCCTGCCCACATCGCGCGGACAAAGGAATCCTCACCGCGCACGAAATTGAGATCGCACAACCAGAGCAGCTTGTCGTAGTCCTCCTGTCGCAAAAACGGCAATGCATGCAGGGTGAGATTGCCGTGCTGGTGGATGGAACCGGGTTGCAGATGGATTGGCTGCTCTCCCTCTCGCTGCAAGTGGAAAGAGGAGCGATGGCCAATCGGCAACAAACATCGCACCGGAATCTCCGATTGCTCCCACTGCGTCAACAGAGCATCGACAGGCGCCGTGTCGTAGCAAAACAGCGAAATCAGTAATTCATCCGGATTCGGCGGTGGAATTCCGAGTACGTCGCGAAAATTTCCCGATGATGCGCGAAACGTTTCGCGCTGTTCCAGCAGCCCCGATTCGCGCAGCAAATGGCCCGTGCCCTCGGTAAAGCCGGGAAAGAAAAAATACTTGGTGAGATTGAGGACGGGATGCGGCGAAGGCAGCGCGTGGCACATCTCCACCCAGGATTCGGCGCTCAGATATTCGAGATTGATCCATACCGGAGGCCGGGCGCAGCGCGTCATCGCGTGCTCATAGGTCATGGGAAGCACGCAGCCAAACGCCTCGATTACTACATCGGCAGGCTCGACTTCGGGGAAATCCGGTACCCAGCGCCGCACTTCCACGCCACAGGCAATCTGGGATTCCAGCGACGCATCTATCTCGGGGTGCAAGGGCTGCATCCGGCTGACATCATCCACCCACAAGCGCACCGCAAAGCCATGCTCCGCCACAAGTTGCCGCGCAAGCCGCCAGCAAACGCCAATGTCGCCGTAATTGTCGATCACGGCGCAAAAAATATCCCAGCGCGGGGTGGTTTGGTTCAATGTTGTTTCTCTTTCTGGTTAGTCAACGCTCCAGATCCTCTCTGTCGCAAGCGAGATGCTCGCCGCCTTGCTCCCTCTCCCCTTGTGGGAGAGGGGTGGGGGAGAGGGGGCATTCGCGTCTCGAATCTGTTGAAAATTGATCGAACATCCCACCAAAGCAACCTTGCTTAAGTCGGGTCTCGCCCCGACGGGCGAGGTTCTTTCTTTTGCTTGTCCAAAAGAAAGAACCCAAAGAAAAAGACCCCCTGCTCCCGCGGCGCTGCGCGCTTCCCTGCGCTGCTCATCAAGCCGGGCGTCTCGCAAGAACTCGCCTTGGCGTTGCCAAGGCTCAAACAGTTGCGAGCCGAAATCCCCCGTCTTGACTGCGCTGCTCGGCGCGGCAGAAGGGGGGTGAAAAGGCGGGTCACGCTGCCTTCCCCGTTATTTCGCAACAGCAAGCGTAGGATGGGTAGAGCGCAGCGAAACCCATCAAATCAACTTATCGCACATGAAAATGATGGGTATCGCCTTCGGCTCCACCCATCCTACTTGCGGCGCGCGTTTCATTGTTGCGCAACAGGGAATATCTTTAATGTGGCGGCTCATAACTCACCGTTACAATTTCAAACTCTTCCTCGCCGCCCGGTGTTTCCAATCTTACCGTATCGCCTTCGCTTTTTTTCATCAATGCCCTGGCGAGTGGCGAAATCCAGCTGATATAGCCTTTGCCGGGATCAAGTTCGTCCTGGCCGACGATGCGGTAGGTTTGTTCAAGGTCGCGCGTGATGGAATACAGCGTCACCCATGCGCCGAAAAAAACCTTGTCCAGACCCTGTTGCCGCGCGGGATCGACGACTTCGGCGGTGTCCATGCGTTTGAGGAGAAAACGCAGGCGTGAATCAATCTGGCGCAGGCGTTTTTTACCGTAGATGTAATCGCCGTTTTCGCTGCGATCACCGTTGCTCGCCGCCCACGCGACATCCGCGACCACCTTGGGGCGCTCGGCCTTGTAGAGGTGGTCGAATTCTTCCTTGAGCCGGGCGTAACCTTCCGGCGTGATGTAATTTTTGTGTTCGGTCATTTCCGTGTTCGCGCGGGCATTGCCGGATAAACTCGGCTAATATAGGCAATCGCCGTAAAACTCCGTTTTCTCGCAAAAGGCTTGAAACGGCGTATGCGGCGATTCATCAGTTTTCATTCTATCGCAGGAGAGCGGTTTGGCAATTTCCGGCAACGTGGTGCTGTGTTCCACGCCGCGTCTCGCGCGCAGTCTTCGGCTGGAGCAGGCGCGTATCCGGCGTGACGGCGGCGCGATATCGTGGCAGCCGCCGCAAATTTTGACATTGACGCAATGGCTGGATGAAACCCTGTCGCGCGCGATGCTCGCAGGCGAATTGCCGTCCGATTTTCTTCCGCAAAAAACACTGGATGCAGCCGCTGAACAAGTGCTGTGGGAACGCGCCATCAAAAAACATACGCGCGATGAAGCCACGCAGGCGTTGTTCGATATGGCCGGTCTTGCGCGTACCGCAGCGGAGGCGCACCGCCTCATGGTTGCATGGGATGTGGAAACGCCGACCGGCTGGCAGAGCGAGGAAACACGCCAGTTTCTGCAATGGCGCGACACCTTCGCGGGCTTGTGCCGCAGCCATCACGCGCTTGATTCCGCGCGTACTTTCGAGCAGCAGATAGTCGCGCTGCAACGCGGCGCGGGGCAGCTTCCTGCTGCGCTGCAACTGGCCGGTTTCGACCGTCTCAGCCCGCAGGAAAAGCGGCTGCTGAACGCGCTGGAAAAACGCGGCGTGCACGTTGAAATCCATTCACCGGTTTTGGAGCAAGCGGGCGATGCGCGTCAAATCACATGTGATGACATCTCCGCCGAATGCCGCGCTGCCGTAGGCTGGGTAACGGAGCGTCTCAAACACGATCCGGCCGCGCGCTTGGCCATAGTTGTGCCCGAACTCGGCGCGTTGCGCTCGCGGCTTTTGATGTTGCTCGACGATGCGCTGCATCCGCTCGCGTCGCTGCCTTCTCATGCGGAGATGCCGCGTGTTTATGATTTTTCGCTTGGCGATCCGCTCGCGTCGCATCCGCTCGTTGCATGCGGCTTGAATTTGCTGCGGCTCGCCGTGTGGCGTTTCCGCATTCCGCAACAGGATGCGGGGCGCTTGTTGCGCGATGTTTACTGGTCGGCGGGATTGTTCGAGGCTGATGCGCGCGCGCGACTGGATGCGCTCATGCGCGAGCGCCTTCCCGCGAGCATCCATCTCGAACAATGGCTGCGCTTCGCGCGCAAGGCGAAAACGGATGGCGGAAATCTGCACAAGCTGGTCGAACATCTGGAGGCGATTTCCGCCTGTGTCTGGCCGCGTAAGCAAGCGGCACGCGCGTGGGCGGATGCGTTCGCAGCCTTGCTGCAAGCCGCCGGATGGCCGGGCGAGCGCGGCTTGTCCAGCCATGAATATCAGGCGATGAAGGCGTGGAACGCGGCGCTGGAGGATTTTGGCAAGCTGGGCGAATTGCTTGGCGCATTGGATGCGGGAAGTGCATTGCAACGTTTTTCCATGTTGTTACGCGAGCGCATTTTTCAGCCGGAAACGGAAGGTGAGCCGCGCGTGTGGGTGATGGGCATGCTGGAAACGCCGGCATTTCCGCTCGACGCGATTTGGGTCTTGGGCATGAACGATCACCAATGGCCGCCGCCGTCACGTCCCAATCCGCTGCTTCCGGCAGAGGCGCAGCGGTGCGTGAACGCTCCCAATTCTTGCGGTCGCGTGCAGGCCGAATTCGCGCAGACGATACAAACACGATTGCTGCATTCCGCGCCCGAAATTGTTTTTTCATGTTCGCATCGCGATGGCGAGCGCGAGTTGCGAGCCAGCCCCGTATTGGCCGGTTTGGCGACGATGGAATACGCGCCGGATTTTTCCACAACGCTTGCGGAACAACTGGCGATTCCGGCGACGATGGACTGGCTGGACGATCATCGCGCGCCACCGGTCGCTGCCGGAGAAAAGATGGGCGGCGGCACCGGTTTGCTCAAGGCGCAGGCGATCTGTCCGGCCTGGGCGTTTTATCGCTATCGGCTCGGCGCGCGCAAGCTGGGTGAGCCGGTTGACGGGCTGGATGCGATGGAACGCGGCAATTTGTTGCATCTGGTGATGCAGGCATTTTGGCAGGGACACGATTCCGGCTATCTGCAAAATCTGGATGAAGAAAAACTGCAAACGGCGATTTCCGAAGCAGTGGAGCAGGGCATGAAAAAATTTTCCGAACGCCATGATGAGCCGCTGCCGGCGCAATTCGCCGCGCTCGAAAAATTGCGCTTGCAACGCTTGCTCGCGCTTTGGCTGGAACTGGAAAAAACCCGTCCGCCGTTTGCAGTTGCGGATTGCGAGCGCCGCGTTGAGCTTGATATTGAGGGATTGCGTGTCACGTTGATGCTGGATCGCGTGGATACCTTGTCTAACGGACAGCTCGTAGTGATCGACTACAAGAGCGGCGCGCACGTTACGCAGCGCAGTTGGGCGGAAGACCGCATCACCGAACCGCAGTTGCCGGTCTATGCGTCGTTCGCGCTGTACAAGTCGCCTGATTTGCCTTTGGAAGTTGCCGCCGTATGCTTTGCCAAGCTACACTCTGCGGAGCAAAAGTTTGTCGGCATCGCGGCGCAGGACGACTTATTGCCGGGCGTGGCCGGGTTGGACTCGGCACGGCAGATGTTCGCGCAGGAACGCTTTCCCGATTGGGCGGCGCTGATGGCTCACTGGCGCGTCAGCATTGCGGCGATTGCTGCGGAGATTCTCGCGGGTGAAGCCGCTGTGCGCTTTCGCAGCGAGGCCGATCTGCGCAACTGCGAAGTGACGCCGTTATTGCGTTTGCCGGAGCGCGAGTTGCAACTGGAGCATCCGCGCGGCGAATAAAAACTTCAGAAGAGAGAGATAATAATCATGGAAGAATTTATATTGGCGGTACTCTTGCTGGTGATGGTGTTCGGCGGGATAGTGCTGCTGATTGTGTTGATCGTGCTGTGGTCGCGGCAGAATAAAATTTTCCGCGAACTGGAGGCGCTCAAAGCGCAGATCAAGACATTGCTCGCAGGCGCTCCGCCTGCGCCGGCTCAGGTAAAAACGCCGGTCGCCACGCCCGTGGCGGAACCTGTAAAACCGGCGGCGCAACCGGTTGCCACAGAAGCCAAACCACAAACACCCGCGCCCGCAAAACCTGCCACCCTGTCGTCGCGCGAATCCGCCATTATCACGCCGTCCCCCAAAGCTACCGTTACCGCACCGCGCGAACCCAAAAAGCCCAATGCAATCTGGCGCTGGTTCACCGAAGGCAATGTGCCGGTCAAGATTGGCATGGTGGTGTTGTTTGCGGGTGTCGCGGCGCTGCTTAAATACATGAATATCGATGTGGGCGTGCGCGTTTCGCTGGTTGCAGTGGCGGCGCTGGCAGGTCTGGTGTTCGGCTGGATGCAGCGCGATAAAAAGAGGGTTTTCGCGCTGTCTCTGCAAGGCGGTGCCATCGGCGTATTGCTGATTACCATATTCGCCTGTTTTAGGATTCTCCATGACGGTAACGGCGTTCCCCTGTTGCCGTCGCAAGCCGCATTTGTCCTGCTGGTTGTACTTGTGGTTTGCACCGGCATACTGGCCGTGGTGCAAAATTCAAAGGCGCTTGCGGTGCTCGGTTTGCTGGCCGGTTTCGCCGCGCCTATTCTGACTTCCACAGACAGCGGCAATCACGTCGCGCTGTTCAGCTATTACATGGTGCTCAACCTCGCGATCCTTGGCATCGGCTGGAAACGTTCCTGGCGCGTGCTCAATCTGCTGGGGTTCATCGCGACTTTTGGCGTGGCAACGGCGTGGGGCGTGTTGAAGTACGAGCCGGAATTTTTTGCGAGCACCGAACCGTTTCTGGTGCTGAATTTTCTGTTTTATCTGATCATTCCCTGGCTGCATGCGCGGCAAGCGCCGGAAGGACGCGAGCGCGTCATCGACGGTATTTTGATATTCGGCAATCCGCTCATCTGTCTCTTTTTGCAAGCCGCATTGCTTGACTGGCGCGACGTACTGTCGGCGGGGTCGGAAGCGATGGATTCCGTGTACTACTGGGGCTACGGCTCAATGATCGATTCATTCGATATGCGGATGGCGCTGTCCATCATGGTGGCCGCCGTGATTTATATAACGCTCGCATTCATGCTGCGGCGGCAACAGGCGCCGGCCCTGCGTTTGCTGCGCGAGATATGGTGCGTACTCGCTGTCGCGCTCGCCACGCTCGCGGTGCCGATTGCGTTGAGCGCGCAGATGACCAGCAGTATCTTTGCGCTTGAAGGCGCGGGGTTGATCTGGCTTGGTTTGCATCAGCAGCGCAGACTCGCGCGCTGGAGCGGCTTGTTCCTGCAACTGTTCGCCGTGATCGCGTTCCGCTGGAGTTTGTATCAGCTTGATGATGAGGCCGTGTTCATGGTGAGCCGCGTCGCGCTGAGCGCCGCGCTGCTGGCGTTGGCGGCGTTTGTGAGCAGCGGTTTGTACGCGCGTCGCGGCAACGGCAAGGAACACAATGCGCTCGCGTTTCTGTTGTATTTGTGGGGCATGGTGTGGTGGATGGCGGCGGGCTATTTTGAAATCGACCGCTTCGTGCCCGCGCTCTGGGAGTACGCTGCATGGCTGGGCTGGTTCACGCTGACCGCGTGGGGCGCTGCGGAGGCCGCGCGTCGCCGCTTCCCCGGTGAACTTGGCACGGCGCTGCGCTGGAGTCCGGCGGCAATGTTCACATTGATCTTGTTCGTGCTGCTGTGGATGTGGTTGGACGAGCAGCAACCACTGCGCGCGTGGAGTCTGGCTGCGATCGCCGCTTCCGCAGTGCTGGGCTGGCGTGTGCTGATCTGTCTGCGTGATTTTGAGCGCGCGGCTTCTGTCGCGCATGTACTCTGGCTCTGGCGCTGGATTCTGGTTGCGGCGATTGCCATTGCGCTGGCGCTCGATCGCTATCTGTGGCTGAGTTACGGCTGGATAACACCGCTTGCCGCTGTGCCGTTGTTCCTGACTTTCGCGCTCGCGCAGTGGCGGCCAAAGTTGATTGCGCCGCCGATGACGCCATGGATATCGCGCTGGCAACCCATATTGCGAACCACATTGCTGATCGCACTCGGACTGCTCGGTTTCTGGGGCATCTTCAAGCCCGGCGGCTCCATGCCGCTGCCGTATCTGCCGCTGCTCAATCCGTTCGAAATTATGCTGATGCTGGTTGGCTTGTGCGTGGGTGTCGCGCTTGCGGATAATTCTTCGTCTGCCACGTTGCGTCGTTTGAGCGCGCCGCTTCTGGGAATTTTTGTGCTGGCCTTCGCCACGAGCGCCACATTGCGCGGCGTGCATCATCTCGGCGGCGTGTGGTGGTCGCCGGGCGCGATGGGCGGCTCCGATGTGGCGCAAATGTCGCTGACCGTGGTGTGGAGCGCGCTCGGCCTGCTCGCCTGGATCTACGGTTCGCGGCGCGGAGTGCGCTCGATCTGGCTGGCCGGAGCGATCATCATGGGTGTGGTGCTGCTCAAATTGATCGTGGTTGACAGACAGCATCTCGGCAATCTGTTCGGCATCGGCTCTTTCATTGTCTATGGCCTGCTGTGCATTGTCGTCGGCTTTCTGGCTCCGGCGCCGCCGCGCCGTTCTTCATCCGGGGATGATTCCTCCAAAACCAAGGAAACTGAAAATGCAGCTACCCAAAATTAAACTATGCAGCGTCGCGCTGGCGCTGCTGTTGCCGCTGGCCGCGCAGGCGGATACCGCCGCGAATTATGCTTGGGCGTTTCCGCTCGACACATCCAAACCGGCGGGAAGCTATCGTATCGTGCTGACGCCGGAAATACTCGCATCGCTCAATCCGGCCGCAGAACAAAATGACATGGTGGTGATCAATGCGCTGGGTCGTTCCATTCCATTCGGTCCGCTGCAACCACGCGAGCCGCAGATGCACGAACACACGCAAAAAGCGCGCTTGCTGCCGGTGCCGCCTGCCAACGACGGACAAGAGGGCAGCATCAAGCGCAATACCGACGGCAGCATCATCATCAGCTCAATGAACAGAGATACGGGACGCTCCAAACAATGGCTGCTGGACGCGGGTCGCTCCGTGTCGCTGCGCGAAATCGAGATTGATCCCGATTCCGTGCAACAGGATTTTCAAGCGGCGTTTTCCGTCGAAGCCAGTGATGATCTTCAGCATTGGCGCGATGTTGATTATGCGAGCAGCTATGTTTCTCTCACCCGCATGGGTAACGGCGATGATCAAATCGAGCAATTGACCATTAATTTCAACAGCGCGAATTTCGCGCGTTACTATCGACTCACCCTGCAAGACGGCAGCGTGGAGTGGAATGCCGGTCAGGCGCCTTCCGCCATGTTGAGCGGCGATTACAAGGACGAGGCTGCCGACCGTGTCGCGCATTGGCAATGGCTGGATGTGGCCGTGAAGCCGGGCAGCGCGAATGGCGATTACGACTACGATTTGCCCGCCGGTGTGCGGCTGGATGCCATCAAGGTGCAACTGCCTGCGGACAGCAGCGCCGCGCGCGTGCATGTGCTGGTGCAAGGTAATACGCAGTTGAATCAGATCGCCACGCTTGATCTGGTGCATTCGGGAAACCAGAACGGCGAAGCGACCACAAATTTCGACGCGCATACCGGAGCGAAAATGCTGCGCCTGCACACGGATACGGCATTGACGCAAGCGCCCATCGTGCGTGCGGCGTGGGTTCCGCCACAATATATTTTCATGGCTGACGGCAATGCGCCGTACCGTTTGCTGGCCGGCAGCCATGCGGCGCGGCGCGGTGATTATCCATCTTTTTTCGATACCGGTGATTATGCCGAAGCCATTCCGGGGACGCGTGTCGCAGCCGCGGGAGAAGAAGCCCTGCAAGCGCCGCGCGATCCCAACACCTGGACGCGTCCGTTATTGTGGGCCGTGCTCGCGGGCGGCGCGTTGCTTGTGATCGGCATGGCATGGAGCTTGTTGCGTCAATCGCGGCGCGAGGAAAACAAGGACAGCGCCGCCTGAAACCTGCATGAACGAGCCCGATCTGCTGCAACTCGACGCCGCGCATCGTGAGCGCGCGCTGGAGTTGGCCTCCTTCATCGTCGAGGCGCCGGCGGGCGCGGGCAAAACCGAACTGCTCACGCAGCGTTATCTCAAGTTGCTCGCCATGGTGCGCGAGCCGGAAGAAATCGTTGCGATCACCTTCACCAACAAAGCCGCCGCGGAAATGCGCGGGCGCGTGTTGCAAAGCCTGCAAGACGCGCGCGACGCCATTCCGGTCACGCAGCCGCACAAACAAGTCACGCGCCGTCTGGCGGCTGCCGCGCTGGCGCGTTCCGATGAACTTGATTGGGCACTGCTCGAACAACCAGGCCGGTTGCGCATCAACACCATAGATGCGCTGTGCGGCATGTTGGCGCGCCAGATGCCGCTTATGAGCCGCCTGGGCGCGCAACCTGCCGTGGTCGAAAACGCGGAGGCGCACTATCACGAAGCCGCGCAACGCGTGCTTGCGATGCTGGAAGATGAGGGCGGCGAAGATGCGGTCAGGGAATCACTGCTCTGTTTCGACAACGATGCCGGGCGACTTGCTTCGTTGCTAGCCGATATGCTCAGGAAACGCGATCAGTGGTTGCATCATGCGGGGCATACAGCGCAGCAAAGTGATGCGAAAACCGCGCTGCGTCATCTGATTGAACATGATATCCGGCACGCCGCTGAAATTCTGGACGAGCATTTGCAACGCCGACTCATGCCTGTCGCGCGCTATGCCGCAGGCAATCTGGGCGACTATCATGTATTGCGCGATTGGGAAGTGCCGCTGCAGGCTGCAATGGAAGCGCTCCCGCAGTGGCGCGCGCTGTGCGACATGCTGCTCACCAAGGACGGCGAATTTCGCAAAACCGTCAATATCAACAACGGTTTCCCTCCGACCGAAGAGGGCAAAGCGCGCAAGAAAATTTTGCTGGATACAATCGTGGAGATCAGCGACCCGCAACCGCTCGCGCGACTACGCGCATTGCCTGATCTGCGCGATCACGACGAGGAGTGGCGCATCGTCGGCAATCTCGTGCGCTTGTTGCGGTTTGGCGCGGCGCATCTGACCGCCGTGTTTCAGGAAGCGGGCGAAGTGGATTTTGTCGAGATTTCCGACCGCGCCTTGCGGGCGCTGGAGGAGGATGAAAGCGGCCCGACCGAGTTGGCGATGCGGCTCGATTACCGCATACAACATCTGCTCGTGGATGAATTTCAGGATACCAGTCCCGCGCAAGTCGAACTGCTCGAAAAACTGACGCAAGGCTGGGAACCGGATGACGGGCGCACATTGTTCTGCGTCGGCGACCCCATGCAGTCCATCTATCGTTTTCGCAAGGCGGATGTGGGTTTGTTTTTGCACGCCGCCAAAGCGGGCATCGGGCATCTCGCTCTGGAACGCCTCAATCTCACGCGCAACAATCGTTCCTGCCCGGCGGTGGTTGAGTGGGTCAATACATGGTTTGCGCAGGTGTTCCCGCCACACGACAGCATCACGCGCGGTGCAATCAGTTATCGCCGTTTTGCCGCCACGCGCGCGCCCATGCCGGGTGAAGGCGTGCATATACATGCGCTGGTTGCAGGCAACGGAACCAGCGCCGATGCACTTGCGCGACTCGAAGCCGTGCGTGTGGCCGATCTGATCGAGCAGGAGCGCCGCGAAAATCCTCAATGCAAAATCGCCGTGCTCGTGCGTGCGCGCAGCCATCTCGAAGCCCTGGTCGCGGAGATACGCCGCCACAGACCGCAGATCAAATTTCAGGCGGTGGAAATCGAAAGCCTGAGTGAACGTCAAGCTGTACAGGATGCGGTCGCGCTCGCGCGCGCGATGTTGCATCGCGCGGATCGCGTGCACTGGCTCGCGATTCTGCGCGCGCCGTGGTGCGGTCTTGCATTGGCCGATTTGCACGCGCTCGCGGCGGACGATCACACCAGCACCATATGGCAACTCATGCAAGACGAAGTGCGTGTGGCGCGTCTCAGCGAGGACGGGCAGCGTCGCTTGCAGCACGTGCGCGCGATACTCGCGGAAAGTTTTGCGCATCAAGGCCGGCAGCCGCTGCGTCGCTGGGTGGAATCGGCGTGGCTGCGGCTCGCAGGTGCGGAATGTTTGTGGAAGGCGGGCGATGTGCGTGATGTGCAGGCATGGTTTGATCTTGTTGAAAAGCAGGATGGCAGCGGAGCTTTGGCGCCCGATCAACTCGAAGCCGCACTCGACGCGCTTTACGCTGCACCCGATACGGAGGCGGATGGCAGCCTGCAATTCATGACACTGCATAAATCCAAGGGGCTGGAATTCGACACCGTGATTTTGCCCGGCCTCAATCGTCTACTTAGGGGCGATGATCCAAAATTGGTATTGTGGGAGGAGGTGCAGATTGATCAGCAACCGCCGCAACTCATCGCTGCGCCGCTGATACAGCGACATCTGCGCAATGATGAAACGAGAACGCCGTATGACTATTTGCGCGATCTTGAAAATGAACGCTCCGCCAATGAGTTGGTGCGCGTGCTCTATGTCGGCGTCACGCGCGCGATTCGACGATTGCATCTGGTCGGCGCGGTTTGCGTCGATAACAAGGATGAAGTCAAACCCGCGGGCGCGAGCATGCTTGCCTTGCTGTGGGATGCAGCAGGTGAGGCATTCCGCCACGCTGCCGAAAATCCGGTCGTGCCGGAGGAACAAACAGACAGCAAGGATTTCACGCCGAAGTTGATACGGTTGCCGCGACCGGAATTGCCATCAATATTTTCTGCAGATATTCCTTCCCCGCAAGCGACGGAGAAGATGACGAAAGACGATGATCTCGCCCGCGGCAGCCTGGCCGCCGATTGCGGCACGCTGGCGCATCTCTACATGGAAATGATCGCAAATGAGGGTATGGAATCATGGAGCGTCGAGCGTCTGCAATCTTTGCAACCCGCAATGAATATCTGGCTGCAACGGCAAGGGCACACTGCCGCCGAAGCGGATCATGGCGCTGCCGAAGTGCTGCGGAATCTGGTCACCACATTGGCGAGCGAGCAAGGTCACTGGGTGTTGCAATTGCGCGCAAACGCGCAAACGGAGTACGCGCTTGCGAAGGCGGAAGCGCGCGGCATTTCCACGCATGTGGTGGATCGCACCTTTGTCGAAAACGATGAACGCTGGATCATAGACTACAAATCGGCGCGGCTGGGAGAACAGGTCGATAATGCGGAATTTCGCGAAGCCGCCGAACAATATCGCGACCAACTGGAGCGCTACGCCGCTCTGTTCGCGGCAGAGGGTTTGCCGCTACGCAAGGCGGTATTTTTTCTCGCGCACGGCAGATTGGTGGAGCTGTAAGGCTTTATTGCTTTTTGATCGCCTTGAAATGTCGTCGTACATACCACACCGCAAAAATCACCGCTGCGATGACGAGCACGATGTGAAAATCATGGAAATAAACCTTGAGACTTTCCCAATGCTCGCCCAATCTCATGCCTGCGTAAGCGAGCAGCCAGCACCAGATTAATGAGCCAGTGAAGGTGTAGAGGATAAAACGTCCCATGTTCATGCGCGCGACTCCGGCGGGGAAGGCGATGAAGGTGCGCACGGCGGGCAACAGACGTCCGATGAAGATGATGATTTCACCGTGTTTCTCGAACCAGCGGTCGGCGAGCTCCAGATCATGATGCGAGATCAACAGCCATTTGCCGTATTTTTCAACGAACGGGCGACCGCCTGCCATGCCAAGATAATAGGCCGGGATCGAGCCGAGAACGCAGCCGATCGCGCCTGCGAATGACACGCCCCACAACGTCATTTCACCCTTGAACACAAGATAGCCGGAGAACGGCATGATGATTTCGGAGGGAAGCGGGATGCAGGCGGATTCAATCGCCATGAGCAGTACGATGCCGCCGTAACCGAGCGTGGAGATGACGCCGATGATCCAGGCGGCGAGAAATGCGATTATTTTTTCTATCATTGCGAGACCGGTTGGGCAAAGAGTGCGTATTGTAGGGCGGGCCGGGAATTGTTGCCATTCACCCTGACATCGAGCGCTCTCATTTCACTCTTACCGTTTTCTCCCTATTGGCTTGGGATTAAACAACGCCGGTTGTGGTTTCGCCTGATTGCGCGCGGCTTCCGACATGCGCGGTTTGGCTTTTTTGTTCTGACGCGGTTGGTTGCTTTTGGATGGAGGCTGACCGCTCTTGGCAGGCTGGTTGGGACGCGGATGTTGCGGGCGGTCGTGCCGCGCATTGCGCTCGCCGTGTTTATGCGCGGAGCCATTCTCTCTGGATTGAGTGCGCGGTTTCCCTTGCGTGCGTGGCGGACGCGGCGCTTCCGGTTCGGTTTTTTTCGGAGGCGTGAAACCTTCCACCGTGACGATGGGGATTTCTTTTTTCACAAGTTTTTCGATGGCTTTCAGCAGTTTGATTTCTTCGTTATCAACGAGCGAAATTGCCGCACCGCTTGCGCCCGCGCGTCCGGTGCGACCAATACGATGAACGTAGTCTTCGGGTACGTTGGGCAATTCAAAATTGACGACTTGCGGCAACTGGTCTATGTCGAGTCCGCGCGCGGCAATGTCGGTGGCGACAAGCACCGGAATGTCGCCATCCTTGAATTGCGCGAGCGCCTTGGTGCGTGCCGACTGGCTTTTATTGCCGTGGATCGCCATTGCGGGAATGCCGTCCTTGTTGAGTTTTTCGGCGAGACGATTCGCGCCGTGTTTGGTGCGTGTGAAGATCAGCACCTGTTCCCACTTGTGCTGTTTGATGAGGTAACTCACAAATTCGCGCTTGTGGGTTTGCGCGACGAGATGCGCGGTTTGCTGCACACCCTCGGCGGCGATGTTGCGGCGCGCCACTTCGACAAAACCGGGATTATGCAGCAGGCCTTCAGCCAGCTCGCGGATTTCATCGGAGAAGGTCGCGGAGAACAGCAGGTTTTGTCGTTGCCTGGGCAGCAGTGCGAGCACTTTTTTGATGTCGCGGATAAAGCCCATGTCCAGCATGCGATCTGCTTCGTCCAGCACCAGAATTTCGATGCCGGATAAATTCAGCGTTTTCTGGCCGACGTGATCAAGCAAGCGGCCGGGTGTCGCAACCAGAATTTCCACCGGTTTTTTGAGGCGGTCAATCTGCGGCGTGATGCCGACGCCGCCAAACATCACCATGGATCTGATTTTGAGATATTTGCCGTAAGTGCGCACCGATTCCTCCACCTGCGCAGCGAGTTCGCGTGTCGGAACAAGAATGAGCACACGCGGATGACCGGGTTTCACCGTGACAGGTTTGGCGTTGAGCAAATGCAAAATCGGCAGCGTGAAACCGGCGGTTTTGCCGGTTCCGGTTTGCGCGCCGGCGAGCAGGTCGCCACCCTGCATCACCTGCGGAATTGCCTGCGCCTGTATCGGTGTGGAGCGGGTATAACCTGCGTCGGCAATCGCGCGCAGCAAAGGTTCAGCCAGACCGAGGTCGGCAAATTGAATTTCCTGGGACAAAATAAATAACTCCTGCGACGGTCCGCCGCGAGCGCGGCACCAATCGGGACTGACGAATTTCGGATTTGAAAATGGAAAGCCGCGCACTGATTGGTTGAAACACGCGGAAGGCGGCATTATACGCGGTATTGCGGCGGATATGTAAAGCCGGATTTCAAGTCTGTCCGCGCGCCAGTTTCGCGAGATCGTCCTCACTCAGCCATCGCCACATTCCTGCTGCCAAATCATCAGGCAAAACAAGCCGCCCGATGGCGATGCGTTTCAAGGCTTCCACGCGATTGCCTGCGGCGGCGATCATGCGTTTGACCTGATGATATTTACCTTCACCCAGAGTGAGATGCAGCACGTGTTCATTGATCAACACGCAGTTCAGCGCCGCAATCGGTTCGGGTTCGTCATGCAGTTGCACGCCCTGCATCAGCGTCTGCGCGATGCGGGTATCGGCGGGATGTTTGAGCGTGACTTCGTAAATTTTCGGCACTTTCCACTTGGGTGAACTCATGCGATGGATGAATTGCCCGTCATCGGAAAACAGCAGAAGGCCGGTCGTATCCTCATCCAGCCGGCCGATATTCTGCACGCCGCGTTCGCGCAATAGAGCAGGCAGCAGAGAGTGCACACCGGGGCGTATCGCAGGTTTGAGCGAGCATTCGTAACCCGCCGGTTTGTGCAGCATCAGATGCGCTTTTTCGCGAAATTCCCACGCTTCGCCTTTGACCGTGAAATGCAGACCGGTTGTATCGAAGTCGGCAGCGGGGTCGTCACATGGCTCACCATTCACAGTCACTTCGTTGTTGAGGATGAGGATGCGGCACAGTTTGCGCGAGCCGAATCCTTGCGAATGGAGTATGCGTTCGAGGTTCATCAGGATTTACAATGGGCGGATGAAAAACATCATATCCCGTGACAACCCCACCTACAAGCAGCTTAAAAAGCTGGGCGAATCCGCGCGTGAACGTCGCAAGAGTGGTCGCGCATTGCTGGATGGCGTGCATCTCATCGAGACGTTTCTTGCCACGGGCAGACAGCCGGAATTGCTCGTCGTTTCCGAAACCGGCCTGGGTCATCCCGAGTGCGCGCTGCTGTTGAAAAGCGTGCCGACATCGCTGGTGGTTGTGGTGCCCGATGTACTGTTCAAGGAACTCTCGCCCGTGGAAACGCCGGTTGGGTTGCTGGCCGAGATTGCGATTCCATCGCCCGCGATTCCCGAAAATCCGCAATTTTGCGTGCTGCTGGATGACCTGCAAGATCCCGGTAATGTCGGCACGATCATACGCACTGCGGCGGCGGCAGGTTGCGATGCGCTGTTTCTGTCGCCGGGCTGCGCCGATGCATGGTCACCTAGGGTATTGCGCGCCGGCATGGGCGGGCATTTCGCGCTGACGATATGCGAATCCGCCGATCTTGTCGCCATCGCAAAAAATTTCAGCGGGAAAATTTATGCGATGGAAGCTGCGGCTGCGCGTGGTTTATATCAAAACCAGCTCAACGGCCAACTCGGATTCGCCATCGGCAACGAAGGCGCAGGGTTATCCGATGCGTTGATGCAAGCGTGTGAAGTTATCGCCATCCCGATGCCGGGAAAAATGGAATCACTGAATGCGGCAACGGCAGCGGCGGTTTGCTTGTTCGAGGCGGTGAGACAGCGTGAAGGAGGGTAAGCAGCCAACCATTCTCTCCATCCAAATGCAGTATGGTGTGATGTAAGATACGCGCAGGCTGAAAAACTCCACGATTCAGAGCAAACTATTTTTAGAGAGAGCATCATGAAAAAATTGGCAGTAGTGCTGGCGCTGGCCGCCATGAGCGGAGCGGCGC
>JAITML010000035.1 GCA_031277395.1 Methylobacillus sp. | reverse complement strand
TATCGCTGTAATTCCATCTTTGGGCTGCTTGTTAACCCCATCCCCATCCCGGCCCTTCCCCTTGAAGGGGAAGGAGAAGTGCGCGAGATTTTAAAGTCCTCCCCTTCAAGGGGAGGATTTAGGTGGGGATGGGGTTATCTGATTCCTGTACCCTGTCCCCTGAAACCTGCTACTCCACATTGTAAAGCCAGTCCAGCAGCGCATCCTGCGCCGATTTGCTGGCTTCGGCGCGCGGGTGGTTGGCGATGAATACCACGACCCAGAGGCGGCCGCGCGCGTCGAGCAGATAGCCGCCCAGGGCACTCACGCCATCCAGCGTACCACTTTTGAGATGCGCGCGTCCGGCCGCGCCGTTGCTTTGCGAGCGTTTTTTGAAGGTGCCGTCCACCGCGTAAATCGGCAGTGATGACATGTATTCCGACATGAACGGACTTGCGTAGGCCGCCGCCAAAAGATCGCCGAGATGCTTCGCGCTGATGCGTTCGGCGCGCGACAAACCCGAGCCATTTTCAAGCACGAGTTCGGGGAAATCGAGGCCGTTGGCCGCGAGCCAGTTGCGCGCCGCAATGCTGCCTTTGGCCGCGCTTCCGCCCTGCCCTTTTTCCGCGCCCAGCGTAATCAGCAGTTGGCGCGTCATGAGGTTATTGCTGTATTTGTTGATGAGGCGTATGACATCGGCGAGCGGCGGCGATTCGATGGCAGCCAGCACGGGCGCGTCTTTGGGCGCGACGCCTTCACGCAAGCTTCCCTCGAACACGCCTCCTTCGCTGCGCCACATGGTCGTGAAAAGTTGAAAGACATAATCGGCATAGCGTTGCAGACTGAGGTGATAGACCTGCTCGTTGCAATTCTCGGAATAATTGCCGCTGAAGGTGATTATCAACTTGTCTTTGCCCGGCTGCACATCGTAGCTGAGGCGGTTTTTCCAGTCGCCGCACGCGACGCGATCCACCTTGAGGAGATTCACGATTTCGAGTTTGGGCGCGACCGGATCGGCGGTTACGACGGCAGAACCATCTTCGACGCGGAAGTGAAAATCCGTGGCTTTGAAGTTGACCAGCAGCGCATCCGGCCCCGCGTTGTAGGGGCGGTAGGTATCGCCATCAAACGCGCCAGGATTGAACGCAGGGATGGGTTCGAAATAACTGCGGTCGAGCACGAGATTGCCGCGAATTTCGCGCACACCGGATACGCGCAGGGTGTGCACCAGCATCCAGAATTTTTCCAGCGTCAACGCGGGGTCGCCATAGCCTTTGAGTATGAGGTCGCCCGTGAGCACGCCCTTGACCGGTGCTTGCGCGGCGCGAAATTCGGTACGCCAGGTATAAGCGGGGCCGAGCATTTCGAGGCCTGTGTAAGTCGTCACGAGCTTCATCACCGAGGCGGGAATCATCGCCTGCTCGGCACGTTCAGCCAGCGCAGGTTGTTTCGCGTCGATGCGACGCGCATAGACGGCCACGGCATCCTGCGGAATACCTGCCGTTTTGAGCGCCTGCGCAACCGACTCCGGCAATGCGGCCTGCGCGGCGCAGGTGAACAGCATGAAAAACAACAACAGTGCGTGGCGGCTCATGTAATGACCTTTTTCAAAACCGAAACAGTTTGTTCCGCCAAAATTTCGATTTCCTCATCGGAAATCACATATGGCGGCATGAAATACACGGTATTGCCTATGGGGCGCAGCAGCAAACCATGCGCGAGGGCTTCCTGATAAAAACGGCGCGGGAATCCAGCAGGCGCATCCGGCACGTCGAATGCCCAGATCATGCCGGTGTTGCGCAAATGCTTGATCGGCAATTCACGCAAAGGTTCCAGCGCCGCGTTCATGCGCGATTGTTTCACGCGGTTGGCGTCAAGCACCTTGTCCTGCTCGAAAATTTCCAGCGTGGCGAGTGCGGCGCGGCAGGCGAGCGCGTTGCCGGTGTAGCTGTGCGAATGCAGAAAAGCGCGTGTCACCGCATCGTCGTAAAAAGCCGCGTACACGGCATCGGTGGTCAGTACCGCGGAGAGCGGCAGATAGCCGCCCGTGAGGCCTTTGGAAAGGCAGATGAAGTCCGGCGTGATGTTCGCCTGTTCGCACGCGAACATGGTGCCGGTGCGCCCGAAACCGACCGCGATTTCATCGGCAATGAGATGCACCTGATAGCGATCGCAACTCGATCTCGCCAGCCGCAGATAATCCGCGTGATACATCGCCATGCCCGCCGCGCCTTGCACGAGCGGCTCCAGAATCACGGCGGCGATTTCTTCGTGGTGCGCGGCAAGATAATCATCCAGCACCTGGGCGCAGCGCCGCGCGTAGATTTGCGGCGATTCGCCGTCTTTCGCGAGCCGCCAATCCGGGCTGGGCACTTGCACGCCGCCACGCAGCAAGGGTGCGTAGGTGTCCTTGAAAATGGCGATGTCGGTCACGGCCAGCGCGCCCAGAGTTTCGCCGTGATAGCTCTGATGCAGATTCACAAAACCGTTTTTGTGCGGATGGCCGTTGTTGCGCCAGTAATGAAAACTCATCTTGAGTGCGATTTCGGTTGCCGATGCGCCGTCGGAGCCGTAAAACGCATGACCCAACCCGGTCAGCCGCGCAAGTTTTTCCGAAAGCGCGACCACCGGCTCGTGTGTAAAGCCGGCCAGCATGACGTGTTCCAGCGTGTCGAGCTGGGCTTTCAGAGCGGCATTGATGCGCGGATTGCAATGGCCGAACAGATTGACCCACCAGGAACTGATGGCATCGAGAATGCGGTTGCCGTCATGGTCATGCAGCCATACACCCTCCGCCCGCCGGATCGCCAACAGCGGCAAGGTTTCCAGCCCCTTCATCTGGGTGCACGGATGCCACACGAAAGAGCGGCTGCGTTGTGCGAGATCGTTGTTGTTCATGGGTTTCCGGTGGCGAAATCACCGCAGACGATTATACGGAAGTCAAACCAGCCGAGCCAGCCGGAGTGGATATTCCCCAGCAAAACCGGCTGTGACTGCATTTGTTGAAGAAATTGCGACTTTGTAAAAAAGATTTGTAAAAAATACGTAATTACTATTTTAATTTGCACAAAATATGTTAGTATCCATATATAAAGACAAGATTGTCTTAATTTGGGAGGTTTATGATCACCACTGAGTATATTTCCCAGCTTGGGTGTGCTTTTGTCTGCCTGATTGCCATCAGCGCCACGACGGCGTTCGCCCAGAGCAATGAGCCTATCCAGCCATTGCCGCCCACGCCCAAGCTTGATCCGGGCAAGGTGGCGCTCGGCCAGCGTTTGTTCAATGACGTGCGGCTGTCAAAAAACAACACGATCTCATGCGCGAGCTGCCACATCTTCACGATGGGCGGCTCGAACGGGCAGGCCATCGCGCTTGGCGTCAACGGGGCGAAGGGCGTGGTCAACACACCCACAGTGTTCAACAGCGGCCTGAATTTTCGCCAATTCTGGGATGGGCGCGCCGCCTCGCTGGAAGAACAAGCAGCGGGGCCGATCAATAATCCGATAGAGATGGCAAGCAACTGGCCGGAAGTGATAGGCAAGCTGTCGAAGGATTTGCCGCTCGTGGCGGAGTTCAAGAAGCTTTATCCGAGTGACGGCGTAAACGCCAAAAACATCATGGATGCGCTCGCGACCTATCAGCGCACGCTGACAACGCCTGATTCGCGTTTCGATAAATTCCTGCGCGGCAATGCTCAGGCGCTGACCGCCGATGAGCAGCGCGGTTACCAGCTTTTCAAATCCTACGGCTGCGTCGCCTGCCATCAGGGTGTGAATATCGGCGGCAACATGTTTCAGACCTTCGGCGTAATGGGCGATTATTTCGCGCAACGCGGCAACCCGACCACCGCCGATCTCGGCCGCTACAACGTGACGCGCAAGGACAGCGACAAACACGTGTTCAAGGTGCCCAGCCTGCGCAACGTCGCGCTCACCGCGCCGTATTTTCACGACGGCTCGGCCGGGACGCTCAATGATGCCGTGAATGTGATGTTCAAGTACCAACTGGGTCGGGAAGGCTCGGCGCAGGACAAGGATCTGATCGTCAAATTTCTCAACACGCTGACCGGCGAGTTGAACGGCAAACCGCTGCAACCGGCGGCGAATTAATCCATGGCGAATCATTGGGGGGAGACCAATTAATGAAGTCGGGAACCAGGACCATAGCCATCGCCATCTTCGCGGCTACGCTCATAGTCATTCTGGGCGTGCTCGTCATGAAGACGCGCGCCTTTGACATCAACGCGCAAAACGAAATCAACAACACGTTGCGCGACCTTAGGCAACTGGATTCCGAGTGGGACGTGGATGTGCTGCGCGCCAAGATCGGCTTGAGCAGCAACTATGACCGCGTCGCCAGTCCGCTCGCGCGGATCACAACACTCAAGGACAGTCTCGCCGCTCAAAGTGCAGCCCTGTGGGGCGACTATTCCGACAGCTACGCCCGCCTGACATCGCTAACCACGGCATACAGCAAACTGATGGATGACAAGATCAGCCTGATTGAGCAATTCAAATCGCAAAATGCGATTCTGCGCAACTCCTCGCACTACCTGCCCGTGGCTGCCTCCGAACTGGCGGTAACAGTACGCTCGGAGGATATTCTCCTGCGCAACAGCAACCGTGCGGAATTTGAAAGCGCATTAAACAATCTGCTCACCGATCTTGCCGAATTTGAGGGTGTGACCGGCGTGGCGGATGCAACTTTGCGCGATCGCATCACCACGCATTCAGCCGATCTGGTGCGCTCCATGGAGCCGTTTTCGCAGGAAGCTCACATGCAGGCGACGACCTTGCTCACGCACATGCAAACTCTGCTGAAGCAGCAGGATATCGGCGAGCAATTGCTGACTGATCTGGGCAAAGTGGATACGCTGGGCGCCATCAATGCCTTGGGCAATGCCTACAACCAGGAGCAGGCCGGGATATTGACCGAGCAGCAATTCTGGCTGCGCGCACTCATCATTTATTCGGTCATTTTGCTGTTGCTGCTGACTTATGCAGGCTGGCGCATTGTGCGTTCCATCCGTTTGCTGAACCAAAGCAACACCGCGCTGGGCAAGGCTTACCGCGACCTTCAGGAATCGCAGGTGCAGTTGATTCAGTCAGAGAAAATGTCCGGTCTTGGCCGCATGGTGGCAGGCGTCGCGCACGAGATCAACACGCCGCTCGCTTATGTCAGCGGCACACTGTCCGTGCTGCAGGATCAGCTCGCGCCGCTCGGCAAGCTCACTACACTCGTGCATGACTTCATCGGTCTGCTGCGCTCCAAACCGCAGGACAAAACCGCCGTGAACAAGACGTTGCTGGAGATTGAAGCCGATGCGACCGCCGTGACCGAACAAGGCGTGCTGACGGAAATCGACACGCTGTTGAAGGATGGCATGCATGGTATAGACCAGATTTCCGAGATCGTGCTCAACCTCAAAAATTTTAGCCGCGTTGATCGCGTTCAGGTTTCCAACTTCTCGGTGGAAGCCGGTCTGGACAGCACGCTGGTGCTCGCCAACAATGTTCTGAAAACCCATGATGTCGCCATCCACAAGAATTACGGTGGCGCACCAACCATCAACGGCTCGCCCTCGCAGATCAATCAGGTCTTCCTCAATCTCATCACCAACGCGGCGCAAGCCATGCCCGCCGACCGTGAGGAACAGAACGTCATCACGCTAAGCACCTCAATGGAAGACCACGATACCGTGCGCATCGAGATCGAGGACAACGGCGCAGGTATTCCGAAAGATGTGTTGCCCAATGTTTTCGATCCTTTCTTCACCACCAAACCGATCGGGGAAGGCACGGGCATGGGGCTCTCCATCTGCTTCCAGATCATAGAGGCGCACGGTGGCAGGATACAGGTGGATTCTGAACAGGACGTGGGGACCATATTTACCATATTGCTGCCGATCAAGGCCGCGCAACCGACTCAAGCCGCTGTTGTAAGCGACGACTAAAGAAGCCAAGGGGTAACATCATGCAAGAGAAAGCCAGACTGCTTTTTGTTGATGACGAAGAACGCATCGTCAACTTGTTGCGAACGATATTCCGCGCGACCTATGAGGTGCATACCGCAACCTCCGGTCAGGAGGCATTGCAGATTGCCGCCTCGCACCCTTTCGATGTCATCGTAAGCGACCAGCGCATGCCCGGAATGACAGGTATCGAGTTGCTCGCGCAGATGCGCCAACAGCATCCGGCCACCATGCGGATTTTGCTCACGGGTTATTCCGATCTGACCGCAATTGTCGGCTCGGTCAATGACGGCGAAGTATTTCGCTTCATCAACAAACCCTGGAATCACGAAGAGATCAAACAGATCATCGCTGAGGCTGCGGACGCTGCCCGCGCAACCGCCACCATCGCCGCACCATCGACTGCCGCGAACGATGTACTGGTGACGCCGATCACCCCTGCCGATCAGGCGGGCGTGCTGGTGATTGACGACGACCCGAGCGACCGGCAGATGGTGACCACTGCGCTCAGCGAGCATTTCACGGTTTACAACGCGGCCAATATTCCCGCAGCGTTACGCGTGCTGGAAAATGAAAATATCGGCGTTATCGTTGCCGAGGCGCAAATCAGCGGACAGGGCATCACCGATCTTTTGCGCGCCCTCAAACAATATCATCCGGCTGTCACGGCAGTGATGCTGACCAATATGGCGGATTCGAGTTTCATCGTCAAACTCATCAACGGCGCGCAGATTTTCCGCTTCAGCGTCAAACCGGTGCGCAGCAGCGCCTTCCGCCTCACGGTCAAAACCGCGATGAAGGAGCACTACCGCATACTGGCCAATCCGGCACTGGCGCAGCGTTACGCCGTCGATACCACCACCGAACCCGAAAACCCGTCACTCGTCGCCAGCATGGTCACCAGTCTGCGCGACCGCTTCCGCCGGTTTGCGGGATTGTAAATTAGGGAAATCCGGACGACATTATTCCTTGTCGCGCAGTGATGGCAAGAATAGATGCGGGGCAGGTTTCAAGCTCCGCTCTTTTACCTACCAGTTGATCCGTACCCCGATCTTTCCATCGTAGGCGTAACCATTGCCATCAAAGCGCTGGTTGTAGGAGGCATTGGCGAACAGCGTGGTGTTGAGGCTGCGCTGCGCGCTGATGCCTATGTTGATCTCGCCCCAGGTGCCGCCAAGGTCGGCGCGGAAGGGAATGTCGCCGGTGGCGGAGGATATCTTTGTGATGGGGTCGCCACGAAATTCGCGCCAGATATTGGGGCGTATCCAGGCGGTTACCTGCCGTCCGTGCGGCATGTTTTCATCCAGTGACCAGGTGCGTCCCAATCGCGCGCCGATGCGACCTACGAGAGAATCCACATCGGAATATTTGACGCGCGCGCTGCTGGTGGTCGTGGGTTGATTGGCGTCGTGCAGATCAATGGTTTGGTAGATGATCTGCGCTTGCGGTTCAATGAAATAACCGTTGCTTTCATTGCGGAAGGGTTTGCCGATTTCCGCTGAAGCAGCAAGACCCAGGCCTTCGGTATTGAAGGATTTGAAGCCGCGGTTGGCAGTGGTTTCAGCGTCGTACCAGGTGGCTTGCAGCACGGTGTCGAGATACCAGCCGGTTTGGCCAAAATGAGTCCAGTAACCGCCGAGAGCGTAGGCGGTGAAACGGTCTTTGCCGTGGGTGCCGTCGAAGTGGGTGACCGTGCCGTCGGCGCCGCCGATGGAGAACAGAACGCCGGCCTGATCGCGGCGGCCATCGTTGCGCTCGCGGCGATAGAGATCGAAGCCGCCCTGAAAGGCATAGAAGTCGTAGTCAAATTCCGGGCCGCCGGCGCCGTAAATGCCGCGCGGGCTGCCGTCTTGTTTGCCGTGCGTGCCTATGAGGCGCACCCAGCCGAGTGAGCTACGGTCATCAGGGTAGCGATCCTGCAAATTGTTGAGATCAGTTTCTTCGCCAACGCGCTCGTGCAGCGTATCCATGAGGTTGCGACCATAGAGCAGAGCCATTGATGGCAGCACCGTGTTGAGTGAGGTTTCGATGTTGTAATTCGGAGGGTCAACGGGCGGATTGCCACAGATGGCGGCATTCGGGGCAAGATTGCAGTTGAGCGTCGAACGCAGATACCAGCTTTCCGGCGCGCTTGGGTCGGTGCTGCTGCGGAACAGCGTGTATTCATAAGGGCCGGCGGTGACCGGAGCGGCGAGACTGAATGCGCCCGCCGCCGTGGTTGCGCTGTTGATTGCGTCAACCACCAGTATGCCGTTGCCCGTGGTGAGATCGCCCGCGCCGCCGGTGTTGGCGAATTTCAACGCGGTTGTGCCGGTGGCTGACCCGCCGTCGATAACCAGGCGATCCGAAGGTGAGCCATCACTCTCCAGCCAACTGTTGAGGCCGATAACACCGCTCGCGCCGGTATAGCTTGTCACGGTCAGCGTTTTGTAACTCGCAAGCAGCGTCGGATTGGCGCCTGACGCGAGCGTGGTAAAGTTGATCGTACTCGCGTTGTTTTCGAGCGTCGTCAGGTTGGATGAACCGGTCATGGTCCACAGCGAGCCGTTGCGCAGGACTACATCCGCAGTGCTGCCGAGATCTGTCTGGGCAAAACCTCTTAACTGCGAGTGATCCGCATCGACAGTGACGGCGGCATACACGGGAACACTATCGGTCGAGAGGCCGGACTGCGCCCGGAGCCAGGCACCCGTATTGCTGGTCAGGCTGGAATCAGTCAATGTCACGTCCATCCGCGAAAACGTATCGGCGAAATCAAATTGCGTGCCCGTGACCCAGATTCCGTCCCCTTGCTCGGAGATCAGCGTACTGTTGGTGATGTTCACGGTGCCCGGGCCGGAAGCTCCCGATCCAAAACTGAAAGGCGCTATCCTGGCTCGCCCGTAAATCGCGGCGGCATCGACCCCTGTCGTGGTGACTGTGCTGTTGGCCAACGTGATGCTGGACAGACCCAAAGTGTACAGTCCGTGCGACTGCTCGCCCGCCGTCCGAACAGTCACGCCGGTTCCGGTGATGGTCGCGGGATCTCCGTCGTCATTGTCGGCTATGGCGTAGAGACCGTAGGCGAAATTTCCCGTAGTGGTGACACCGACGTTGTTCAAAGTGATTTGCGCGCCGTATTGCCCCTCCACCCCGAAGCCCTGCTGGCCGGAGGTGTTGATCGTCACATTGGTGAGAAAAACGATGTTGTTGCTATTGGCAAACACAGCCGCTCCCCGCAAACCGGAAGTCGTGATGGAGCCGCCCGTCATTACCGCTTTGACTTCTATGTCACCCAACAACGGCGTGCCCGGGGTGACGGCATAAGACTGCGAGCTGGCCAGGCCATAAGACTGCACTCCGGTGGTGGTGATATTAACGTCGTTCAGCGTCATCACTCCGGTGCCATACGCAGTGGCGCCGCGGCCGGAGAACTCCGCGCCGGTCGAAGAATCGCCGGAGGTTTTAATCGTCACTCCGGTGGCGTTGATCGTTGCACCGTCACCCGTTGACCACAGCCCGTCGGAGTTGTTTTGCGTCGTGGTGATTGTTCCGCCAATCACCGTGATGGTGCTGTCCGGGTTGGCGCGCACACCGGGCGCAGTCGCGCCGGAGGAAAAAACATTGGCAGTGGCGATGTCAACATTGGTCACCGTGATGCTTGCACCCAGATATCCCGCCTGCAGCGCAGGGCCGACGCCGCCCGTCGAAGTGACAGACCCGCCATTGATGATGATCGTGCCTCCGTTTTGCGCGAGCGCGCTCGCTGCCGTCGTCTGGACTATCTCGTTCGTCAGAATCAACGTATCGCCCGGCCCTGCTATTTGAGTCGTGGTGATAGTCTGCGCGAAGGAAGGTTCCGGCAGAGTGACAAGTAACCCCATCAAAGCTGTCGAACAGAGTAATGCGCGACGACGAGGAAAATCTGTAAATGCCTCGTGGCGCATGCAAATCATGGTTGCGCGAAATGAATCATGGTATTTCATGGTATCGGTTTCCTGATTGTTTTTTGATGCTCTAAGATGAAGGAAAGATACCACAAACAACAGCAACAACAATTGAATATTCAATCACTTCCGAGCGGTAAAACCGGTAGAAGCTGAACTATAAAACAATCCGGTAGTTTATAAGTTTATTGTTCGTTCATCGCCCCCTCGCCCCAACCCCTCTCCCACGAGGGGAGAGGGAGCAGGAGACAGGATTCAGCAAACCCCATCCCCACCTCAATCCTCCCCTTGAAGGGGAGGACTTGAAAATTCCGCATACCTCTCCTTCCCCTTCAAGGGGGGAGAGCGTAGCGAGGGGGCTGCTGGGATGGGGATGGGGTTTGCTGAATCCTGTAACCTGAACCCTGTAGCCTGACTCCTGATCCCTGTCTCAAAAATCCCAGCGTATGCCCGCCTTGAGTCCGTAGTCGTAGGAGTCGCCATCCAGACCCGTGCGATACAGTCCCGAGAGGAAGAGTGAATAGTCCTTGCCGCGTTGACG
>JAITML010000016.1 GCA_031277395.1 Methylobacillus sp. | reverse complement strand
GCAGCCTTGCGATATTCGGCGAGCGCCTTGGCATACCATTCGGCGGCCTGCTTCGCGTCTTCCTTGACCCCCGCGCCGGTTTCGTAGCGTGAGGCAAGCGCGTATTGCGCGTCAGCATCTCCCTGATCGGCTTTTGCGCGCAGCGTGTCCACCAAGGCTGCCGCGCGCAATACCGCTTCACGTTCGGCAGCCGCGTGATCGTCCTCTTTTACCGGAGCGGCGGCCGGAGGCGGATCGGTTTGGGAGCAAGCTGCAAACATGTATGCTGCGAAAAATGCGAGCAAGATAGCGGCAATTTTTTTCATTGAAATCCCTTTTCTATTCAGTGCGTAGTTTTCGGTGCGTAGTTGCAAATGGGTTACACGGAGTCTGTTCCGAGCCTGTCGAAGCAGCTCCGCTTATCCTACCTTACCCGGTCTTCCATCGCATGCAGATTTTTCGCGGCATCCGCCACACCCTGCTCCGCAGCTTTGCGGAACCATGCGCTGGCAACCGCGTCATCCCGCGTGACACCACGACCGTCACGATACAAGATGCCGATTTTGTTTTGCGCGTCAGCCTGCCCTTGTTCAGCGGCTTTGCGGTACCAGTCGGCAGCCTGAATATCATCACGCGCCATGCCTTGCCCCTGCTCGTACATCATGCCGAGTTGATATTGGGAAGGCGCGTATCCGCGTTCGGCGGCACGGCGCAGCCAATCGACAGCTTGCGCAGCATCCTGCGCGACGCCGCGACCTTCCGCATAAACAAGACCCAGTTGATGATACGCGGAAAGTTCTTCCTGCTCAGCGGCACGGTGAAACCAGACCACCGCCTGCGCATCATCGCGCTTGATGTCACCGAAACCGTCCTTGTACATCACACCCAACGCGGTCTGCGCGGGCGCGTAGCCCTGCTCGGCGGATTTGCGCATCCATGCAACAGCTTGCGCGGTATCCAGCTCGACATTGGTGCCGTAGCGATACGCGACACTCAATTGGAATTGCGCCTCGGCACTGCCGCGTTCGGCCTGCTCACGCAGCACACGCGCAGCGGATGTGATCGGCGCATCAGGCTTTTCCGGCTGATCGCAGGCCGTGAGCGCGAAACAGAGCGCAAGCATCAATGCGGCAGCGCTATTTCTCATCAATAGCATGGCTTCAGGAAACTTGTTGGGAAAAGCAGGCACCAAAGCGATAGCGATTTTCTTCATTCGTGATTCCTGTAGTTTATCTTTTGTCCAGAGATTGTTCTTTATCGTACGGCGGATTTGCATATTCACGCGGGAGTTTCATGTCAAATCACCGGGGCATTAATCGATCCCTTGCGATTCCATTCCTCTGCTTTTTCAGGGTCTCGCTCAACGCCACGACCTTCCTCGTACATTCTGCCAAGCGCAAATTGTGCCGCAGAATTCCCTTGCTCAGCGGCTTTGCGATACCACTCGAAAGCTTGCTTAAAGTCCTGCTCAACACCAAAACCTTCCTCATAAGCCTTGCCAAGGTCGTATTGCGCCACCATGCGATTGCCTGCGTTTTATCCTGCGCGACACCGCTGCCCTGCGCGTACAGCCAGCCAAGGCCGTATTGCGAATCGGCATCGCCCTGTTCGGCGGCTTTACGCAGCCACGCAACACTCTCCTTTTGGTTGCGCTCGACACCAAGGCCATGCCAATACATGGAGCTGAGCCGGCGCTGCGCTCCGATATGTTCCTGCTCGCCCGCCTTGCGCAGCCACGCGGTAGCTTGGTCCATGTCCTGCTTGACGCCATGGAGTCCGTCGCCATACCAAATGCCGAGCGTGTATTGCGCCTCCGCATCGCCTTGTTTAGCGCGTTCGCGAACTTCGGATTCGGACGCATCGGGAGCTTGCGCGGCAGTTTGACCAGGAGACAACGGAACCTCTGTTTGACCGAAAACCGGCGCTATACAACAAAACGTGAACAGCAGGGTGATGGCTGTTTTCACTCCTGTGCTCCCTCGGACGCGCCGTCCAGTTTGTTCATTTCCTTGATTACGTCCATGACATTTGGAACTTCTTCTCCGGGCATTTTGAGCGAGCTGTCCGGTTCCATATCGTGTATTGGAAAGAATTGGAAGAAATTCACTTTTTTCTCACGGGCTTTTTCGCGCCACGCAAGCGCCTGCTCCTTGTCTTGTGCGACTCCCTGACCAAAATCGTACATGTCGGCAAGGATTTCCTGCGCTGCGGCATTTCCCTGTTCGGCGGACTTGCGATACCAGTCAGCAGCCAGCGCATAGTCCTGCGGATAGCCGTACCCTTCCCAGCCTTCTTCGTATAACGCGCCTATCTTGAGTTGGGCATCCGCATTTCCCTGATCGGCAGCTTTGCGAAGCCAAAAAATCGCTTGCGTGAAATCTTGCTCGACGCCTGTTGCTGAAGAATACATATCACCGAGATAATATTGCGCCCGGACATTCCCCTGCCTGGCGGCTGCGAGATAGCCTTCCGCCGCCTTGGCAAACAACTCTCCGGCCTTGTTGTCCACACCCGGCTCCATCCACAAATGCGCCGCCAGATTGTATTGGCCGTCCGGATGCCCTTGGTCAGCGGCCTTTTTATACCATGCCTCGGCTTCGGCATGATTTCCTTCCAACTGACACTTTATGCCAAGTTTGAGCTGCGCCTTGGCATCCCCGCGTTCGGCGCGAGCTTGCAGGTTTTCCCAGGCAACAGCCGCCTGCTCTTCAGGCGTGAGTTTTTTGCCGCACGCGGACAACAAGCAGCAAAAAACGAGAAGAAAAATAGCATGGGTGTTTCTCACTTCTGAATTTCCTGATTTTTCTCAAAGTGCGCTTACAGAGTAGCCCACGCAGCTGATTCCATCAAGGATATGCAGGTATGATCAGGCGCAAAAAACCGGCGCATGCGGCTTGTCAAAAACGCAATGCGCCGGTTGGAAGGATGGGCTGCACCCTTGGTGTTTTTGCAAATCAGCCGCGCAGGGACATACGTTGCATGACGGTATCCTTGTCGATCAGCTTGTGCTTGATCGCGGCGAGAATATGAATAACAAGCAAAGCAATGAGCGCCCAGGAAGCGTACTCATGCACTTCTCCGAAGAAATGGCTCACACTTTCATTCTTTAGGGGCTCCACCAGCGTCACGCCAAACCACGCAACACCGTATTTGCCGTACCAGGACATGATGAAGCCGCTCACCGGTATGACTATCATGAGAATATACAGCCCGATATGCCCCAGATGCGCGAACAGCTTTTCCCAGGCTTGCATGCTGTCGGGGAGCGGCGGGGCAGCGTGGGTCAGCCGCCATAAAACCCGCAACGCAATAAGCACCAGCACGGTGACGCCCAGCGACTTGTGCAGATTGAAGTAGAAGGAGTTTACATAGAATGGCTCCGGCATCGTGACGGTGTAAAGACCCAGATTGAAAAGGTCAAAACTCGCCGCCAAGGGAGATTGCTCAGGCAGCGTGCCCAGCCACAGCCCGAGAATCAACAGGAAAATAATCAGCAATGCAATCACCCAGTGCAGAATGATCGCAATTTTTGTATAGCGTTGTACACCGTTCACGGTTCACCTTCCTTCCAATATAAATATCGCGGAATCAGCGCGGTTTCCCGGGGAAGTATAGCTTTTTTTGATTAATCAGCGATCAAGAAACACATGACTGATTTCGCACTAGTGTATTTCCTGTTTGGACGGAAGCGGGTTTGCGACCAAACCCGGCATCGCCATCACACTGAAAGTAATGACAAAAAGTGAATCAGGTTCGGACATACTCTTCCAGTTGTTGAATGAAGAGCTGCTGGTGTTCAATGACGGCTTTCACAAGATCGCCAATGGAAAGCACGCCGACAACCTTGCCGTTATCCAGCACGGGCAGGTGGCGAATGCGCTTGTCGTTTATGAGGTTGATGCACTCGTCCATCATCTGCTCGGGCGTGATGGTAATCAGCCGCGCTTCGGGCGTCATCATGTTTTCGACCGGCGTGTCGCGCGAGACATCGTTTTTGGCCGCGACGCCGCGCGCGTAGTCACGTTCGGAAAAAATTCCGACCAGACGGTCGCCCTGCATGACAAGCAGCGCGCCCACCTGTTTTTCCGCCATGATATTCAATGCCTCCAATATGGTGGCCTTGGGGGAAATTGTTAATACAAGGTGACCTTTGATGTCCAGCAATTGCTTTACGGTTTTCATGACGCTCTCTCCTTGAGTGGTGTTTTTTTGAAGTGCTTTTATGGTGGAAGTATTGCGCGTTTTACGAGAATTGCAAGCGGTTTTCCACGCCTTGTTTATACTGGCGTCTCGCAGTTTTATCCCTGTTAAATTTATTTGAAACCCATGAATATTTTTGCGTCCAGCAATTGTTTTACGGTGTTCATGGTTCTCTCCTCCATGCGTAGTTTTGTTTAATGCTTGACATAATTAGCTAGCTAATTATAATGTAGCTAATTATGTTACAGCTACGCGACCTCCCCAGCACGGAAGTGCTCAAAAAATTTGCGCAACGTTATCCCCAGGCGGATATCAGCGCGATCTCGACATTCCTGCATCTGCTGCGCGTGGCCACCGATCTTTCCGTGGCGCTCGATGCCTGCCTGAGCAAACACGGGTTGTTGCAAGGCCGCTGGTGGGTGCTGATCCTGCTCATGCGCGAGGAGGCGTTGCACTCCACGCCTTCGGCGCTTGCGGAGAAAGCGGGCGTGACCCGCGCCACGATGACCGGGTTGATTGATGGTCTGGAGCGTGACGGTTTGGTCGAGCGCGTTTTTGATTCCGGGGACAGGCGGCGCGTTTTGATCAGGTTGACGGCAGCAGGCCAGAGCAAGCTGGATACGGTGATGCCGGATTACTACAGCCGCCTGCGCGAGTGCATGGCCGCGCTGAAAGAGCCGCAGCGCAAGACATTGTGCGCCATGCTGGACCTCATCAACAACGGTATTCCGGCGTTTGGCCGAACTGAATAGTCATTTATTTCATTGTTTTAACCTTAAAGGAGATTTGAAAATGCAAGCCACATTGAATGAACTCAACACCCGCTGGGACGCGACCTTCAACAAGCAACAAGCCGACGCGCTGGCCGCAATGTATGACGAGACGGCCACGCTGCTGCCGCCCGGCTCCGCGCCGCAAACCGGCAGCAAGGCGATCCGGGAGTTCTGGAGCAATCTGTTCGCGCAGGGCGTCGTCGATCACAAGATAGCAATCGTCGAAACCGGCGGCGATGACAACTTCGCGTTTCAGCGCGGATTCTGGAGCGCGGCCGCCGTCGATGCACAAGGCCAGCGCCAGGAATTCCGCGGCAATCTGCACCTGCTGTTCCGCAAGCAAGCCGACGGTAGCTGGAAGACCCATACGCATATCTGGAACTGATCTTCATCCGGTAGCCAGTCCATGTCCAGAACTTCCGAAGCGGTACGCGCATTTGCTGCCCTGTTGCTGTTGGCCGCGCTGTGGGGCTACAACTGGGTGGTAATGAAGCACGCGCTCAATTACTCCGGCGCGTTCCAGTTCGGCGCGCTGCGCACTTTTCTTGGCGCGCTGTGCCTTATGGCGCTGTTGCTGGTGATGCGGCGACCACTCAAGCCGCGGGAAGTGCCGTCGCTGATTTTGCTCGGCATACTGCAAACCTGCGGTTTTACCGGGCTCATCATCTGGGCGCTGGTTCAAGGCGGCGCGGGCAAGACGGCCGTGCTGTGTTACACCATGCCGTTCTGGACCATGCTGCTCGCGTGGCCGCTGCTGGGCGAAAAGATCAAGGGGCTGCAATGGCTTGCAGTCGGCCTGTCGGTGATGGGGCTGCTGTTCATACTCGATCCGCTGCATCTCGGTGCAGACTGGTTCAGCATGCTGCTTGCGATACTCGGCGGCGTGTTCTGGGCGCTGGCGGTGATCGTCGCGAAGAAGCTGCATCATCGCAAGCCGGATCTCGATCTGCTGTCGCTCACTGCCTGGCAGATGCTGTTCGGCTCGCTGCCGCTGGTGGTGGTGGCATTCCTCGTGCCGGCGCAACCGATTCAGTGGACGCTGCCGTTCATAGGCGCGGTCATCTTCAACGCCGTATTTTGCAACGCGCTGGCCTGGCTGCTGTGGCTGTACGCCTTGCAGCGACTCGCGGCAGGCATCGCGAGCATGACCTCGATGCTCGCGCCGGTGATTGGCGTACTGGCCGCATGGGCGCAACTCAATGAAGTGCCGGATGCCGCGGAAGGTACGGGCATGGTGCTGATCGGGCTGTCGCTTGTGGTGATATCGTATATCAGCATACGCAAGCATACGGAAGTCGAGCCTGCGATGGGGCAGGATTAAGCAACGGTGCGAACTCATCTGTAGTGCCTTGGCACTATGCTAAAATTCCGGCAGTTTTCAGACAGCAAGGGTTGCACACATGGCAGGGCACAGCAAATGGGCCAATATCCAGCATCGCAAAGGCCGCCAGGACGCGAAGCGCGGCAAAATTTTCACGCGGCTTATCAAGGAAATCACGGTAGCGGCCAAGCTGGGCGGCGGTGATGCGACGCTCAATCCGCGCCTGCGGCTCGCGATTGAAAAGGCCAAGGCCGAATCCATGCCCAAGGATAATATCGAAAACGCGGTCAAACGCGGCTCCGGCCAACTGGAAGGCGTCAACTACGAAGAACTGCGCTACGAAGGTTACGGCATCAACGGCGCAGCGGTGATGATCGATTGCATGACCGACAACAAAACCCGCACTGTCGCCGATGTGCGTCATGCCTTCAGCAAATTCGGCGGCAATCTCGGCACCGACGGTTCGGTTGCTTTCCTGTTCAAACATTGCGGTGTGCTGCTGTTCGCACCCGGCGCGGACGAAGAAAAAATCATGGAAATCGCGCTGGAAGCAGGCGCGGAAGACATCATCGCAAATGACGATGGCAGCGTGGAAGTTATCACTGCGCCCAATGATTTCAGCGCAGTCAATGAAGCGCTGGCGCAAGCCGGCCTCAAACCCGAAGTCGCCGAAGTAACCATGAAAGCCGCCACGGAAATCGAACTCACCGGCGACGATGCCGCGCGCATGCAGAAACTGCTGGATGCGCTCGATGATCTTGATGATGTGCAGGAGGTGTATACCTCCGCCGTGATCGAAGAGTAAGCCATTAACACGGTTCACATTCTCGGTATCGACCCCGGCCTGCGCCAGACCGGTTTCGGGGTGATAGCAAAAAATGGTGAAAAACTGGACTATATCGCCAGCGGCACCATTAAATCCGGCGAAGGCGAATTGCCGCAGCGGCTCAAGGTGATACTGGATGGTCTTGCGGAAGTCATCGCGACTTACGCGCCGGAGCAGGTCGCGGTTGAAAAAGTGTTCGTCAACGTCAATCCGCAATCCACCCTGCTGCTGGGTCAGGCGCGCGGCGCGGCGATTGCAGCGGCGGTCATGCGCGATTTGCCGGTGGCGGAATATACTGCGTTGCAGGTCAAGCAATCCGTGGTTGGCAACGGCCACGCTGCCAAGGAACAGGTGCAGGAAATGGTAAAACGTTTGCTTAAATTGCCGGGACTGCCGAAGCCGGATTCGGCGGATGCGCTGGCCTGCGCGATTTGCCACGCGCACGGCGGGCAAGGTTTGGGGCGTCTCGCAACGGCAGGATTCAGGGTAAAAGGCGGGAGACTGGTGTGATCGGACGGCTGACAGGCGTGTTGCTGGAAAAAAATCCGCCGCAAGTGCTGCTGGATGTGAGCGGCGTCGGCTACGAAGTCGAGGTGCCGATGAGCACGTTTTACAACCTGCCCGCGAATGGCGAGCGCGTGACATTGCATACCCAGTTTATCGTGCGTGAGGACGCGCAATTGCTCTACGGCTTCGCTACCGAGCGCGAACGCGCGACCTTTCGTCAATTGCTCAAGGTCAATGGCATAGGTGCGAAATCCGCGCTCGGCATACTCTCCGGTCTTTCCGTGGACGATCTCGCGCAGGCCATCACCCTGCAGGAGCCGGGCTTGCTCACGCGCATTCCCGGCATAGGCAAAAAAACTGCCGAGCGTTTGTTGCTGGAACTCAAAGACAAGCTGGGCGCGGCAATAGCCACAACTTCCGGCGGCGCGGCCACGCCCAACCCCGGCCACGACACGCTCAATGCCCTGCTCGCGCTCGGCTACAACGAACGCGAGGCGCTCTCGGCGGTCAAGCAATTGCCACCGGATCTTTCCGTGTCGGAAGGCATACGGCAGGCACTCAAAACTCTGGCGAAAGGTTAGAGCCTGAAAAATGATAGAAACTGACAGACTCATAACCGCCGAACCGCAAAGCCGCGAGGAAGAAGCGCTGGAGCGCGCGCTGCGCCCCAAGGCGCTGGACGAGTATATCGGCCAGGAGAAAGCGCGCGGCCAACTGGAAATATTCATCAATGCCGCGCGCGGGCGCGCCGAGGCGCTCGACCATGTGCTGCTGTTCGGCCCGCCCGGGCTCGGCAAAACCACGCTCGCGCACATCATTTCGCGCGAGATGGGTGTCAATCTGCGCCAGACCTCGGGGCCGGTGCTGGAACGCGCGGGCGACCTCGCGGCGCTGCTGACCAATCTCGAACCCAACGATGTGCTGTTCATCGACGAAATCCACCGGCTCTCGCCCGTGATCGAGGAAATCCTGTATCCCGCGATGGAAGATTACCGGCTCGATATCATGATAGGCGAAGGGCCTTCCGCGCGCTCCGTGCGGCTTGATCTGCCGCCGTTCACGCTCGTGGGCGCAACCACGCGCGCGGGCATGCTCACCAATCCACTGCGCGACCGTTTCGGCATCGTCGCCCGGCTGGAGTTTTATACGCCGGACGAACTCGCACGCATCGTCCATCGTTCCGCCGGGCTGCTGGATGTCGCGCTGGAAGAAGCCGGCGCGCTCGAAATCGCCCGCCGCTCGCGCGGTACACCGCGTATCGCCAACCGTCTGCTGCGCCGTGTGCGCGACTACGCGCAGGTGAAGGGCAACGGCATCGTCTCGGCCGATATCGCCGATGCCGCACTCAAGATGCTGGACGTGGACAAGCTCGGCTTCGACGTGATGGATCGCAAGCTGCTCACGGCGGTGCTGGAAAAATTCAGCGGCGGCCCGGTCGGACTGGACAATCTCGCTGCTGCAATCGGCGAGGAGCGCGACACCATAGAAGACGTGCTGGAGCCCTACATGATTCAGCAAGGCTATCTCATGCGCACGCCGCGTGGTCGCGTCGCAACCCGGCTGGCCTATGAGCATTTCGGGCTTGCCCCGCCTTCCGACTTCAGCGGGCGATTATTCGATGAATGAATTCGTCTGGCCGGTGCGCGTCTATTACGAAGATACGGACGGCGGCGGCGTGGTTTATCATGCCAACTATCTCAAGTTCATGGAGCGCGCGCGCACCGAGTGGCTGCGCAGTCTGGGCTTTGAGCAACCCGCGCTGCGAATTGATCCTGGCATTTTGTTTGTGGTGCGCGAAGTCCGTTTAAAATACCGGAAGCCGGCGTGTTTCAATGACATGCTGGATGTGGTTACGGAACTGTCGGACTCGGGTCGCAGTCTTTTGCAATTCAGGCAGCGGATTTTGCGCGGTGACGAAGTGCTGACCGATGCCGAAGTCGAAGTTGTGTGTGTGGATGCGGAGCGCTTCAAACCGATTGCGATTCCGCCATCTGTCAGAGAAAAAATTACCAAGGTAACGTAGAGAAAAATCAACATGAATATTTCTTCCGATATGTCGCTGCTCAGTCTGATTACCGGCGCCTCGATTCCGGTGCAGATCGTGATGGCGTTGTTGTTGCTCGCTTCGCTGATGTCGTGGTGGTACATCTTTCTCAAGTTGTTCACCATACGCCGCGTCGAGAATGATGCCGACTCATTCGAACGCGCGTTCTGGAATGGCGGCGACCTCAACAATCTGTACGAAAGCATTTCCACAGGCCGCCGCGCGCGCGGCATGGCGTTGATTTTCGAGGCCGGATTCAAGGAATACGCGCGGCTGAAAACGCAGGGCGGCATGGAAATCAGCGATCTCATGGAAGGCTCGCGCCGCGCGATGAAAGCCGCGTTCAATCGTGAAATGGATGATCTGGACGCGCATCTGCCCTTCCTCGCATCCGTGGGTTCAATCGCGCCGTATATCGGTTTGCTCGGCACAGTCTGGGGCATCATGAATTCATTCCGCGGATTGGCCAATGTCGCCTCGGCCACGCTCGCGCACGTCGCACCCGGCATTTCCGAAGCGCTCATCGCCACCGCGATGGGCTTGTTCGCCGCGATTCCAGCGGTGCTTGCGTACAACCGTTTCGCCACCGATGTTGATCGCCTCGCGGTGCGTTACGAAAGTTTCATCGAGGAATTTTCCAACATCCTGCAGAGGAAAGCCTGATGGCGCGCGGCAGAGGCGGCCGCCGCCTGATGAACCAGATCAACGTCGTGCCATATATCGACGTAACG